>JALWZB010000031.1 GCA_027002995.1 Desulfurococcales archaeon
GTGTTGGATAAGGAGGTTGTGCATCCGGGTATGCCTAGGAGGGTTGAGAACGCGAAGATAGCGCTAATCGACGCACCACTAGAAATAGAGAAACCTGACATAACGGCTAAGATAAACATAACGTCTCCTGAGCAGATCAAGATATTCCTAGACGAGGAAACTAGGATGCTTAAGGAGATGGTTGAGAAGATTGCTGCTACGGGTGCTAACGTCGTGATTTGCCAGAAGGGTATTGACGACGTGGCACAGCACTTCCTAGCAAAGAAAGGAATCCTAGCAGTAAGAAGAGTAAAGAGATCAGACATGGAGAAGCTCAAGCGTGCCACAGGCGGAAGGATCGTCACCAGCATAAGGGACTTATCACCTGAGGACCTAGGCTACGCAGAACTCGTGGAGGAGCGCCGCGTCGGCAACGACAAGATGGTGTTCATAGAGGGTTGCAAGAACCCGAAGGCAGTAACGATCCTTGCCCGCGGCTCAAGCGATATGGTGCTAGATGACACTGAGAGGTCCTTCAACGACGCACTACACGCAATCAGGAACGTGCTAAGGGACCCGAAGATTGTGCCGGGCGGTGGAGCGGCAGAGGTGGAGTTAGCGTTAAGGCTGAGGAAGTGGGCTGAAACAGTTGGCGGCAAGGAGCAACTAGCTATACAAGCGTTCGCTGATGCACTAGAAGAGATAGTCTCTGTCCTAGCACAGACAGCTGGTCTAGACCCGCTGGAGGCTGTGATGGAGTTAAGGAGACTCCATAGCGAGGGCAAGCTGAACGCCGGCATCGACGTAATGAACGGTAAAGTAATTGAGGACATAACGCAGATACACGTAATAGATCCAGTGATCGTGAAGAAGCAGGTAATAAAGGCAGCGACGGAGGCGGCAGCCGCGATACTGAAGGTTGACGACATAATAGCTGCCATGCCACTTAAGAAGGAGGAGGAGAAGGGTAAGAAGGGCGGAGAGGAGGAAGAGTCAAGTAAATTCAACTTTGATTAAAAGCCCAAACATATTTTAGAGTCGGTATCCGCACACCTTCCATAATGCTTTATTACCTAAATCAGGTAGAATCAGGTAGTGTTGAGTATGAAGGAGAAAAGCACAATTGTTTCCCTAATTAAGCAAGCTGGGGTCAGGACGGGGCCCCTCAAACTAACGAGGTATGAGAAGGCCCGAATAGTTGCTGCTAGAGCTCTGCAGTTAGATCTCGGAGCGATGCCACTGATTGATATAACGAACTTACCGAAGGATCCCATAGAGATCGCTAAGGAGGAGCTGAGGAGAGGAGTACTACCGATAACCTTAGTTCGTAAAAAACCAAGCGGGGAAGAGGAGCTAATACCCGTCACTAAGTTAATAGAGCTTGAGAGGAAGCTTTTTGGATTCGTTGAGCTTTAATCCAAATGAAAAATGAGTGCCTTCTGGGACACTGCCCTGAGATCACTAGTGCTTTAATACTAACGTTAAAGATTAAGAAGCAGGTGTAAACCGAAGCTCATTCACTCGTAAGGTGGAGGTCTTGGAGAAGCAGGTTGAAGTGCTTGGAAGGTTGGCTGAGCTTGAAGCAGTGATTGGTGAGTTGTTTGACTTTACAGAGTACGTTCGGGATCCGCAGGGACGTTATGTTGAGTACTTAGTGGATCCTAAATCAGGCGTAGATCTTGAGGAAGGATTTTCTAGGGTTTACGACAAGGCGGTTGAGTTAGGGTATTACGTGATCTTAACTAAGACTGGATCAACTCTCGTACTGCGAGCAATCCTCAATCCTAGAGGATTAAAGGATCGAAAGAAGGCCATGGCCACGGTCTTATTCATTGCTACAATATTCTCCGTTGGTGTTACAGGATACATTCAGACAATAGCGTATAACAGTGTTGTGCATAGGCTCCACTCCCTAGGAGTGAGCGTGCCCTTATTTAACCCTGTTGCAGGAGCGCTAATTTTTACGGCAGCTGTCCTAATTCCAATTCTAGCTCATGAGTTGGGCCACTTCCTCGTTGCTAGAAGAACGTCAACACCAGCGTCTTTTCCCTTGCCGATACCTGCGCCTGTGATTTCGCCTTTGGGAACCTTCGGTGCGATAATACAGATGCGTCATTTACCAAAAAGGATGAGGGATCTAGCGTACCTAGGAATTGCTGGACCACTTGTTGGGGTAACGTTAGCAGTGATATTTTTCGCTGTTTCATACGTGACTTCAC
Organism: Desulfurococcales archaeon; assembly: GCA_027002995.1. Taxonomy (GTDB): domain Archaea; phylum Thermoproteota; class Thermoprotei_A; order Sulfolobales; family NBVN01; genus WAOL01. The sequence continues at coordinate 2,199 of JALWZB010000031.1, forward strand.
CAGCAATTTCCTTGAGCTCGGCTAGGGTCGCGATGAAGCATGGACTCTTGGCACCTGTTCAGATAGTGCCGCTAGCAACACTCGTTATATCTTTTGCGGTGTCGCACCTAACGGCTTTCGGCGAAAAAGTGGTTATAATGAATCCTGCAGCGTATGCAGCGTTCCTAATACTGCTCATACACTTTGCGAACCTATTACCTATAGGTCAGCTGGATGGGGGGCATGTTTTTAGATCATTAACCAACGTAAAGGTGCACAGAATCTTCTCCCTGATATCCACGTTATCGCTTGTATCTATGTCCTTCGTAGCGTACCAGTTAAGTTGGCTGGGGTTCTTCGCAGTCATAGCGTTCATGCTCACGGGATTAAGACCTCACTACGGCTCGGCGAACACGCTATCCAAGTTAGAGAAGCATGATAAACTTCTAATAGGTTTGACATATGTTGTGTTGCTAATACTAACAGTCCCCATTCCTGTTCCAGCCTCCCTGTGAGGCTGGTAAAAATGCCTAATTTGAAGCTTAGACCAGGCTATACGTTGGTAATTGCAGAGAAGCCCAGGGCGGCCTCAAAGATTGCTGCTGCCTTAGGGCTCAAGAGGAAAGCAACGTTATCAGGTGTTCCGTTCTGGTATGGCTATTTTCAAGGAAGGTACTATGTAGTAGCGTCATCAGCTGGCCATCTTTTCTCATTAAAGTCTGAGGGTCGCGGGTATCCCGTATTTGAGTACCGCTGGGTACCAAGGTGGGAGGCAGAGAGGGGATCGTCATTTCTAAGGAAGTTTTACTCAGCACTCTCAAAGCTCTTCAAGAACGCCCGTGACTACGTTAACGCGTGCGACTATGACATAGAGGGCTCAGTAATAGGTTACCTAATAATTAAGCACTTTGGAAACACAACATACGCAAAGAGGGCGAAGTTCTCCTCCTTAACCAGGGAGGAGTTACTAACCGCATTCAAGAACCTCACGTCACTGGATGTTGATATGGTGGAAGCCGGGCTCTGTCGTCATGAGCTTGACTGGTTATGGGGAATAAATGTCAGCAGAGCACTCATGGACTTCTACAAAGCTATCTCAGGAAGATTCCTCATACTTAGTGCGGGAAGAGTTCAAACACCAACACTGGTCGAGGTCCTCAACAGGTACGTGGAGAGGGAGACGTTCGTACCCGACATATCATTCAACGTTTCAGTAACTGTAAAGATCAATGGTAAGAGGTACAAGCTGGAGAACCTTTTCCCAAGCCCCGTAACTAAAGTGAAAGCTAGGGAGATAGCCCTTAAGGTGAAGAACGCGAAATACTTGAAAGTACGGAAAGTGGAAAAAACAGTAAGGAAATTAAACCCTCCCCCACCCTTCAACCTCCCCGACCTACAGATGGAGGCATCGAGGGTCCTCGGAATCTCTCCTGCAGAAACATTAAGGATTGCTGAGAATCTGTACTTAGAATCCCTAATAAGTTACCCAAGAACCAATTCACAGAAGCTCCCCCCAACACTAGATAATAGGCGCATAATAAGGTCGCTGAGTAGGTTGCAAGGCATGTCAACATTCTGTGAGAAAATTCTAGCTAAAGATAAGTTAAGACCTGTACAAGGGAAGAGAGAGGACCCAGCTCATCCAGCAATATACCCTACGGGTTATCTACCCAAGAAGAAGCTGAAAATTAAGGAGTGGAACATCTATGAAATGATTGTAAGGAGGTACCTTGCTACATTCTATGATGCTGCTGAGGTTGCGTCAGTCCGTTACGTGTTTTCAGCCGAGTCACTGGGTAATATGTCATTCGCCTTAATAGGACAGAGAGTGATTAGGCCGGGATGGTTGAGCGTCTACAAGTACGTGAACGTGAAGGAATCCAGCGTCCCTGAGTTAAAGGAAGGTGACTGCATCGAGGTGGAACGCGTAAGCGTTGTCCGAACATACTCGAAACCCCCTAGATTATACACGAAGGCATCACTACTGAGATGGATGGAATCAGTGGGCATAGGGACGGAGGCTACTAGGGCCGAAATAATAGAAACACTCTTTCAGAGGGGCTACCTGAAATCAACCAGTGCTGGAATAGTAGTTACGGAGTTAGGGATTAAGACTGCCTTCATGCTACTTAAGCTGTTTAAGGAATTAACGGAAGTTAACTTAACACGTGACTTTGAAGAGAAGATAGAGCGTGTCAGGAAAGGTGAGATAAGCCGGCAGAAAGTAGTGGATGATGCTAAGGAATTCCTGAAACCTAGATTACTTAAGGTCAAGGAGATGATAGCTTCGAACGACATAGGTGAATTGAGAAAGCTTGCTGAGGAAGGGCATGACGTTAAATGCGCTGTTTGCGGAAGGTATGGACGATACGTCGTGGGAGGATTCTCTCTCTGTGAACTTCACTGGCGGGCGTATAGGAACATAATGACGAAGTATAGGGTTTGGCGTGAGCGAGCTGGTCTGAGCTTCGATGAATACATTGCTTCGTTAAAGAAGCTTTCGTCCGTAGGTAGTTTTTGCAAGGATGTGATAAAATTACTTACTGAGAATGGATTTAAGTCCCAAAGTTAAGTAACCCAATACGGGTACCTTGAACACATTTCCATCGATGCCTGCGACCTTACCGAGTATCCAGCTATATGGGATATCACCATCAGGTAATGGGTTATTGTCGCCTTTTATGAAGTACATGTATTCGTTGCCAACTTTTTCTATCTTCAGTACCCTATGTATAACTAATTCCCCACCAGGCCGTTTGTACACTACGATGTCTCCAACATGAATGTCATTAGGCGGTACCTTAACGACCAGTACTAAGTCGCCAGTCTGAAGTAACGGTTCCATGGACTTCCCTTCAACAACGGCGAACATGATGTTTCCGGTAAGATTAAGGAGAAGTAAGGTAAATATCAGAGCAGCTATGATTACCTCAGCGATTAGACCTAAACTCTTAAGCTTCATTAGATTCGCTCCTCTTCGTAAATGTCGGATAAGTCAACCTCAATTACTGTTCCGCCCGAGCTCTCCTCGGTTTTCTCCCTCCTCTTTCGCCGTCTACGCCTCGCCTTACCTCCAACTACCTCAACCTCACCCTCCGGCCCCACCTTTAATGTTGAGACCTTTCCACGCCATGAATAACCGCACTTGGGGCACCTAAAAGAACCCATAACCGTAATTGTTATCCTCCCTTCAGCGTCAGGCAGTGGTGCGACAAGTTGCCATGTCCGCTCGGGTTGCACCTCTGTCCCACAACTAGGGCATTTAGCCACACTCTCACCTCAACTACTTTTACTTGACCCAAGTTTTTAGGATTTCCGCGTCACGACCCCGAATAGGTGAGTTGGTCAGAACCCAGCCTCTAATCATTCGCTCATCGCTTTTAACCTTCATCATTCCTTGCTGGTAGTAAGGAATGGCGGAGTAAAAACCTTACGTCTTTTAAGTAAGGCGGGCTGGAAGCCTTAAGAGTGGTGGTGGTATGGGCGTAGAGGTACTCTACAACTTATGGTCCTCAATAACGTCGGCTAATGTGAACGGCATGGCTCAGTGGCTCGCAGTAATAGGTTTCGCACTAATAGTAGTTGTCGCGATAGGGTATGGAATAGCGGGATCCATTAAGCTCATAAAGATGATCTCGTCAATGAAGATAAAAGAATTCTCGCTATTATTGCTGGCGCTAGGGTTCGCATTAATAGGGATAGCTGTGGTCCTACCTTAAAAACACCTTTTTACCCGCGAATATAGCTTCACTGCCTAGGTAGTCCTCGATCCTGAGTAGCTCATTATACTTAGCCGTCCTTTCTCCACGCGCTGGTGCGCCTGTCTTTATTAGGCCTGTCTCGTATGCGACTACTATGTGTGCTATTGTAGTGTCTTCACTCTCTCCTGATCTATGACTTATCACGGCCTTACCTCCGGAACCCAGTAGGTACCTTATGGTGTCTTCAGCCTCAGTGAACGTACCTACCTGGTTGACCTTTATTATTGCGCCATCAATATATCCGCCAGCAAAGTATTTCTCCGCAAGATCCCTACGCGTCACTATGATATCATCACCTATGATAATCACTTTCCCAGCAAGCTTCGCCCTCAACTCCTTGAACGGTTCGGGATCATCCTCGGCGAAGGGATCTTCTAGGAGTACTAGCGGATACTCATCAACCAGCGCAGCATAGTAGTCGATTAATTCAGCACTGCTAAGCTTCTTCCCATCTATTTCGTAAGTTTGGTTCCCTCTGTAGAAGTGTGACGCCGCAGCATCCATGGCTAACAGCACTTCATTACCGGGAGTGTACCCAGCTCTCCTAATTGCCTCTGAGAGCGCGTTCAGCGCGTCCCTAGTAAGCTCTAACGGAGGTGCGAACCCACCCTCATCTCCGACATTAATTGCAGAGGGGCCGTACCTCTCCTTTAAGTATGATTTTAGCGACTTATACACCTCAACAGCTATGCGTATAGCGTCACTAAACATGTCAGCACCGGCCGGGACTATCATGAATTCCTGAATGCTTAATTTATTGCCCGCGTGAGCACCGCCATTAATGACGTTCATTAGAGGTACGGGCAGGGTTCTAGCCCTTCTTCCCCCCAGGAACTCGAAAAGCGGTATTCCAGCAGTATCGGCGGCTGCCTTTATGACCGCTAATGAAGTTGCCACGCATGCATTACCTCCGAGTCTCGATTTGTTGGGTGTCCCGTCAACCTCAATTATCTTGCGGTCAACCTCCCTAAAGTCGGAGGAATCCATCCCGAGGATTGCTGGTGCTATATACTTATTGATTGATTCTACGGCCTTGGAGACACCCATTCCCCCGTAAGCTTTTCCTCCGTCTCTAAGGTCCACAGCCTCGAGCTTACCTTTAGAAGCGCCGGCCGGTGCTATGGCTCTGCCGTAACCTCCTCCTTCCGTGATCACGAGGGCCTCCACGGTGGGGTTGCCGCGGGAGTCAAGTACCTGCAGTCCTTTCACGTGCACGATGTCGTATTCCATTTACTTTCACCGTTGTTTAGGTGTTGGCTTAGTTATTAATTCTGCTCATTACGTTGCTTCAAGTCCTAGTAAGGGATTACGTCTTGTTGAGTTGTAGGCTTTTTAAGCATAACATAGACCGAGACCTTAAACGTGGTGTGGAGTATGGTCGTCACTATTGATCAGATTGAAAAGTTCATGGGTCAAAACGTAAAAGATGAGTATGGCAGGATTATGGGTAAGATCCTCACAGCATTTACTGACGTATCAGGCAATGTTGAATCCATTGAGATTGCCTTAAATGATTTCAGCCTAGAGAGGATAAGCTCCGACAGGATTAAGCTCACTCCTGACGGAGTCATAGTTCTGGCAGAGTGGAAGGTTAAGGCAATAACCACGGAGAATAAGCTTGACAGAGTAAGGAAGAGGATTCGAGCCGTTGAGGAACTTTACAGGAAAGGAAGCATACCTGGTCACGCCTACGAGGAAATAAAGACAAGGCTAGAGGCTCAGTTCAAGAGCGTTAAGGATGAAGTTCGGAAAGTAAAGGAGTTACTCAGGAAGAGGGCTAATGAC
>JALWZB010000032.1 GCA_027002995.1 Desulfurococcales archaeon
TTGAGAAGGTAATGGGTGATGTCCTCAGAACGCTCTTCCTGTTCTCCGGCGCCCTCTGGATGCCGGAGTTAATCGGTGAGTATGAGGGCTTCGTGAGAACCTTGGGTGAGGAGCCTGTGGGGAAGGAAGTGCTTGAGGAGGCCGTGGGGAAGCTTAAGGATGCTGGGCTGGTTGACGTTAAACCCGGTATTAGGGCTACACACTTTAGCGGTGGTGAGAAAACCGTACTCATATCCCTTAAGAGGAGTCCTGAGGTGCTGGCGGCACTGTCCACGGACTCCAGGGTCATGAGGTACAGAAGTGAGTGGGCAAAGTACATGCAACGAACATCTTTCTAAACACTTTTAAGGTGCTGGGGAAGAGGAAAACCCTCGTTTTTAAGGTCTACACGATTATTCATGACGCTCCTCAACACATTAGGCGTCCGCCGTTAACTCCGATTGTCTGTCCAGTTATGAATGACGCTGCTGGGCTGGCGAGGAAGTAAACTACTTCAGCAACGTCTTCTGGGCGACCGATCCTCTTTAGAGGGTGGAGCGACGCCGCACGTTCCCTCTTCTCTGGCGTGTCGAGCACCTTCTTGACCAAGTCCGTCTCAATTATGCTGGGCGCGACCGCGTTCACCCTTACCTTGGGGGCTAGTTCTAAGGCTAGCTTCCTAGTCAACCCTATCACCCCTGCCTTCGCCGCGTGGTACGCTATGCCCGCTATGCCTGCTGTCTGCCCTACGATGCTTGAGATATTGACTATCGCTGCTGACTCGCTCTTCTCGAGTAACGGTAGGAACGTCTTAGTTACTAGGAACACTCCCGTTAGATCAACTCGAATAACCTTCTCCCAACTTTCCAGTGTTTCCTCCCTTATTCCCTCCCAGCTAATTATGCCTGCGTTGTTCACCAACACGTCTAGGCGCGGGAACCTCTTGCTTAGCTCCCTGTATGCTACGCTCACACTTTCCGGGTCGGCAACATCCATTCTAAGCACTACCGCCTCCGTAGCCCCCTTTCTGAGGGCTTCCTCCGCCGTCCTCTGAGCCTCCTCCTCGCTACTACGGTACGTTAACGCAATATGCGTTCCCGGCTCAGCGAAACGAAGCACTATTGCCCTGCCAATACCTCTGGACCCTCCAGTTACGAGGACGTACCTCTCGCTCAACGCGTAATCACCCACTAATTCCTTAGGTATTTGCAAGCAAAAAGGTTCGCTACGTTAATCGCGCAGTATAATAAAGCGAGTTCGCACCTTAAGGTTGGTGTTAAGCGTGAAGCTACTATTACTTTCAGACATACACGGTAGGACCTCGACCCTCGAGAGAACGTTAAAAGAGGTTAAGGAGGTTGACGCAGTACTTGTTGCGGGTGATGTATCGTCATATGCTGGTCTTAAATGGGATTACGTATTAAGTATATTATCAAAGTACTGTAAGCAGAAAAACATTACAGCATTCGTAGTTCCGGGCAATGTAGACCCGCCAGCCCTACTCAACGCTAGGTACGGCAACGTTAGTGTATTACACGCCTCCACGAGTACCTTAGGCAAGTACATAGTCGTAGGGATCGGTGGAGGGATGGGGTTCAGCTTCTGGAGAGTCACGAAACTCACCGACAACGAATTTGAGCGATTCATCAACTCCATCCTAAGGGAGTACGGGAGCGGCTTAGCCCCTTACTCATGGCTCCTACTTACCCATACACCACCATACGGGACAAAGCTGGATATAATGTATACTGGGGAGCACGTTGGGTCGAAAGCGCTAAGAACATTGATTGAGGTGCGTAAGCCCCTCCTAGTCGTTAGCGGACATATCCATGAGTCCAGGAACGTTGATTACTTAGGTAAGACCGTGCTCGTCAATCCTGGCCCAAACTATAAAGGGTTCTATGCGTTGGCGAGGATTAATGGAATGGACATTAAGGTAGAGTTACTTAGTGTGAGGAGGCTCTAACATCCCTCAGCGCCTCACGCACCACGGGCCCGGCAGGCGAGCCTAAGACCCTCTCCGTTAACCTGCAGAAGCCACATACGTCACTCCTTGATGGGAGACCACAATACTTACACCGAGTTAATTCAGCCTGAGTTCGTGCCTGATTAACGCCGTACCTTGTTACCATCCTAGCCAGCGACCTCATGAACCTTAACTTAACGCCGGGGTGCCTTAAATCAAGCTCGTAAAGGAACTTCCTAATTAACGCGTCCATACCGCCTAAGAACACGTTAGGGCATAATGCCTTAACGAAGGGCAGGCCCTTA
>JALWZB010000033.1 GCA_027002995.1 Desulfurococcales archaeon
CCCATTAAGGTTCCAATTCCCTTCATAGATTACGGTAAGTGTGTTGCGTGCGGGGCATGTACGAGCGTCTGTGATACGGGGGCGTTAATTAGTGTTAGAGGCGGTAAGCCCTTCCTGATACCAAGGCTGTGTAGCGGGTGCGGGGCGTGTTTCCACGCATGTAGGTTCGGCGCCATTCGTATGGGGTGGAGGGTGATAGGTGAGGTGAGTGCGGGTAAGGCACGTTTTGGTGATATCACTTTAACGCTCGTCTCCGGGAGATTGAGGGAGGGTGAGGAGCATGTCGCCCCGGCAGTAATAGCTGCTAGGGAAGAAGCCATCAGCTTAGCTAGTGAGGAGAGTGCGGACTTCCTTGTGATCGACACAGCGGCTGGAACCGGGATAGCAGTGTCTCAGGCTTTAAGCACGGCTGACTTGGTGCTCGCGGTAACTGAACCCACACCGCTAGGCGCTCACGACCTAGACGCGATACTTAAGCTAACGTCCAAGCTAGGTGTGCGGACGTGGGTGGTCGTAAATAAGCATGGGTTAGCGCCTGAGAACATCGTTGCCGGGGTTGTGGGTAGGTACGGGGTACCGGTCGTTGCTAGGGTTCCGTACAGTGATGAAGTAGTTCATGCGTACGTGGGTGGAAAGCCGCTGGTGTTAAGGGAGGGAAGCGCGGCAGGGCAGGAGTTAAGGGCTCTCGCAAGCGCCGTCGCCTCAATAGCTTTCGTGCGGGGTGCGTGATACTTGATCGAGGTAGTAATAGCTTCGGGGAAGGGGGGCGTCGGTAAGACCCTAATCTCAGCGGAATTAGTCCTGAGGCTTAAGGAACTAGGCGTTAAGGTGACCGCGGTTGACGCGGATGCTGACGCGCCGAACCTCCACCTAGTGTTAGGAGGTGCTGAATGGAGCGTTGAGGAGGACTACTATGAGGGGTGGGTGGCGAGGATAGACGACATTAAGTGCGTGGGATGCGGGGCGTGCGCGGAGGCCTGCCTATACAAGGCGATACTCAAGGATAAGGGAACCGGCAAATACAGGGTCAACGAACTCCTCTGCGAAGGGTGCGCAACCTGCTCCCTAGTGTGCCCAGTGAAGGCAATAACCAGGATTAAGGTGTCCTCAGGGAAGATACGGGCAGGGACCACTCGAGTAGGTAAGGTACGTATCGCTGGGGCTAAGCTCATCCCCGGACGCCCAAACTCCGGCAAGCTAGTGACGGAGGTTAAGACCCTAGCGAGGAGGCTCTGGGGTAACGACACCGAGATATACGTTGTTGACGCGGCGGCAGGCATAGGTTGCCAGGTAATAGCGTCACTAGCGGGCGCGTCGGCAGCTATCTTAGTTGCTGAGCCTACCCCCGCATCGCTGGAGGACCTCATGAGGGTTCATAGGGTGGTTAAGCACTTCGGCCTTCCTGCCGCCCTAGTGGTTAACAAGGCAGGGCTGAGTGAGTCCATGGAAGCTAAGATAATCGAGTACGCTATTAAGGAAAACATTGATTTCCTAGGGAGCATACCCTACGACGACACCGTACCTAAGGCGGTAGCTAGGCTCTCCCCCGTAACTCAAGCGTACCCCGATTCCCCAGCGGCAGCCGCGGTGAGGGACGTCGTGGGTAGGATCATAGAGCGCGTGATTAGGAACTGGAACTCATGGCGGCTTAAGCACGTACCCGCCAACCCACAGCCCTACGTGCCGGAGATAATACCGCCTTCCCAGTAAGTTAACCGCACATATGAACGTCAAGCTAATAAGGCGTTTTCGGTAGAGATAATTAAGACTAATCGAAAAGTCAAGGTGCTCGGCAATGGTTCGGGTGGGTATAGCCGTAGAACAGGGCGAGGGCCTAGACGCGATAACTGCTTCACGTTTCGGTAGGGCACCAGCCTTCGTAATCGTGGACATAAGCGAGTCAGGTGAGGTAAGACACGTCAAGACAATCAGAAACACAGCCTTAACCTACGGCGGGGGCGCCGGTGTCCGTGTAACCAAGATGCTGGCTGAGGAGGGATGCGAGGTCGTCGCAGGGCCGGCGTTCGGCCCCAACGCCTCAGCAATGCTCTCAACCCTAGGCATGAAGCCCGTAATAGTGCCGCCGGGAATGAGGGTTCGGGACGCCGCGAAACTCATACTTGATCAACTCGCCGGGAGGGCACCTTCAATGGGTCCGTACGGCCCGCCACCGAGGCACCGTCACAGACACGGTCGGCAAGTATTTTAAGGCATCCCTAATCCATTAGTCGTGCGTGGTGGTGTGATG
>JALWZB010000034.1 GCA_027002995.1 Desulfurococcales archaeon
CTTAGAGATGTGGACTATGACGTCAAGCAACTGCATCAGGTATGGGGGGATGTTCATGGGTGGCGCCATTAAACGCCTAACAGCCGCCTCAACACCCTCAGCATGCATCGTGCCCAGGCCGCCATGCCCTAAGGAGATGGCTTGGAGAAGCACGTACGCCTCCTCACCCCTAACCTCACCAACGATTATGTAGTCGGGCCTCTGTCTGAGTGACGTCTTAACTAGGTCGTAGAGCGTCACCTTACCTAGGGTTTCAACACCTTCCCTAGTAACCATGAATACTGAGTTAGGGTGGGGTAGCCTAATCTCCCTGACTTCCTCAATAACCACTACTTTCATGTTCAGGGGTATTAGGGTCGCCACAGCGTTAAGTAACGTTGTCTTGCCGGCAGCGGTCTCACCAACTATGAATACCGAGCGCTTATTCTCCATGGCGACCCACAGGAACCCGACAAGCTCCGGTGTTAGGGTGCCGAACCTAACCAGGTCTATGACGGTGAACGGAATCTCCTTATACTTCCTGATGGTGATTGCGGTACCTAACTCAGAGATGACCGAGTGGACAACATTGATCCTATACCCCATAGGTAATGTACCGTCAACTATCGGGCGGCTTAAGCTAACAAACTTACCAGTAGTCAACATCATCTTCTGTAGGTGCCTCTCAAGATCCTCAGGATCAATAAAGAACACGTTCGTCGGGAGGTTCTCGTACATCCTATGCCACACGAAGACAGGCTTACCTATGCCGAGGACGTGAATATCCTCAATGTTAGGATCCTTAAGCATCGGCTCGAGCTTACCGAAACCAACGATATCCCTTCTAGCCATGTACTTAATACGGTTAATTATGGACTCATCCACCCTCCCCTTACGCTTAAGCCTAAGCTTCTTCCTAAGGATCTTCGGGGCGAACTTCTCTATCGCCTCCTCAATAACCATAGCCATCTTCTCAATATCGAGCTCAGGCTTGGAGTACTCCTCAATAAACCAACGCCTAACAAACTCTAGAACCTCCTTCTCAGCCTCGTTAGGTTGTGGCGTGTCAACAACGTACTGAAGTGACCCGCCAAAGGAGGTGGAGGTAGGAGACTTAACTATCCTCACCTTAGTATAATCATCCACCTCATACTCTTCGACAACCTCCTCCCCGCCAGCCTCTTCGTTAGTCACTTCCTCCCTAACAAGCACCCCATCCACCTACATAGATTAACCCTACTACATAAATTAATGAGTTAGCCTTAAACAAAATTACCCCACCGCTGAGAGGGAATGACGTAATTCGATAGACGGAATGATAAAAGTAACGCCGTATCCAGGTACCCATGTTTAAAAAGGGTGTATTCCTAGACTTTATGCCCTGACAGTATACGTTACCTCAGCACCGTCGGAGGATATTAACGTTACCTTATATGCATATCCCCTCTGAACAGTTAGCGATGACGGGTAGTAAATTACTGTTTTATTAACATTTCCAGGTGTTATGATTACACCCTTGCCTGGGTTTATTGACGGGTTCACGAAGTTAGATGTTATGTATGGAGTATCCACGTAGTACACATTTCCGTCAGGATCCGTAATGTAGGCTCTTGTGATGTTGGCCGGAGCGCCTCCGTCATTTCTGACGTATAGTACGAAGCTACTGTTAGTGGAATTCCAGTACCCTGTCTCCACCACTAGTACTGCTTGCGGTCCTGACCCTTGGTTTAGCCTGCCTCCTATCCAGCCCGTTGCGAATGCATAGATTACTATTCCTGCCGCTATAGCTATTAGTATTAGGAGGACTGTCGCGATTATTGGGGATATACCTTTCCTTAGGGTCTTCACTTTAACTCACCCCTACAATAATATATTGTAAGTCAGTAAATTAAAAGATTGACTGACGTTTCAGGTGTGGTTGCTTAAATTCATGCGCACTCCACATGGGTTTTGTGAAAGTTTTCTTGAGTCGATAGGTTCTAGTCATGCCTGTTGTCTGCGATGCGGGTCTGGGTTTGGGTTCTTCCTTTTTAAGTAAATCTGCGTGGGGAGTCTGTTATCGGTGTGTAAGCCCATGTCCAGCTTTAAGGACTTCGAGAAGGCTTGGAAGGGGAAGGAGAAAACTGTTGGGCAGATAATTAAGAGCGCGTTCACGAGGGAGAAGCCCCTCAGGATGAGGCTAGCGATGGCTCACTACAAGATTAACTCAATGGTTAGGAGGCTTGAGGTGTACTTGGAGAGGCTTAAGGCTAGGGATAAGGACCTGTTTGAGAGGGTTGTGGACGCCCTCATAAGTAAGGACATGGCTAGGGCGTCCATGTATGCTAATGAGGTGGCGGAGTTAAGGAAGGTGGCTAAGTCCCTACTGATGGTGCAGGTAGCCTTAGAGCAGATATCACTGAGGATCGAGTCCATAAGGGAGATAGGCGATATCGCCGCCATGCTGGGTCCCGTCGTGGGCGTGGTTAAGGACATAAGGGCAGCGATAAGAGGTGTGCTCCCCGAGATAGGTATTGAGCTTGGTGAGGTTCACGACATACTCCAGGAGACCGTGATGGAAGCGGGTGAGATGCTAGGGATAGGTCCGTCATCGATTTACACAAGCCCGGAGGCAAGGAAGGTGTTAGAGGAGGCGAAGGTGATAGCGGAGCAGCGCATGAAGGAGACGTTCCCAGCTCTACCCGCCGTCCCCACTGCCGCAAAGAGTGGCGAGTCGGAGGCCACTGCCGAGAACTTCTAACGTGGTGGTCAGAACTCTGTTTTTGTGAGGCGCAAAACTACTTGCTTTGTTTTCACGAACTTTTCCCTTGCTTTAAGGGATTATCTTGCCTTCCACTTTAACCTCTTTTACACCTAACTTCCTGAGGGTTGATGTGGCAGTGCGGACGAGTTTGTTGATCATAGCTTCTAGTGTCTGCGGGCTCTCGGCCTCACCGTAGATCCTTATCTTAGGCTCCGTGCCGGACTTCCTTATGAGTAGCCATGACCTGTCCGGGAAATTCACCCTTAACCCGTCGATCGTTATTATTTCGGAGTCCTCTCCAGCCATTCTCAGGAGCTCGTCCTTCATTGTCTCGAAGACCTGGTCACGCACGTGCTTAGGCATCTTGAGCGAGTACCTGGCCTGAGGGTAGTTGGGAACTTCACTCATCAACTCGCTTATGTCCTTACCTTCCTCAGCCATCCACTTAACTATTAGTCCGGCCTGGTAGATCCCGTCAATCCAAGGCCCCCAGGATGGGTCGATGAGCTTCCACGGCTCAGCAGCTATTAAAGTGTCAGGGTTCTTCAGCAGGCCCTCATGCGTTTTCCCTAGCTTCACCACGTAGAGCTTGCCGCCAAGCTCTTCGACGACGTCCCTCACGGCATTACCGACATCTATGGACACGACAATAGTTCCTTTCTTCTCCTCGAGCTTCCTCTTGGCTATTAACGCTATGATCCTATCCTGCTTTATGAAGCCCTTAGCTGGGTCAAGGACGGCTAACCTATCTCCGTCACCGTCCTGTGCGAGGAAGACGTGAGCGCCCACATCCTTAGCGACGGGGAGGAAGGGCTCCAGCACGTCCGGTCTCGGCTCAGGCGTCCTGCCGGGGAATCTCCCGTCAACGTTGGCGTTCAGCGTTACGACGTCCGCACCTATGCTCCTCAATACGTTGGGTGTGGCTAGGGAGGGGGCGCCGTTAGCCGTGTCTACTAGTACCTTAGGTCTCCTCCTGACCTTAGCTGGCATCACCTTAGAACTCACTTCCTCTACGTAGTCCTCCAGCGCGCCTAGCCTTGCCTCATACTTACCTACGGAGTCCCAATCAGCGAGCCTCCAGGATTTCTCGCGAATTATCTTTTCTAATTCTCTCTCATCGCTCTCAGGGAACTCCATTCCCTTAGCGGTGAATACCTTTATTCCGTTGTCTGTTGGTGGGTTATGTGACGCTGTAATGTATATGCCTCCGTCGCTCCCGTACTTCCTCACGGACCAAGCTAGGGTGGGGAGCGGGACTAACCCCACATCAATTGCGTTAGCGCCTACAGTCATGGCGCCTACCGCCGCGGCTAGCTTGAGAACGGGTGTCGTTAGCCTGCCGTCCCCACCAATCACTACCTTAGACGCCTTCACGTAGGTTGCTAGCGCCATCCCCACCTCAACGGCTAGGTGGGGTGAGACCTCCTCTAAGTACCTACCCCTAATACCGGCGGTTCCGAAGAGCCTCCTCATACGGAGACCCTCCTCAACTCCTCGGGCTTAAGCAAGGATATGCCGGCCTTCCTCCTTCCACGCATGTACTTAACGACCTTAACAAGCACTATTAACTCAGGGTTCTCGAGATCCACTGGCCTGTCAATGTACTTCGCTATCTCCCTGACTGCGTCTATGGTGTGCATCCTCACTCTAGAACCGTCCTCCCTCACCGCATAGAGGTGTCCCTCAAGGGTCACGCGGAACTTCGTTCCCTCAGGTATTTTGGGGGCTATGCTCTCTTTAACCACCTCCACAACGTCGTTTATGTAAGGATCCGTAACGTAATCCACAGGTATGACCCTTATGATAGGCGTCCCAACGCCCTTCAGCGCCTCCCTTATCTCCCTAGCGACCTCATGCGGGTCCTCATCTAGGTCGTAAAGAATTACTGACTGGTAGGAAGAAACATACCTTAATTTAGTGCCAACTATTTGCCTTAACTGATTCCTAGCCCAACGGTAATTATCTACGCCCGGCTCATGCGTCACTATCAGGCTGAACACCACGCATCACACTAAGGTAGTCAGCAGTTTTTGAAATAAAGGTTTTTATGAGTTTTTGAGGGCTATTATGTTTTGGGACGATCCTTAGGTGTGGGGCGCGTACCGTTCGCCCTGAAGGGTGCTTATGATCCCCACGTAGAGTGGTCAGTGACCAATAATGAAGCGTGGAGGTTGAGGCACAACCCGTCCTAGCAAGACCTACAACGACCTAGGACGGGAAACGGAAAGTCTTAATCGCGTTAAAATGCGTGCCGCTTAAGGGCGTTATCTTCGAGCGATCCTTACTCCTCCTTTAGCACAAGGTACTTGATCCTCCTACCACCCTCCCTAATCCTTGTTAAGGCTGTTGCCGCGGCTGAGAATGCCTTCCTAGGTATGCGCGAGATCCCGATCCCCACCTTAATGTGGTTCGGCTTAATGAGCTCCTGTATGACTGCATCCAAGTTTGAGGGCTCGGTAATCGCGACTAGGTTGTCACCGCCTAAGTACTGAACTATAGCAACTTCTGCGAGGGACTCTACGTAAGTGTTAACGAGCCTCATCACCTCAACATACGCTGAGTAGGGTCCGTCCTTAGAGGTCATGTGCGAGAAGTAGTTCAGGTCAGCATGCGCTACCGCGATCTCCCTAGGCACGCATTCCTCGTAATAGTCGCCTAACTCTAAGTACTTGCGTGCCTTACTGAGCACTGAGGGTATCTCACCGCAGAGCAACGCTACCCGGACGGGCGTGGGGCTGTATGGTTTGAGGGCTTCCTTAACGCCATTAATGAATGCCTCCGGATTAACGTTGCTTGGCAGGAGCACCAGCTGGATATCGTACCTTAGGGGTAAGGCCATGCCGTCGTGCTCAGCGGTGAAGGACTGAATCACCTGGTATGTCCTAGCTTGCACGAGCTGTATGAACCACTCCCTATCAGGACCTAAGGACTCCGTCCACTCCCTGTACCCCTCGAATGCCACCGTCCCTACAAGTACCATGACTCCTCACTTGCCGGGAACATAGTTGGCTGGGGAACACTATTACTTAGTTGGTGCTGTATCACTCTATGACTAGGGTCTCACCCTCATACCTTAGTTCGTCAACGGCCCTTAGCCTACGCACCATCTTGACGGCCGCCTCAACCGCGCGCCTAGCGTAGTCCTCAACCCTCTCAAGCGCCTGCATTCTCGACGCGCCAGGCCCTATTATGCCGAGCGTCACCGGCTTACCGTACTCGAGCGCGAGGTCCATTAACTTCCTAGCGGTCTGCCCAGCGACAAGCTCATCGTGCTTCGTCGCCCCCTGAATCACCGCCCCTATAGTCACTACGGCGTCGACGTCACCCTTATCGAGAAGCTTCTTCACCGCGATAGGCACCTCAAACGCTCCAGGTACCTTAACGACATGCGTGACTTCCGCGCCGAGGAACTTAGCGTGGTTAATAGCCTTCTGAAGCATCAAGTAGGTCACGTCGTAGTTGAACTCCGAAACCACTATTGCCAGCTTAACCATTCAGTTGCTCACCTGATTAATGGGTTTACACAGAGTTAAAAATTAAGACTGTTGTTCAAGGCCATTAGCGGGAAGAACTCACTCCCCTCCCAGGAAGAACAGTTTCTCCATCTCAATGTTTCTTAGTTCCTCTGCTGATGCCTCCTTGACTATGCGCCCACCCACGAGTACGTAGCCTCTGTCAGCAACGCTCAATGCCTTAGCTACGTTCTGCTCCACGAGGAGTATGGTTACGCCCATATCCCTTATCTCTTCAATCTTCCGCATTAAGGTGCTCGCAGCCTTAGGCGCTAGCCCGGCAGTCGGCTCGTCTAGGAGGAGGAGCTTCGGCCTAGACATGAGTGCCCTAGCAACGGCCAGCATCTGCCTCTCCCCGCCGCTCAGAGTCTTTGCCTTCTGGTTCCTCCTCCTAGCTATTTCTGGGAATAGCTTGAACATCTCCTTGATGTCGTCCTTAATGCTTGGGTCCCTGCCACGCATGTACGCCCCCATCACTAGGTTATCCTCTACTGTGAGTTCAGGGAACACGTTATTTGTTTGGGGTGCGTACCCTACACCCAACCGCACTATCTGGTGAGGCTTCAACCCCGTCACGTCCTTACCTGCAAGGATGACTTGACCCGAGTGTATCGTGGCTATCCCGAATATGCTGTTAAGCAACGTTGTCTTGCCGGCACCATTAGGTCCGAGAACAGCCACTACCTCACCTTCCCTAACCACCAGGTCAATTCCATGAAGCACCTCCATCTTCCCGTAGCCGGACCTGAGGTCCCTCACCTCAAGTATCGGGGCTCCCTGCCTGCTCATGCCTCTCACCTCCCTATGTAGGCCTCAATTACTTTGGGGTCACTCATTACCTCGTCAGGCTTGCCCTCGGAGAGCAGTCTGCCGTTGTGAAGGACGTAGACGTAGTCAACGAAGTCCATGAGCACCTCCAACCTGTGCTCGATGATGAAGAAGGTTAAGCCCTCCTCATCCCTCAACCTCCTTATGAATGTGAATAATTCCCTTGCAGTAGTGTACGCGACACCCGCAGCCGGCTCGTCCAGTAGGTAGACCCTCGCATCCGTTATCAACCCCCTAATAGTCTCAATCATTTTCATGTGGGCAGCAGAGAGTTCCGACACCCTAGCCCTCACATACTCGCCTAAGCCAAACTTCCTAAGGAGCGCTACCGCTTTCCTAGCAAGCTCCTTCTCCTGCTCCCCCCATTTACTCCTGAATGGGGCTGTCAACACCCTCTCACCCACCTGCCTCGGCGGGGTCAGCAGGACGTTCTCAAGCACGGTTAGTGAGGGGAACAGCCTAGGGATCTGGAAGGTTCTCACGAGTCCCTTCAGGAACACTTCATTGGGGTTCAGCCCGTCTATCCTCTCCCCAGCGTACCACACCTCGCCACGCGTAGGTACGTAGAACCCAGTAACCACGTTGAACAGTGTGGTTTTCCCGGATCCGTTCG
>JALWZB010000035.1 GCA_027002995.1 Desulfurococcales archaeon
AGCCTTAGAGAGGATCCTAAACTTACTCAGCGAGGTGAACATAAGGGCCCCTACCCGCGTAGAGGCAGTGATTTACAGGCAGGGTGAGGGCGTCGGCGTATACGAAGCGCCCCGAGGAACCCTCATACATAGGGTTAAGCTCGGTAGGGACGGGAGGGTGGAGAGCTACTCAATAATAGTCCCCACGGAATTCCTCATACCAGTGATAGAGGAGGCAGCCGTGGGGATCCCGGAGGAAGCCGCGGACGCCGTCCCTAGGGTGTTTGACCCATGCGTCCCGTGCACAACACACGTGATTAGGTTGGAGGTGAAGTGAGGTGGCTGAAAGGAAAATTAAGGTGCTCCATGTCGACGTGGGCGGGTGCGAAGGCTGCGCCAGCTTAGTGCTGAGGACCTTACCTCTACTACGGGATCGCTTCGAAATACACAGCAAGTACGTAGAGGACGAAGTAAGCCTAAGGGACCGCTACGACATAGCGCTGGTAACGGGCTCAATATGCTTGAACGATGAGGAGGAAGTCAGCAAGTTGAGGGAGATCAGGAACGCGGCCGACATAGTGGTGGCGCTGGGTTCATGCGCCGCTGTGGGAGGGGTGACTTTATTCGCTCGCGGCGGGCAGGAGCCGAAGCCGGAGCACAGGGTGTGGCAACCGATTAGCACAGTCATTGAGGTGGACTACGTTATGCCTGGATGCCCGCCAGCGCCAGCAGCGGTGAAGACATTACTAGAAAACATAGTCAGTGGTAAGGGGTACTTCCTGAATCTCTTCGCCTCCGCTGCAAAGATGCGTAAGTTCAGCGGGTACGACTTAATGGATGACGTCGTACTAACAGGCCTGTGCGTGGGTTGCGGTGCATGCGTCCTTTCCTGCCCTACCAATGCCCTCCAAATGATTGACAGGCATCCCGACCTCATACCCGAGAAGTGCATTAGGTGTGGGACCTGCTATGTGCGTTGCCCTAGGGCTTCCCAACTCATGATCAAGAGGTTTCTAGTTAAGCCGAAGGTTCTCGGGGGTGGGGGACGTGCGTAGTACTAACTTATGTACCTTCCCTCCAAGTAGGGGAATGGGCATGAATCGGAGGTGATTACGGGTGTGCGCTGAAATGGAGTACGTGGTCGTCCCGAAGGACCCGCTAGGCGACTTCATTAGGGTCTATCTAGCGTGGGCTAAGGACGAGGAAATAAGGAGGAGAAGAGCTGGTAGCGGCGGTGCAGTCACGGCATTTCTAATATATCTGCTTGAGGAGGGCGAGGTTGACGCGGTACTCGTTGCCAGGAAGGCCGAGGGCTTGAAGGGTGTAGTGCAGCTCGCCAGAAGTAAGGAGGACGTACTTAAGGCTGCCGGTGACAAGTGGAACGTCGTTCCCTACACCAAGGAACTGGGTGAGGCGCTGAGAAGTGCGGACTTCGGGAAGGTAGCGATCGTGGGGCTACCCTGCCAAGCTCAGTTCTTAGCTCAGATGAGGCTAATGCCTCTAATGGAGAGCGACTTTAGCGAGAAGATAAGGGTCGTGATAAGCCTGTTCTGCTTCGGAACCTTCGCAACCGACGCCTTCATATCGTTCTTAGAACGTGAGCATGGGCTCAAACCCGAGCGTGTTGCCTCAATACTCCTTAGAGGGGAGAACATAGTTGTCATGTCAATCGACGGGAGACGAATAACCATACCGATTAAGGAAGCGCTAAGGTACATACAACATGGGTGCCTAGTCTGCCCTGACTACACAGGAATATTCGCAGACCTATCGGCAGGCATAAGCGAGTCGCACCTAGGTAAGACGGTACTGATGGTGAGGAACGAGGAAACGTTAAAGCTACTTAAAGACGCTGAAACCAAGGGTTACCTCAACCTAGAACCGGCTCCCCCCGAGGTCTTCGAGGAGCTAGAGATGAAGGCCGAAGCAAAGAAGAACCGAGCGATAAGGTACCTAAGCATGATAGCGTAGCCTTTGGCGGAAGTAAGCCATTAGGACACGCGCTAAGCTGGTTTGGAGAAGGTGAGGCTAAATACAGATCTAACGAAAACTCCAGCATTATCGCCTTGAGGCAAGAGCTGGAGGCGATCTTTTGAGGTTGAAGTACCTTCCTCCTTATAGAGATAGCAATGGTGCAACTACTGCACGAGTGGGTTAGAGCATCTCCCCCCAATACTCCTCTTCATACTCGGCTTCAGTTAGTGATGCCCTCTCCAGCATGGAGTAATAGCTCATAGCATCTCTCTCTGC
>JALWZB010000036.1 GCA_027002995.1 Desulfurococcales archaeon
ACTGTTATGGCTAGCGGTATTATCGTTATGATTCTGAGGGTCCACTTAATCGCCCTGGTTCCGAAGTAGTTTATCGCCCAAAGGACGGCGATTAGTATGAGGGCTATGCCGAACTGATACCATGGGTTAGTTAGGACGTAGGAAGCGCTTATGAGTGACGGGTTATTCATCATTACGCCGGCAACAGTCCATGCGCCGGCCAGTGCCTTAACACCTATGTATAGTATGAAGCCTGAGACCATCGCGGCTCCTCCGCCAACGATCCAGTACCAGAACGGTATGTAACCGACGATTGGGTGGATAACTCTCGATACGAAGACGTAGAGGGAGCTTGACCGCGGGAATGAGGACGCTATCATAGCGAACGACACGATTAGTGGCAACCACATTAGGCCAGCTAGGAAGAACGCCAGTACCTCATTACCTCCATAGGCTGTGGGGTCGCCGAGCATCTTGACGGCGTAGTAAGTCATACCGGAGGCGGCGGGACACGCTAGGGCCCATATCATCACGTCATACCACTCAAGCTCCCTCACTAGGCCTGATGCCCGCCTGACGAACACAACCTCTTCGCTCACGGCGGGTGTCACCAAGAACATATTTAGAAGTTGTAATATAAAAATTTTAATTAAACATTAAGTTTTTAAGAAGAAACATCAAGATAGGAACGAAGAAAATACCTAGAATTACGGCTAACTTAAGTATTTCTTAAATAATTTTCAATAATAAGGCAGAAGCACAGTTGAATGAAGAAACTCATACTAGGGCAAATAGGCTCAGGCACCAACTAAAATATTAAGTGAGCCTCTTCCTCATTAAGCTAGGGTGCTCTATGGTTGAGGGTGCTTGTTCTCGGGGCCGGTAGGGTTGGCTCGCTAGTGACCTCCGACTTGAGTAAGGATTACGAGGTTTGGGTTGTGGATAGGGATGAGGGTAGGTTGGCTCTGCTTAAGGGCTTCGCTAACACTGTTAGGTTCGACGCCTCCTCACCTGAGGGTGTGGCGGGGCTTGCGAAGGGCTTCGACTTAATCGTTAATGCGTTGCCCGGGCATGTGGGCTTCAGGGTTCTGAAGGCATTAGTTAGTGTGGGTAGGCCTGTGGTGGACGTGTCCTTCATGCCTGAGGACCCCTTAGTCCTTGATGGGGAGGCTAGGAGGGCTGGCACGCCGGTAGTTGTTGATGCTGGGTTCGCTCCGGGCCTAAGTAACATGTTCGTGGGGCGGGCCCAAGCGCTACTTAAGCACCTTAAGAACGCAGTGATACTTGTGGGTGGCCTCCCGAAGGAGCCTAAGCCACCCCTCTACCATCAGGTACTCTTCTCGCCTAACGACCTGATAGAGGAGTACGTGAGGCCAGCCAGGATGGTTAAGGGAGGGGAGGTGGTTGAGGTGGACCCGCTAAGCATCATTAAGGAGGTTGAGATAGGGGGCTTCAGGCTTGAGTGCTTCCCAAGCGACGGGTTAAGAACCTTACTACGCACGGTTAAGGCTGAGAGCATGTCGGAGTGGACCCTAAGGTGGCCAGGCCACCTAAGCAGGATGAGGGTCCTGAAGGAGCTGGGGTTCCTGAGGAGGGAGAACCTCCCGTACACACTTAAGGTCATAACCCCGCTAATGACTTACGAGTCCCCCGACATGTCGTTAATGGAGGTCCGCTGCGAGGGCCTCGACGGCAGGGAGCTCCGCTACACACTATACGATGAAGCATCAGGAGGCGTGACGTCCATGGCTAGGGTGACGGGCTTCACCGCGGCCGCCATAGCGAGGCTCGTGCTGAGGGGTGAGGTGGAGGCCGGGATCAACCCACCCGAGGTGCTGGGGATGCGTGAAGACACCTTCGAGTACGTGGTGAGCGAACTCAGGGTCAGGGGCGTTAGGCTGGAGAGTAGTGTTCACGGGACTTAAGTTCAGCGCGTCAGGCAAGTGACTTAAACACCTATTTGGGAGCCAGTTTTTAACTTTAAGTTACTGGGTCTTTCCCGCATTGGACGTTTCCGTGGCGGGGCGGTCGGTGAGGGGTTCGGGCAGGCGGTGTCACCCTACACCCTCTATACCCTCAGTCACGTTCCTTATCGTTGCTGGTATTGAGGATACTTAAGTGGGTTTTCCGGAATCGCTTTATCACGTAATCGTGTCTGGGGGGATAGAGGAATTCTTGTTAGTTCGGTTGGGTGACGCACTTTAGTCCTGCCTCAAATACCTTGTCTCCCGCGCTAAC
>JALWZB010000037.1 GCA_027002995.1 Desulfurococcales archaeon
TCATGGGGCTCGGTCGAGGGCAACGCCACGCCCCACCCATCCGAGGGCAGGTGCCTCACCGCAAAGCGGGTCATCGAAGACCCATTCATTCACAATTCTCATTAGTGCTTAGGAGTATTTAAAAAAGTACCATTAAAGCTGGAACAGCCTACCATTATATTAAGGGTCGTTTACCTTTCCTAGGTGTTAATGAATTGATGGAGTTCCTGAGACGTTACTTTAGTATCGTTAACCTAAGCTCGGTAATGGCTGTTAGGGCGGCTGAGATTAAGTTCTATGGTGATAAACTGCTTAAGCAATCGGTTTTCGAGAGAGCTTAAGCGGAGATCCTTATCTATTGGGGATGCCTTAACAATATACCTCGCGAAGTCCTTGAGTGCACCAATACTTACTGGTGATGCTGATTTAACGTATGTGGCTAGGAAATTCAAGGTCGAAGTGGTATGGTGAAAAGCCTTACTGCTCCGGGGGAGGGTGTTCGTGCCTCCCTTAGGTGCCCACGATGAGTCTGTCTGGGCTGGTTAGTTTTCTGAGGAGCTCTATCGCTGATAGTGTTGCTAGGTAGCTTGTGCGGGGGTTTCGGGGGCTTGGGACGTTCTCGACCCTCACCGTTATTCTTGATGCTTTGGAGATAACCTCTATTTCATGCACGTTCCTCCTGACGTTGGGGTCCGCTATCACCTCGACCTCGGCATCCGTTCCTGACGCTAGGCTGAGCGCGGCCGATACGTTGATGTTGAATGGGAGTTTCTTGACGGCCTCGCTGGCCTTTCCTCTGAACACTGCCGTGGGTTCCCTGACCTTACTTAAGTCCTTCGTGGGTTCCCCCACAAGCTTCAGGCTTGTGGGCGGCTTCCTGGTTCTTAGGGTTACTTTCTCGAAGCCTACCCTACGTAGCGCCCTTACGGCGTCTAGCGCTGCTATGGCTCCCGTCGGTACGTATATGTATGTGTTACCCTCTTCTGCCGCCTTGAGTAGCTTGTTCAGCGTGTTCGGGTCCATTAACGCACCCACGCTTAGAACTACTAGGGAGGCACCACCCCTCAGCACCTCCTCACCGTACTCACGCACCGCGTCCTGGCTGGCTGCCTCGACAACTATTTCCGGCTTTTCAGTCATTAGCTCCCTTAGGTCGCTGACCACGCGTGGTTCCTGGCTCCTTAACTGCTTGGTTAGCTCCACGCACTTATCCTTAATGATGTCGTATAGCGCCACTAGCTCCGCCTTAACGTACCCCTCCTCGATTGCCCTAACCACTTCGGAGCCTATGGAGCCGCAACCTATTACGGCTACCCTCTTAACCTTCACCCCTCACCACCTCCATGCTCAGGTCTACGCGGGCTGGGTGCATCGTTATTACGCTCGTGCTTATCACGTCCGGGCCTAAGGACGCGTACTTGGGTGCGTTGCCCTCATCTATCCCCCCACTCACCTCCACGATCACCGAGTCCCTCAACCCCCTAGCCTTAAGTAGGTTTAGGGTCTCGCGAACCTCCTCCACCCCCATGTTGTCAAGCATCACCACGTCAGCGCCTAGCTCGGCAGCCTTGACTGCATCGTGGGGCGTTCTGACCTCCACCTCGACCTTATGTATGAAGCTCTTCCTGCCGAGGACCCTCCTTAACGCCTCCTCAACGCCGCCAGCCAAGGCTATGTGGTTGTCCTTAATTATGATGGCGTCGCTTAAGGAGAACCTGTGCGTGTCCCCGCCCCCAGCGGCCACGGCCTTCTTTACAAGTTCCCTTAGCCCGGGCAAGACCTTCCTGGTCGCCGCTACCCGTACCCCCTCATTAACTCTCTTAACGATGCTGACTAGGTTCATGGTTCTAGTTGCTACGCCTGAGAGGTACGTCATTAGGTTAAGCACTGTCCTCTCAAGTAGGAGTAGCTGCTTGGCGCTTCCCTC
This sequence comes from Desulfurococcales archaeon, assembly GCA_027002995.1. Classification (GTDB taxonomy): domain Archaea; phylum Thermoproteota; class Thermoprotei_A; order Sulfolobales; family NBVN01; genus WAOL01. The sequence continues at coordinate 1,907 of JALWZB010000037.1, forward strand.
CAGCGTCATCACGGTGTCCCCCCTCTTGAAGCGAGTGCCGTCCCTGAGGTCGCTCGCCGCCCTCACACCCAGGATGTTTAGGGCTGCCGCGATGTCCTTGAAGCACGCCGCCACCCCCTCGCTCTTAGCGACGATTACGGCTCGCGCTCTAACGTCCTCGGGCAGTAAGGCCTCGCTAGTTAGGTCTCCGAAGGGGGCGTCCTCCTCAACCCACTCGAGTATCTTGCTGGCTAGGGTGTGTGGATCCATGCCGCACACCTCACTTAATGATCTCTAAGCTACGCTCGATTACCTCCCTAGCCCT
>JALWZB010000038.1 GCA_027002995.1 Desulfurococcales archaeon
GGGGTATCCCTCCGGCACGTGTCGCCACTACCGGCGTGCCTTTCCAGAGGGCCTCAGTTACTGCTAGGCAGAAGCCCTCCCTCGTTGAGAGCTGTATCGCGACGGTTGAGGCTCGCTGGAACGCGTTAACCTCGTGGTCGCCGACACCGTCGTGATTTGTCAGGATGTGGACGTCCCTTAAGCCTTCCGCGTGCTTAACGGTCTTCCTATACCACTCGACCCCCTCCGGGTCGTCGTGGGCGAACGCACCTATCATGACTAGTTGGGCGTCGGGGACCTTCTCCTTAACAAGCTTGAAGGTGTCTATGACGCCTAGCGGGTCCTTCCACGGGTCGAACCTCGACACCTGCCCCAGTATCGGGCGGTCCGGGTCAACGCCGTACCTGTTCAGCACCTTAAGCACTTCGGAGGGTGAGAGGGGCTTGTTTTTGGGGCTGAGGGGGTCTATGGATGGCCTCCTTATGTAGATCTTAGGTCCCCTCACGTCACGGGGGACGTACGCCTCCATCGTGAATATGAGGGCGTCGTACGCCATGACGTAGGGCTTAAGGGCAGCCCACACGCTTGGGTTGGGGTCGGAAAGGTCTATGTGGCACCTCCAAACCCACGGAGAGCGGCGGTTCGTGACGTACTTAATTATGGGTAGTGGTTGCGGGTCATGAATGACTACCACGTCACCATCTAAGTCAAGTTCGGACGCGTTCCTTTTAGCAACCTCGAGGTAGTGACGTATCTCATCCTTGCTTAGCCTGATCCCTAGGTTCCCTTGGAGGGCGTTGTGTATTCGTTTAGTCGTGCGGAAGAAGTCCGGGTCGGCGGTTATTACTTCCCACTTAACGTTGAGGCCAACGGATCTTGAGAGCGGGACTAAGCTCTTAAGCATCTCCGCGACTCCGCCACCGTAGGCGGTGGCGTTAACGTGGATTACCTTCGCTCCCCTAACCCTCTCCGCCAGCGACATGATAGATCTAACTTCATCAGAACCGATTATCGGTTCGTAGTCGCTGAGGCTACGCGAGAAGCCGGAAACGTCGACCTCAACCATGCTCTTAGCTCCGAGGTAGTTTAGTGTACCTTATTGTTTTTAAGCATTCTACCTGATCACGGCGCTTGCCTTAACTCCTTTACGGTCGGTGGCGGAGACCTCGATGAGGGACGCCACCCCATCCGCGCCAAGCACCTTAGCGGCGGCTAGGAGAGCGTCTAACCTAGTGACTATGCCCTCCACGCGACCATCGCTTAGGACGAGCACGCTACTCACATCCTCCTCCACGAGTTTCCTGATGGCTACTCCTAGGTCGTCGTCCGGGTCCACGTGCGTGACATCCTTCTCCATAACCTCGCGAACGCCTAGGTTTAGGGCCTCCTTAAGGTTCCCTAAGTTGCTGAGTATCGCTGACAGTACGTCGGTGGCGGTCACTATGCCCTTAACTTCCCCGTCACTCACCACGGGTAAGCGCCTCCTCATGTGCGTCACCATCTTAGCTAGCGCCGCCCTCAAGGACTCCTCAGGGGTGATGGTGCTTAGGTCACGCTCCATAACCTCCCTCACCCTAACCCCGTACTTCCTCCCGGCGAGGTGCGGTAAGATTGTTTTCTCCTCCACAATACCTGCTAGCCTGACGTGCTCGCCAACAACTAACACGTAACCTAACCTGTTCTCAAGCATGTACCTTATCGCCGACGTTAAGCCAAGCCAGTGAGGTAACGCGTTGTAAACCTCGTCAGCAAAGACATGCACGGGCTCCTCAAGCAACCCCCTCAAACCTACCTTAAGCCTTAAGGCTGAGGCGCGCCAGCCAGCAAGCACCTCAAGCACAACCCTCCCAGTAATAACTCCCCTAACCACGCCGTGACGGGCTAACACCACCACCCTGTAAGGCCCTTCACCACCCTTACCAACCATTACTTCCAAGGCCTTCAGCAAGGGCTCGTCCCACAGCACCGTGGCCGCAGCCTCAGCCACGTCCCCAAGTTTCAGTGACACGCTACGACACCAAAGAAGTAATTATGCGTCAGCGTAGATTAGTGTTTCCCTCCACACCGCCTCAAAGTAGGGTGAGGGACCCCTCAGAACGCTTTTTAGCTCTCCCAAGGAAACTCTCTAAAGTAAGTACGGTGTTAAGGGCTCCCGACGAACGGGGTTCGAGGTGAGTGAGGGTGGTATTGAAAATAATTGCTGAGGTAACCCCTG
>JALWZB010000039.1 GCA_027002995.1 Desulfurococcales archaeon
GGTAATAGGTTACTGCGCGGTTCCTTAAGGAGTTTCGACCAGCACCTAAACATAGTCCTTGAAAACGCCGAGGAAGTCCTTGAGAACGGCACGAGGAAATTAGGCACAGTCATAATAAGGGGGGAGAACGTAATCTTCGTGTCGCCCGCATAGGCGGGGTGCTGAAAAATGAAGGGAACACCGTCCATGGGTAAGAGGAGTAAGGGCAAAACCCACATCAGGTGCAGGCGCTGCGGGAGACACGCGTACAACGTAGCGAAAGGATACTGCGCAGCCTGCGGCTTCGGCCGCTCGAAGAGAATAAGGAGGTATTCGTGGGCCGCCAAGAAAGTGAATAGGGTGAGGATAAAGTAACGCTTAATTCAAGAGTAAACAATAATACCTTAGCTTAAAACCACGTATAAAACAATCCCCGATGGCGGTAGGTGGTGGGTAGGTGGCCTTAAAGAAGGTTGTACTTGATGTTTTGAAACCACTGAAAGGCCCCTCAATAGTTGAACTCGCCCAATCCCTCTCAGATGTGGATGGCGTTAAGAAAGTCATGGTCGTGGTAAACGAAATAGACGTGGAGACAGTCACGCTAACAATAACGGTTGAGGGTCCAGACATAGATTTCGATGACCTGAGATCATGTGTTGAGAGGCTTGGCGGCGTCATCCACAGCGTGGATCAAGTAGTTGCGGAGAATGAGGAGGGGGGATAAGAGTAAGTAATGAATCTGTTACAGTTGGCGCTCTCCCTATTCATCGCTAGGGTACTGGCCCTAGCACTCGATAAGATTAAGGTACCCGGGATAACGGCATACATACTCACAGGTATAGTTCTGGGGCCATCAATATTTGCGGTCATAACAGACGTAAACCCAGACATTATTGTGAACTTCTCACTGATATTCCTGATATTCTACTCAGGACTAAACGTTGACTTCAAGGGATTAAGGAGTTACTTGAAGCAAGCGCTTTTCACAACCCTCACTGGCGCAGGCATAACGCTCGCCCTAACCCTCGGGGTGATGCTTTACCTGGGTTTCTCACCAATAGCGTCCTTGGTCGTCGCAATATCGGTGAGCAACACGGCCACAGAAATAGTCGTGGTGATGCTCGAGCACATCAGAGGAATCAGCGACATGTTTAGGAGAGTACTCATAATGGCTTCATTCCTAGATGACCTCATAGCCATAGGCTTCATCGCGGTAATCAAGGGCTCGATACTAGGCAACTACCTGTCCGTAGGTGTTGAGGTACTTAAATTGACCCTCTTCCTGGGTCTGGTTCTGGGTGCAATGTATGCGTTAGTTAGGAAGTACCCCAAGATCATTTACCCCCTCATAGTGAACTGGGACTACCTCCTCCTACTCTCCTCCGCAATGCTCTTCGGACTAGTATACGTGGCGATGAAGACAGGGATAGGTGAGATCTACGGGGCGTATGTCGCTGGCTTATCAATAAGTATGCTTAGGCTCGTTAAGGACCCAACCCTGCTGTACGAGGTGCGCGTCGAGGAACTCGTGAGCAGGATGTCAACCGTGCTTCAGTTTTTCATAATCCCAATATTCTTCATATACGTTGGCGCGAGGACGGACGCATCCCTAATGGTGTCCAGCACCACACTACTGGTACTGACCCTAGCAATCGTCGGGAAGTTAGTGGGGACAAGCCTCCCACTAATCCTAAAGGGTGAGTACGCGGCGGGACTAAGCATGGGTGTAGCGATGAACGTTAGGGGCTCCATAGAACCTGCGGTAGTATTGATAGCGCTTGAGAAGGGATTAATAAGCACAGACATATTCACGGCCGTCGTGTCGGTATCACTCATAACGTCGGCAGCCGTGCCTTTGATCTTCAGGGTAATAAGCGAGTATGTTGAGATCTGATGACGTTCATTTAGGTCAGAACTTTTAACAAGGTACCCACATATCCAGTGAATCATTTGGAGGAGGGGACTATTTTGTCAGGCGGTGAGGACATAGTATTCGAGACACTAGCCAGAATTTCTTCCAGCATATTCATCAATAGGGAAGTACTGAGGCCGGACTACGTGCCGAATACCCTACCACACAGGGAGGAGCAGATAAGGAAGCTCACCGAACACCTAGCCCCTCTACTAAGGGGGGAGCGACCGAGCAACATATTCATCTACGGCTTAACAGGCACGGGTAAGACCGCGGTAACTA
>JALWZB010000040.1 GCA_027002995.1 Desulfurococcales archaeon
TTAGGGAGCAACATGCTTAGGTGTCTCCTCAAGTACTTGACGCAGTCCCTCCAAGCGCTGAGGAGGTCGATGACCCCTAACCTCACGTAGCCGAGCCTTACCTCATGAGACCCCAGGGCAACCCAGTACGTGACGTTAACCCCGTTACTGGGTGACGCAATCACTACCGGGTAACCGAGGCTGGCGTAGGTGGTGCCGGAGAGCTCGACCCTAACCGACTCCCTGCTCAACTCACTATCAACCCACCAACCCGCGACGCTAGTTGCTGGTGTATGGGTATGGCTCGCCGTCCTGGTGCTTGAGTTGCTCCCCACCCCATGCGCGGGGGTGCGGCTTGGAGGCTGGTTACCCACCCTAACCAAGACGTCGTTAAGTATGAGTACCTCAGCAGCAACTAGGATAGCCGTTACTGTGAGTAAGGCTATTAACGTGCCCCACCTCACTAGTGAGCACCCGAGTTAAGTGGGGTTGATTAATATTCAAAGCTAATCATTGGAAAAAGCGTTTGAACGTCTCGAACATCCCTAAGTAGCTAGAGCCTCCAACGCTGGTGGGGCTTAAGCCTCCCGCGTTTTACTCCAGTATGACTATCTTTCCTTTAACCATGAATTCCTCTCCGTCAACTATTACGGTGGGTTCTGGTTGCAGGAAGTCTTCGTGGAGGTCTGCCTCGACCTTCCCTCCGAAGTGTGAGTTGTCACCTATCGCTACGTGGATCGTCCCCATGATTTTCTCGGCCTCAAGCACGTTGTCTGGGCGCTTGGCGTTGGGGTTCGTGCCTATGCCTAACTCAGCTACGTTCCTCCTAGCCAGGTACTCCTTACCCTCGGCGGGTGGTTGGAGGCCCAGTAACTCCCTGAAGTGGTCGCCTACCCTGCCGCCGCCCTCGATCTTCGTTACTAGTCCCTTGCTTATGTGGAGGGTCATGTCCTCGGTTAGGCCTGGGTACCATCCTTTAGGGACTACAAGCACTCCCTCGGCACTACCCTCTAGCGGCGCTACGTAGACCTCGCCAGCGGGTAGGTTGCCCCACTCGCCGGGCTTCACGTAGAGGCCTACATCCACGTCCCAGACCCTGCCCTCAACGCTTAACCTTAAGTCGGTCCCGTAGTCAGTGATTATCTTCACGTCCCTTCTCCCGTTGAGCCACGCCGCTATCTTCTCCGACACCTCCTTTATCTTGCCGTAATCCGCCGCCATGGGTCCCCCGGGCGCGAACATTTCGGCCGTGAAGCCAGGCATGCTCGCTATCCTAGCACCCGCCTTACACGCCTCCTCCCTAGCCCTAGTGTGTGATAGGGAGTACGTCGTGATCGCCACCACGACCTCGAACCTCTTCATTAAGTCAGCTACTTCCGGCGGGGGTTCCGCACCGTTCCTGCCGGTCATTGGGTACGCGTGGAACTCGAACCTGTTGTTTGGGAAGGCTTCCTTACTGACCTCATACACGGCGCGGGCGAGTAGTGTCCTCGCGACCGCGTCCTCCAACTCCCCCGGCGTGAGGTTACGCCAGAACTCGCCGTGCGGGTAGTCCGTGAGTACTAGGGCCCCCTCACCGTCCTTGAGGCCCATGTTGACGCGGAACATGTTGATGACGGCGGGCTTAATCTCCTCAATCAACTCCTTGAGGGACTTAACCAAGGTCAAGCACCAAATAAGATTTAGCGGTCAAACAAAAAGTGTGTTCCCCCGCAAACGGGCACCGAACGTAATTCAAGCCATTCACAGAGGCTTAAAGCCGGCGGCAACACGCAGGAGCACCAAGCCGGTGAGTAGGGAGGCGACAGCGTAAGCCACGAGGAACAGCTCAGTCATCGCTGGGGACACACCCATCAGTGGTGCGAGCAACGCAATCACTAACGGCACCCCAACACCGACCGCGACCACCACTAACTTAACCACGCCCCTAACGAACCTAGTACCCATACTCGTCCTGAAGGAATACTCGCTCCACTCGGACGGAGTTCCCGGCAGCATGGACATAGTTACGGCCGAGCTGATGAGGGAGAACCCCAGATTAAGCATCGCCGTCACCACGGCAGCGACCGCCGCTAATAGCAAGTCACCGGTAAAGTAGATGGTTAACCCGCAGACGGTCGCAACAGATATTGGCAGGGTTATCAGCGAGCACGCCAAGCCCTTAGCTAGGGCCACATCATACTTCCTCACCGGG
>JALWZB010000041.1 GCA_027002995.1 Desulfurococcales archaeon
AAGTAGTTCCCAACCCCCAGCATTTCCCCGTACTCATAGTACGTTGCTGGGTCTATTTCGACGACCGTAGCTGTTAAGTCTCCTGTTAGTTTCGACGGGTTCTTTCTACTAACTACGCCAACGACCCTGCCGATGTTTTCCGCCTTTTTCTTTGCCTCAGTTATTCTTGACGCTATTAACTCGCGTATCGTGCTTAATGGATCACTACTCAACGGTCACACCTCCGTAGAGAAGTGGAACACCCTTCAGCCTGAGCATGGCTTCAAGCACGGACGCGTTCTTAGTCACGACCTCCTTGGAGAGCGCGTCAGCGACATGTAGTCTGTGTGGGACGTACGTCCCGTAGGAAGATGCTGAGTATGATATCGCGGCTATTAACTCAAGGAACTTCTCCTCACCCAGTAATTCCTGAACCGCTTTCAGCACCTCAATTCTGAATATCGTGTATAGCCTGACCGGCATAGCTACGGGCGTCAGCACGTAAGCCATGACCCTAGGTGGTGTGTCGGTGGAGCCGCTGACTTCCCAGGGACCTATCACGAGTGGCTTGTCGGGAACGCCGCTCAATCCCAAGGCATTCATGATCATCTTCACGTCAGTCAAAAGTTCACTCAGCCCCAGCGCCCTAATTAAGTGCTTCGATCTCCACACACGCTTAACCACGCACACCGGAATTATGCCTTCCTCAATAAGGTTACTCATCATAGTGACCCTGTCCTCGTTCAGCCCGCCTAGCTCGGCGTTCCACACACTACCCTCCACGGGATGCGTGTAGGGATAGGTTACGGGTCCGTCTATGAGTAGTACCGTGCCACTACCTAACCTCTCTTTAGCTACGCTCAATAAGTACGTCTCCATATGTATTCGAAGATCGTGAGATAAGGCGCCCTCAGGCAGGTCCGGGTCATTAACGTACTTGAGGCCAACCTTCACGTAGCGGTTGGAAACAAGGCTCAGATCCTCCTCAATAGGAGCACCAAGGAAGGGAGGTCCGTTAACACTAGCAACAATACCTGTTCCGGGGTAGAGGTAAGCGCTCCTCACATCACACAGTGCCCCAGCAACGACGCTTACCTCACCGGCCGGCACGTGAAGCGTTGCGGCAGCAGCATCGAGGGCGGCGAAGACGTAACGCTTGCTCGGCTTCTTAAGGCTCTCACGCCTTAATTCCTCTGGTATCGTGTAGCGTGTTTCGTCCTCTAGGAGCTTATACCTCGGTCTAAACCTCGCTGGCCTGGCCAGCTCCGCTACCAGCCTGCTTATTGAGTCCCTCATCATCCCCACTACTCCCTAATATGTTTACGAAGCTTAATTAGGTGATTAACGGGGTCTTCACGCCCTTCATAACATTAATAACTTCCAGGCCTCAATAACTACATCGCCGAATACCGCGGATTAATTAAGCAATTCTTAATAGCGCTACAGAATGACTTAACACTAAGTGATGAGGCTATGCAGAAAGAAAATCACTTCAAGATACTCTTAGTGAACGACGACGGATTCGTTACGAGGGCGCTCCCCCTTACCTACGAGATACTTAAGGAATTCGGTGAGGTACTGGCTGTCGTGCCTGAGACGCCGAAGTCTGGCGGAGGGCACTCACTAACACTCCACAAGCCGCTCTTCCTGCGAGAACTCGGCATATATGGGTTAAGGGTATTCGCTATCAATGGCACACCCGTTGACGCCTTCCATGCGGCTAAGGACATACTGGGGTTTAACCCTGACCTCGTCGTTTCGGGAATAAACATAGGTGAGAATACGTCATCACAGAACATACTTTACTCTGGCACGGTGGAGGCCGCAATCGAGGCTGGGCTCTTTGGTTACCCCTCAATAGCTCTTTCCGCTGATGTCCTAACCGATGATGAGTTCGAGAACCCTAAATACTCATTCATGGTTAGGAAGACTATTGAGGCCTTGATAGAGTATATTAAGGATAATGGCTGGTTTTATGGCGTGGATGCACTTTCAGTGAACCTACCCCGCACACCGACACCTAAGGGTGTGGTTATGCCGAAAACGCAGAGGATAAGATTCATTCAGAGATTCGAGAGGAGGATAGACCCTAGAGGTAGGGAGTACTACTGGCTTGTTGGTGAACGCGTGGTTGAGGAGGGTACTGACTCATACTACTTAAGTAACGGGTACGTGACCGTCACTCCCTTGGTTGCCGACTTGACTCACCCAGCAATCAGCGGTTGCAAGGAGTTAACGGAGAAGATTAATGACTTGCTAAGACATATAGAGAAGGCATTAGAGAGTATTAGAGTGGTTTAGGGTGCTTGAGGATTGCCTCGACATAAGCTCAAGGGCTTCACGAGCTTTGAGCCTGTGGAGAGCGCCTTACGTAAGTTCTTAAAAGCCGTAACCATTGAACCAGGCGTTGAGACCCTAGATATTGTTGATGCTGTGGGTAGGGTTGCTTCTCACCAGGTTAAGGCATTACGCGATTACCCGCCCTTCGATAGGGCCGCGATGGACGGCTTCGCCGTCAGGTCGGAGGACGTCATCAGCGCTAGTGAGAGGGAGCCCGTCGAGTTAAGGATTGTTGGGAAGGTAGAGGCTGGGAGTAGGGAGCACGTTAGGATGGGGGAGGGGGAGGCAGTCATGATATTCACCGGTGGCAGGATGCCGGAGGGTGCTGATGCTGTCGTGCCTTTCGAGTACAGCACGTTACTCGGGGACTACGTCCTGGTGTTTAAGCCGGTGCCTAAGTACGGTAATGTCAGCCGTGCCGGGGAGGACTTTCATGCAGGCGAAGTTATCCTAGAACGAGGTACCGTGATACGCCCGTGGCACATTACGGCGCTCGCTGAATCGGGTGTCACGAAGGTGAAGGTTTTCAAACCCCTACGAATAGCCATCGTGAACACTGGCGATGAGCTCAGGGACTATAGGCTGGCACGGGGCGAGGATGAGGTAGTGAATTCCTCAGGTCCGTTGATAGAGAGTTACGTTAAGGAGATAGGGTGCGTAACCACCTGGTCACGCATAGTTAGGGATGACGTTAACGAGGTCAGAGCAACTGTTAAGGAAGGATTGAGGGACGCAGACATCGTGATCACGACCGGGGGTTCATCCATTGGCGAGAAAGACTTAGTGCCTGAGGCAGTTGAAGGCATACCTGGCTCGGAACTCGTTTTTCACGGCGTTAACCTGCGTCCTGGGCGGACTGCCGGTGCGTACGTAGTTAGTGGCAAGCCTATCCTTATGCTCTCGGGGCTTCCGGTAGCGTGCTTCATAGGGTTAGAGGTTTTCCTCAAGCCTCTTGTCCGTAAGCTCTACGGTGTTAAGGAAGTGCCTGAACCCACCGTACGGGCGCGACTCACTAGGAAGGTAGCTAACGTCGTTGGCTTCCGTTCCTATTACCGCGTCGTCCTTTACAGGGAGGGTAGCGTGATTTACGCTGAGCCGCTGAGGCTAACTGGCTCAGGTATTATATCCACGCTGATTAGGGGGAACGGCATATTGGAGATTGAGGAGAATGTGGAGGGATATGAGGAGGGTAGTGAGGTTATTGTTAAGGTGATAGCCCCCATATACGAGGGTAAGCCGCACTTCATTAATTGGTGATTCCGTTAATCCGGGAATCATGGGAGATTCTCGAGGAGCCTCCTAAGCGTCGCCTTCAAGTGCTTCGGGACTGTTGATACGGGGTCGTTTTTCGAGTCTATTAGAAGTACGTTCACCCCTTCATTCCTCCCTACCTCCAGATCCCACAAGGTGTCGCCGAGGAAGTACGTATGACTTGGTTCAGCACCCAGTATCTTCATCACGATCCTGAGTTGCGCTTTTCTATCGTAACTATCCTCGCGAGTCACTAGAACATCCACTAAGTCACTAATCCCTAGCGACTCCAGAACCTTAACGGCTGTTTCACGACCTCTCAGCGTAACCACCGCTATCCTAACTCCCCTGCTCTTGAATCGTGAGAGGAGATCCCGGAGCTCGGGGTCCTGCCTTACCCTCTCTGCGCTTCGCCGCTCTATACTGACTATCTCATCCTCAACGCTCTTAGCCAGCCTAGGATTATGCACCGCTACCCTAGCTAGGATCTCGGCAACAGGCTTATGGGGAACGTTGATTCCTAACTCGCAAAGCCTCCTCCTAACATACGCCCAGTCGATGTCCGGCTTTACTAGCGTGCCGTCAATGTCCAGTACTAGCGCATGCATGACGCATCACTCTGGGCAACCTGCTCGGCATTTACTTCGCTCGTAGCTAAAGAGTTTAACCTGTGGGAGTAGTGAAAGTGGGTTAAGTATTAATTACCCCTGCCTTTACCTTTGTAGTGAAGTTTTAGGTGCATCACGATGCCCCAGGGCGCAGAAATACCCTACAGCACCGAACCTCCTCCACTGCCCCCGCCGCCAGAAGAAGAAGCAGAAGTGTTTAAATGCCCTAATTGTGGGGCACCAATTGAGGTCACACCTGACTCACTGGTTGTTAAGTGCAGGTACTGTGGATATATCGAGTATCGTGATCCGGGTTACGACGTGTTTGTCTTCCCTTCCCTCAGTAGGGAGGAGATAACGCGTAGATTCTGGGATAGGATGAGAACAGACAGTGACATGGGTAAGTACGTCAACAAGATAAGCATAGATTCCATAACGAACATATTCGTACCCTTCTACGTCGTCGACTACGACGCGCAGTACTTCTTCGTGGGCGAGAGGAGGGAGACCAGGACAAGAACGGTGAACGTTAGTGGAAGAGTCGTAACACAAACAGAAGTTAGGGTAGTTAAGGTGAGGGACTCCGGAAGCGTTAGTGGGGTTAATGCGATCCTAGGTAGAAGACATATCGAGGAGTTAGGCGTTAAGGAACTTTCAACGCAGGTCAAACAACTCGATATTTCAGCCACCGTCCACGCATCTAAGTACAAGTGGGGGAAGGAAGTGCACGCGGTAATGGGCTTCGATATTGAGCCTAAGGAAGTAAACGCGATAGCCAGGGACGTCATAGCTGAGAGGTTGAAGACCTGGGTTAAGCGTAAGTACAGGCTCGACAGGCTTAACGTTTACCTATGCAGAGTGAACGTCAAGAACTTCAAAGCCGTTCTGGTCCCTATATACATAATTACGTATAGATTCAGGAACGCTATTTACTCCATAGCGTTCTCAGGCGTTGATGGAAGACAATTAGTGGCTATAGAGCCTGTGCTAATCAAGCACCTAGTGATGTACTTAGGGGGCGCGGCAGCGACGACCTTCGTTGCGAGTTTAGCATTGCCCTTCGCGTTCCGGTGGGGTCACCTGGTATTCCTGAGCGTCGCTCTCATAATAGGTGCTGGGTACCTAGTAAGTAGAGCGCTGGGAGGTGTTAGGTTTGAGCGGTGAGGCAGTGCTTAAGTGCCCGTACTGCGGTTCAGAGTTCAGAGTTCCACATACTGTGAGCGTAGCGACATGCCCGTATTGTGGTTATACGTTCAAGATCAGCACGGGCGAAGCCATTACTGAGCACTACTACTTTAAAGTGGTCTTCAGTTCAAGCAGTGCTTTCGATAGGTTACTGAGATTCATTCTCAGGAACTATGGAGCGCCTTCCGACTTCCATACGGCGACCGAACTACGTAAGGCGTCACTGCATTACGTCCCGATACACGCGGTTCACGCTGAAGCCACTGGTGAATGTATATATACTGAGGGAATGTGGTTCTGGAGTAAGTCCTACGAAGGCGACTTCTATGAGGTAGGAGACTACTTCATCCTCGCTAATAGGGAGCCTTGGTTCTCACACATAGTTGAGAACTACAGATTCAGTTTAAGGGGGAGAGAGTACTTTAAACCTAAGATGCTTAGGATGGGTAGGTACTACAACATAACGGTGTCAAAGGAGGACGCTATTAAGGTAGCGTCAGACGCTGTGGTGCGGGACCTAATGAAGGATCTCAACACAGGGTGCAGAGGCAATAAGATCGTTAAGGACGTTAAGACGGAGTACTTAGGTGTGACGCACTACCCGATTTGGGAATTCACTTACAGGTACGGTAACGTAGAGATGAAGGCCCTAGTGGACGCCAGCTCGGGTAGGGTCATTTACGCGGAATACCCTCAGACGCTGAAGGCTAGGGAGGAGGCAGGATTGATTGCCGGCACTCTCATAGGCATTGGTGCCGCGGGTGGCGGGATAGGTGGCTTAGTTGCCGTGGGTGGGCTTATGGCGGCAGTGATGGCTGGGGTTGGAGCTGTTGTTGGCCTTATAGCGGCTCTACCAGCAATCAAGAGGGCTTTCGAGAAGGTTGTGAAGACCTCTGAGAGAGTAGAGGATTGGAACCTGCTACTTAAGGCAGGCAAGCTACTTGAAGAGGAAAGCATTTTCGGTATAACCCTAGGTTAATGAGGTAGTTGACAGCAGGTGAATGTAACGCATTTTTACGTTACCCTCCCTAAATGAGAGGGGATACTCATGAGTTTACCTACGAAGGAAGCATTCAGCAAGTTCTTTTCCCCGAGATCCGTAGCCGTCATAGGTGCCTCGATAAAGAGGGGAACCGTTGGACGGGCAATCATGGAGAACCTTAAGGAGAGGTTCAAGGGCCGCGTATACCCTGTGAACGTGAAGTACGATGAGGTCCTAGGGTTTAAGTGTTATAAGTCCGTCCTGGAGATACCTGAAACGCCTGACTTAGTGGTTGTAGCGGTACCTGCCCGTGTGGTTCCCTCAGTTCTTGACGAGTGTGGTAAGAAGGGCGTTAGGGCAGCCATAGTGATCAGCGCGGGCTTCAAGGAAGTTGGGGAAGAAGGAGCTAAGAGGGAGGAGGAGCTAGTTAAGGTTGCCAAGAAGTGGGGTATGAGGGTAATAGGGCCTAACTGCCTCGGCATTTACGATGCTCACTCAGGCCTCGACACGATTTTCAACCCCAACGACAGGCAGGCTAAGCCGGGACCAGGTAACGTCGCCCTGATCTCACAGTCCGGGGCTCTCGGGGCGGCAATCCTTGACTGGCTTGCGGAGGCGGGCGTTGGGATGAGTAAGTTCGTGAGCTACGGGAACGCCGCGGACGTGCAGGAATGGGAACTCATAGAGTACCTAGCAGAGGACCCCGCAACTAAGGTAATCATGGCCTACATAGAGGGAGTGTCGGACGGCAGGAAATTCCTTAACGCATTAAGGAGGGCCACGGAGAAAGGGAAGCCTGTCATAGTGCTTAAGGCTGGCAAGTCCGAGAAAGGCATGAAGGCCGTCGCCTCACACACGGGTTCACTAGCAGGTCAATACGCTATATACGAAGCCGCGATAAAGCAGTTCGGCGGGCTACTAGTTAACGAGTTGAATGAATTGGTAGTGGCTGCCAAGACACTCTCATGGCTACCAGCCCCACCCGGCGACAGGATAGCTATAGTGACTAACGGTGGTGGTGCAGGAGTCCTAGCCACGGATGCCGTAGAGCTACTTGGTTTACGGATGGCTGAAC
>JALWZB010000042.1 GCA_027002995.1 Desulfurococcales archaeon
ATCATTCATATACTTAATGATGCTAGGCCCCGAAATACGTGAAGTGGCTGAGGTAGCTGTATTAAACACCAACTACTTCATGAAGAAAATCAAGGAGCTCCCAGGAATAGACTTAATCTACGGGCGCGAACGCTGGAGGAAGCACGAGGTCGTAATAAGTTTTGAGAACCTTTATCGTGAGACTGGTGTGAACGCGGAGGACGTGGCGAAAGCCCTACTAGACAGAGGAATACATGCCCCAACAATATACTTCCCTCTTACAGTCCCTGAAGCGCATATGGTGGAATTCACGGAAAGTGAAAGTAAGAGAACCATAGACGAAGTAATAAGCGCGTACAAGGACATTGTACGCCAAGCATATGAGGATCCAGGTAAGCTGAAGGGAGCACCTAGAAACACGTCAGTAGGACGGCTAGATGCGTTGAGGGCTAATCACCCAAGGACGTTAGCGCCTACATACAGGTACGTTAAGAAGAGGAATATCGATGGGTAAGTAACGTCGGGTCACTAGCAGGCACTACACGCATCATCGTTTCTTCCCTGTAACCAGTTACAACGCGTATATATCCGCTTAACTCAGCATCCAGCATGGGATCCCCAGTATCCACTAGCAGGTATTTTAATCCTCTTAGCTTTGTCTTAGTCGCCAGCACGAGAATGTTGTCCCTACCAACGCGCCGTATAACCTCGGGAGTGAACTGCTGATTGCCTCGCCCGAACAGGTACCCCTGCCCTCCGATTATCGTCACGACTATTCTGGCTTGAGCAAATGAATTCAACAGGTCAAGGATTTCACGGTACCCTAGATCCTTAGCAATTATTGATTTGTTAAATAACGCATCAACACCCAGGATAGTTTTCGGAAGCCCTAGCACGTCTGTTATAGCCTTTACAGTAGACCCAGGGCCGAGCAGGTAGAGGATGTCATCATGAAGGTACTCCTCAATGAAGTATTCGGCCAGCGCATACTTTTCCTCGGAAGAGCCCGAAGCACCGAAATCTTTACTCTGAACGCTGAGACCATCTGCGCGTACTGTAATCGCTCTGAAGAACTTTCTAACTTTGAGCTCTCCTGCTTGTAGGGAGTTCTCATCAATATCGGCAACATCAGCGTAATCAAGCACGGTGTTGCCCTCGCAAAACATCGTCACTAGCTCAGCAGCTGCTTCAGGGGATGCAGCGAAGATTCCTGAATACATCTTAACGCCTGAGGGTATACCTAACACAGGTACCTCACAGTCAAGAACCTCCACAACGTCCCTAGCGGTTCCGTCTCCACCCACAAATACTAAGAGATCAATCCCGCGTTCTAACATTATCTTTACGACGGCCCTTGTGTCTATGCTGGAAGTTTCCTTCTGTGATTCTGGAGGGTGGCTCAGGCACTCATACTTTAGGGAGGGGATTTGCCTCAAATACTTACAACCCATGATTCCGCCAGCTACGAGTAAACTGTGATCAAACCCTACTTGACGTAGGTGCTTAAGAAAACGTAACGCACGCGAAGGAGCTACGGGCACCGCCCCTCTCCTCACTGCCTCAATATAAAGTCTGCCGTCAGTTCCCTTTAACCCCACAGAGCCTCCCATACCAGCAATTGGGTTAACAAGAAACCCCACCACTACTGACATGGAGTATTCACCTCCCCAAGTCGTGGGCTCCGAAATAAAAGTTTCACAGAGCTCTCCCTCACACCATAGATTAGCAACCCAGCAAATAAGAAAGAGTAATACCCTCGACCACTACGCGGTAAGGAATAATGAGGTGTCCTTACTGCGGATCTAACGACATTGTTTGGGACTATGTGAGGGGTGATGTCATCTGTGCGTCATGCGGCACGGTCCTTGAGAGAATATATGTTACTGAGCAACACGCTAATCAAGAACTCGTGCAGGAGCCTGTAAAGACCCGTGCCCACAGAAGGTACGGAAATAATAGGCGGGTTACCCTAACGAAGTACACGTCAGAGTACCTAAAACTAATAGATAAGGTCAAGAGAAGTAAAAGGTTAAAGAACATAGTCATAGATTCTGAGCAACTAAGGAGGTATGTTGACGGGGAAGGACCGCCTGTCAAGATATTTAAGAGGAACCCGCAGAATGTTCAGGTGCTGTTGAAAGATCCTAAGGTTAAACTAGTGCTAGAGGTAATGTTGCGCTTCCCCAGATTATCCTCTAGGACGGATCGCGCTAAGGTAGCGTTAGCACTGATGGCGTTGATGCTCTTAGCGGGAAGGAGGATTAACGCTAAGGAGGTTGCTGAGAAATCTGGAATCAGCACGATGCATGCTCGTAGGCTTGCCAAGACCCTAGAGGAGAACAGGGAGTTCGTGGAGGAATTAAAGAAAGCTATTAAGCAGTGACGTTATTGCCGCAGTGCTCACCGATGTATCTGGTCAGGGATTCCTTAACTAACTGAGCAACTTTGCTACCGTCCACTCTACCCCTAACTTTAGACATTACCTTCCCCATAACGAGCCCAAACGCCCTAGTTCCTCGAGCACATACTGTTTGGGCGTTGTCGTTAATCACTTCGTTAATTATCCTGAGGAGTTCCTCATCCGATAGGCTCCCGTACCTCCGTAGGATTTCCTCAATGGGTGATCCTGAGCTTAGGTATTCTGCTAGTACCTCAGGGATAGCTTCCTTCGCTATGTATCCCTCGCCAACCTTGGATAGCACCGTGACTAGGTCTTTGAAGGATACTTTACTCACGTCAAGGCCCTCTGATTTAAGGGCTTTCAAATGGATAAGCAGGGTTGAAGCGATAATCTGCGGGTGTACCCTACCGTGGAGTTCCTTTAGAAGGTCAAGGTAGGTTGTGAAGGCAGGATCTCTTATCAGCTGGTGTGCTAGCTCCTTACTAAGCCCGTGAACTTTGATAAGTTCCTCTAGGACTTCTTCGGGTGTCTTTGGCTTTAACTTTTCTGCTTCCTTAAGGATGTCCGTAGTTAACCTTAATGGAGGCACGTCGGTTTCCGGGTACATGCGGGCGGCGCCTGGCTGTGGGCGTAAGTACCTAGTGGTGCCGTCGGGGTTCGCCCCACGTGTCTCGGGGGGTATTCCCTTGAGTGCATGCCTAGCCCTATCGACTAATGCTCTCAGCGCTCGCTCGCACTTCTCCTTATCAGCGATCACTATGGCGTACGCGTCCCTCTGAGGGTCGAGCCCGAGGACTTTGAAGAGCTTGTCTTTGAGCTCCTCGCTTATCCCGTAAGCTGGTAGCTCATCACTATGTATTATGCCCCCAACACCGCCCCATGCTTTAGCGTAGTCTGATAGTTCGGTGCCGAAGCGACGTGATGGCTGTACCTCCATGCCGAGTAGACCTCCGAAGCCCTTGAGCCTCACAGCAAGTGCTCTTGCTCCCCTCTTGATGGCTCGTTGTATGAACCTGGTCTTGACGTCCTTGAGGATTTCCGTGACGTCGATGAACTCGTAGGTTAGTTCCTCTTCGCGCACACCTCTTTTAATAAGCTCTTCCTTAATTTCAAGAAGTCTTAATTGACGCATTACCTCATACTCCACTATCTTCGGTATTAGCTCGAGCTTGCTTACGCCCTTTACCTCGGTCTTTACCCCGCCTGAAATCGATATGTTAAGGTCCTGCCTTATGGTTCCTAATCCGCGCTTAACCTTACCGGTTAGTCGTAGGAGCATACCTATCTTGAGAGCTACCCGCATTGCCTGTTCTGGTGAATGTATGTCGGGGCTCGTGGATATCTCGATTAGCGGTATGCCCAGCCTGTCGAGGTTATACTCTACGTAGCCCGGCCCTTCACTAACCTTCCTTGCAGCGTCCTCCTCCAAGCATATCGTCTGTATCCCTACGCGTCCCTCCTCATCATCTACGTAGCCTCCTAACGCTACTATGGCGGTTCGCTGGAATCCCGTAGTGTTTGAGCCGTCTATCACGATCTTACGCATGACGTAGATTTCATCGACTGGTGTTGAATGAAGTGCCTTCGCCACAGCTAGAGTGATTATTACCGCCTCCCTGTTGAGGTCGTGAGGGGGCTCCTCATCCGTCTCAACCATGCATGCGTGCCCCTGTGGGACGTGATATATTATCCTCCGTCCCTTCTTCATCTCATAAAGGGCGGCAGGATCTATCTCCCCTACCTCACTCTTCGCTACCCTAAGGTAACGAGTGATCGTGGTTTCAGAGGTGTTATCGTTTGACAGTGACGTGGGGCATGAGCAGAAGAGCTTGTGCTTAGTATCAAGTTGTTGATGTATTTCAAGCCCTACCCTCAGACCTAGCGCCTTATAGTCAATCTCCATGGTACCACCTCGGATAATGCCTCACGTCGTGAACTGGGTTTATCTCAAAAACCATGTTTCTGGTCAACATCTCCACACGCTCTTCCCTTTCAGTGTCCGGGAAGTTACCTATGATCCACGAAAGCTTAACGTATGCGGTCTCAGGGAGCATGTCAGAAAGCGGTACAGCCCCAGCCTGCAGGAGCCTTCTCCCGTTAGTATATACCTTGAGGTTAACTCTGCCGAATAACGTCTGTGACGTGATACCTACGATAACTCCCTCCTCAGATGCTCGCTTCACGGAATCTATGCATGGACCCCTTATGTGTCCCAGACCCGTTCCTTCAATGATTATTCCCTTGTAACCCCTATCGACTAGGTAATCTATCAAGGTACAGTCCATGTTGGGGTAGAATTTCAGTAGTGCTACCTTATCACTGAACTTAGGCCTCACGAGGAGTTCCCCTTTCTTTCGGGGTAGGTATGTGTTGCTTAGCTGAATGAATTTTCCTTCAGGCATGATTACTTTGCTTAAGGGTACATCGTTGATGGACTGGAAGGCATCCCTTCTACTGGTATGCATTTTCCGGACCTTAACACCTCGGTGTACTAGTATGTATTCGTCTGAGGTTGTCCCATGCATGACAACAACTACCTCTCCGTAGGGGGCGTGCTTAGCTATGCTCATGCATGCCTTAAGGTTAAGCACAGCATCGGTACTTGGTCTATCACTACTTCGCTGAGCGCCAACAAACATTATGGGTATGGGGAGGTTTTGCAACGCGAAGGCAAGTGCGGACGCCGTGAATGCCATGGCGTCAGTACCGTGAGCAACTATTACGGCATCGAAACCCTCATTAATTCTCTTAGCTACCTCCCGCACTAACTTACTCCAGTGCTCCGGCGTTATATCTTCACTGAAAACCCGGTAGAGCTCAAGCACCTCTATCAGGGAGGAGTTCTCCAGGAACTCAGGAACCATCTCCACAAGCTCCTCCGCCGTGATAGCTGGTTTCACAGCTCCCGTCTCATACTCCACTTTACTCACTATGGTGCCACCCGTACTTATCAAGGATGTTTTCAGGGGGCCTTTCCCGGAAATCCTGCTAGTGCCTGGCGGGGCCACCTTCCCAACATCTACGGCTTTCTTACGTAGGATCTCTACCTTAGCACCCTTCCTAGAAACCCCAATATTATACCCGTTGCTTAACTTAATCACTAATATGTCACTGGAGCTGAACTCCGTAGAAGGCATTACAATACCTTCAAGTATTAAGCCAGACTCCGTATGTACACGAATTAAATCCCCCACCTCGGGGTTATCACTCACCTCGCAACACCTGAGAATAGTAGGTTAACCTAAGTTAAAAAGATCCTAAGGAAACAATCACGCCCTTAGACAACGCTTAAAGAAAGCGTGTTACTTGCTCCCGCGCGGCACTGATGAGGGAGGCACTACAGTCGGTACAGGGAGACCTGCCTCCTTCCTCTTCCTAATCCAGTATTCCCTCCTATTTCGTATCCTGGGAGGTAAGTTCCTCTTAGGTTTCTTCTCTATCTTCGGTGTCTGGCTCCTCACCTTGCCTGCCTTAGTCATCGAACCGTGCGTTGGCATTCTCTCACACCCGTATCTCAGAGGAGTTAGTCCTTTTAAAGGCTTGGTCCGCCCTAACGAACCTCTTTCGAGGCTGAATGACGTCTTGCCACGGCATGTACTATCTGCAAAACCTAAAATAGGTTAATAATGTATTCAGCTTGGTGCGTGGTTTGAGGAAAATACCAGTAATAGATACTGTCATAGGTGCGTTTGCACTTGATGGTGATTCCGTAGCAAAGAAATTTACGGTTAAGGAAATAAATCAGTTAGTCTCAAGGGCCCTGGCAATAGAGGAAGGTAAGCCCTCGGAGGAGTTCCTAGAGCTGGCCAAGGAACTAGGGAACTCAGAGGATGTAGTGTTCGTAGTTGAGGATGAGGAGCATGCGAGGGCGTTAAGAGGTCTAAACCTGAAGATAGAGTTAGCTCCAGGCGACGAATCGGTACTTGCTTTAAGGAGCAGAATCGCTGAGCTAGCTGTTGAGGGAGGCTTCATAAGCTCTGTTGAGGAGTGGGTAGACTTCGCTAATGAGGTTTCATTGCAGATAACGAGGATGAAGTTAAGGAAAGTTGCGCAGAAGCGGGACCTGCTAGCTATTCAGGCGATAAGGGCTATAGATGACATTGATAAGACGCTGAACCTCTTTGCGGCAAGGCTCAGGGAGTGGTATAGTATTCACTTCCCCGAGCTTGACGATCTAGTGGCTGACCACCTTAACTACGCAAGAATAGTTGCCGAACTAGGTAGCAGGGAGAACATAACGAAGGAGGCATTAAGGAAGTTAGGCTTTAGTGAGGGGAAGTCGGAGAGGATAGCTAAGGCAGCTAAGAAAAGCATTGGTGCTGAGCTCTCGGACTTCGATATAAGGCCAATACAGACCCTAGCCAACATAATGCTGGAGATGAGTAAGCTTAGGGAGACCCTAACGCAGTACATAGGTCAGGTAATGAGGGAGGTAGCCCCAAACATAACAACCCTGGTAGGCCCGTTGCTAGGTGCTCGGCTACTCTCCCTAGCAGGTAGCCTCGAAAACCTTGCTAAGATGCCTGCCAGCACAATTCAGGTGCTAGGAGCTGAGAAAGCATTGTTCAGGGCGCTCAGGACAGGCGGGAAGCCACCAAAACACGGCATAATATTCCAGTACCCGGAGATACATTCCTCGCCGAGATGGCAGCGCGGAAAGATTGCCCGTGCGCTAGCAACGAAGTTAGCGATAGCTGCTAAGGCGGATTACTTCACGGGAAGGTTCATAGCAGATAAGTTAAAGAAGGAGCTAATGGAGAGGATAGAGGAGATAAAGAAGCTCTATGCTAAGCCACCACAGCGTCCTAAAGAGAGGAGAGAAAGATTCGGCAGGAGAAGGCCCAAGCCTAAGAAGAAGTTCAGAGGGAGAAGGGGTCATAGAAAATGAAGTCACCCACGTCATCAAGCAGAAATTACTTCTCGGAGGTGAGCACGCATGACAGAGGTAGTTAAGATAGAGCCGCACCCCCAGTACAAGGGCGTATATATAGTAGAACTGGAAGATGGCTCGGTTCGGCTAGCCACTAAGAACCTAGCACCAGGCAAGAAAGTTTACGGGGAATGGCTCTTCAGAATAGGCGACGAGGAATACAGGGAATGGAACTCATACCGCAGTAAGCTATCAGCCGCTCTCCTAAAAGGCATAAAGGAGCTAGCAATTAGAGAGGGTAGCCGCGTCCTCTACTTAGGTGCCGGATCCGGAACCACACCAAGCCACGTCTCCGACCTCGTAGGTCCGAAGGGCATAGTGTATAGTGTAGAATTCGCGCCCAGAGTGGTTAGAGAGCTAATAACAGTGGCTGAGGTTAGGAAGAACATAATTCCGATACTGGGCGACGCGAGATTCCCGAATAAGTATGCACACGTAGTGGACTACGCCGACATAATATATGCTGACATAGCGCAACCCGAGCAGGCATCGATAGTGAACGTGAACGCAAAATACTTCCTACGTGACGGTGGGTACCTCTACCTAGCAATAAAGGCCAGAAGCATAGACGTCACTAAAGAGCCCGATGAAGTTTACCAAAGAGAGATAAACACGCTCATTAAAGGCGGCTTTGAAATAATAGATGTTGTGCACCTAGATCCCTACGACAAGGACCACGCTATGGTCTTCGCTAGGTTTAAGAGAGGGAAGTAATGAACTCACTTAACACTTTAACCTTTTAACCAAACACGCTTCCAACACTCTTTCAACCTTAAAATAAGTTTGATAAGGTTATGTTAGAGATCAAGCAAGATAACATGTGCGCGTAGGTGCTCCTTAAGTCAGGGAATTTCTTTTTACGCTCGTAACATAATAAATTAATAGTGCTACAATGAGCGCGGAGACAAGAAATCGTAGGAAAAAGCTGAGGGCGTTGCTGGAGAGGGTAGTTAATATTCTAGAGACTACGGGGAAGAGATACACAATACTGCGTTTCCCGTCAAGCTACAGGGAGAGGTCCATAGACCTCATAGCGGTTGGTGGTGACGCTGCTGACGTGATAATCAGGGTTAAGATAGGTGCGGGCGTAAGCAAGGACGAGGCGCATGACATGCTAAAAGCATCGTTAGCGCTGGACTCGATCCCCGTAGTAATATCTGATGATCCAGAACTCTACGATAACATCATATATGAGAAGAGCGGCGTGTACGTAATGAATGAAAGGACATTGGAGAACATGTACCTCAAGCCAACGGAATTGATAGCCCTTTACAAGAAGGGTGAGTTATATCTGTCGGTAGATAGAGAAAAGCTCAACGAGGCTATGGAAAGGAGGTTGATGAGCATTAGCGAATTATCATACCTTACAAACATCTCTAGACGCACAGTCTTCAAATACAAGAAAGAGGGAGGAATGGTAACGGTCGAAAACGCCGAGAAACTAGTGAGTGCAGTAGGTGAGGACGTCGTAGAATCAATAAATTTCGACATAATAGCTAAGGATATCCAAGAACGAATGCGTGAATTAGGGTTATGCCTACGTAAGGCACTAAGCAATCCACGGCTAGAGCAACACTTAAGAGAATGGGGAGAAGTGTACGACATACGTAAGTCAGCACCCGACTACATAGTGTCAGGAGATGGAATACAGGTCGTGGTTGATGCCACACCACCAAGCAGGAACACGCTCAAGGATGTTGTCAGAAAAACCGTAGAATGCGTTAAATTAGTTGATGTTGTGCAAAGAGAAATCAAGGCTAGCGTGAGCGTCATCGCTTCACGAGAGAACGAGTCCTTGGTCAAGGACGAGATATCATCCTACGTTAACCTGAATAGGGTCAGCATTGAAAAATTAGAGTAAACTTCATACTTAAGCAACTTTCAACGTTACCATGCGTAAACCCAAATTAACCTAGGCTAGAATAGATACTCGCAGGGACTGATAGCAGATGAAGGTAATAATTACTGGGCGACCCGGCATAGGTAAAACCACAGTCTTTAGCAAGACCATAGAGTTGCTGAGAAGTAAGGGCATTACGGTCGGGGGTTTCGTATGTCCTGAGATCAGAAGAGGAGGTATAAGGGTAGGGTTCGATATCGTTGACATACTAAGTGGGGAGCGCTCACCCCTTGCAAGGGTCTCCGGGCTTAGCTCGTCTGATGTTTGTGTTGCCAGGGTTGGCAAGTACTGCGTCTTAGAGGATGCAGTAACCGTAGGGTGTAACGCTATCGATGTAGCTTTACGTACAGCAGACGTTGTTGGGATAGATGAGGTTGGTCCTATGGAGCTCAAACTAGCTAAGCTAAGAAGATGCATGGAGAAAGTTTTGAAGGATCCCCAGGTCACTGCCTTAATAGTCTTGCATAGGAGGTTAACTAATAATGTAGGTAGCCTAGTAAAGGGTGAGCGCAGACTTTTCTGGATAACTGAAAGTAATAGGGTGGAATTACCTAATTTGATAGTGGATATTATTGTAAATAGTGTTAAAAAGAAAAAATGAAGTACAATAATACTTAAGTGGGTGTCATAGTCTGATTAACCTATATTAGCGCCAGAACAGAGTTTATCAAGGTAAGGGTGGGGTTACAGTAATGGAAGCCTCGCTAGAGTCGAAGATACTAGAGATAATAAAAAGCAAGACAGAGAAGGAGGGAGGGGTAATACAGAGTACCCTTTGGTCTATGCTTGGCATAGATAACAGGGAAGGAACTAAGATAGTACTAGGGCTTGTTCGTAAGGGTCTCATAAAGAGGGAACCTGTGACATTCAAGGGACGCAGAACCTATAAGCTAATATATAGTCCCGTAAAGTCAGCGAAGTTGAATATAGTTGTCAAGTTGAATCCAGTTATGTATATCCCGTGCTTCACCTGCAGAGAGTTGCTAAGATGCGGAATGGGCGGATACTACAATCCGTATAGGTGCCTCTTCCTATCACACTTTATTGAAAACGGCAGTCATTAGCCACGCACTCAACGAAGTCCGCCCATGACGCGTTAGTTCTAACAAGTTGTCCGCTGATATGTGTTCGTGAGGCTTTCAAGCCACGTGACCTTAAGCATTCAATAACGGCGTTGGTAGGTGGCATACTTACTTTCCTAATCCTTGCAGGGGATGATATATTGTAAGCTAACCCGTTAACTTGGGATTCCTCGATCAGTAACTCCAGTAACTCACGGGAGTCCCACCGAGTAGGGAGATATTCGTATTCAGAACTCTTAATGAGGCTCAACATATGATCTATGAAGTCCTTGTGAAACATGTTACACATCCATAAGGGGCCTATAGCTACTAGTCGCCCTCCACAGGATGGGCACAGAGGGCTGCGGGGGATATCGTTAATCGGTACTACTTCCCTATAATAGCACTTCCTGCAATACATTAAGTACCCTAAGCACCTATCCATAGTCTCGGACGCCTTGCTAGCACCCTTCCCTACACGGATAATTGTCCTGAAATAGTGATGTTTCGCGAACGTTATCAGGGGTTCGATGAACCTATCGATCTCGGCAGCACGTCTGCAAATGTGCCCCAATAACACCCGCAACCCTATCTCGTGGGGAATGTCAGTTTTGACTAGCCTGACATCGTACTTCCTTGAGCCAGCAACCCACTTAACACCACTCAAGGGCGCGGTATCAGTAGCGGTGTAACCCACGGCACCATTTCTTCGTACGCACCAAAGTGATGATCTAACGAAAGGTGCTGGCGAACCAAACGGGTCTACGTCGATGAACTCAAACGTTCTCCCCATGGACTTCCAGAGGTACATAAAGGCATTAGCATCGAGTTTACAGGCCTTGACAACGGACTCAGCGTTATTCAGCTTGATATTTTCCTTTATTACAGTAAATGCCTCCGTAGCTATGTCGTTAGCTATAGCTAATGACACGTTAGGAACTTCCAGATAATACCTAAGGGCTCTAACACCGCTCCCGGCTAAAGCATCAAGAACCCGGAGCTCACTAAAACCAGATAGTGTAGCAAGCACGTTAAGTGCGAGTATGGATAGATCCCTGTTAAGCACTTGCTTAGGGTTATAGAAAACAGGGGCCCACGAAGGTTCATATACTCCATCACTTCTACGGTACTTCTCAGGGTTAGGCACCTTCAACAACGCTTTTCCTTCCTTAATGATGATTAACTCTTGTAAGCCCACCATCACCGCCCCTATAATGTATGTGGTAGCAGGACTTTAGAAGAAAATTAACGTTAATATTGGGATCAACACACAGTTGCGAGATTACAACGAAAGCATTTATGGATCTTTTGCTTCTGAAAAATTAGATATCGACCACTATGAGGAGGTTGTCTATTAAGTCGCGGTACCGGTTACGTATTGTTACCTCGGAGACATCTACCTTCCTGGAAACCTCCTTCTGCGTCTTTCTTTCATCTAGGAGTATTGACGCTATGTAGAGTGAGGCTGCGGCAACGCCTTTCGGCCCCTTCCCTGAGGTTAAGCCATCACGCTTAGCTATAGTGATTATTCTCCATGCAAGCATTGTGGTGTGGCGTGAGAGCTTAAGCTTACTAGCCATAGACTCAACATACCTCCTGGGATCGAGAGGCTTCACCCTGATCACGCTATCTGAGTCACGCCTGATTTTCATCTCAGCATTCCATAAATCCTGAAACGTTACCATACATCTCCTAGCGATCTCAGCCTGCTCGACGGGGGTGTTAAGGTTCCTAGTAGCTATTACTATTGATGCAGCAACCATCGCACGCATGTTCTTCTTCTTTATCAATCCTGCCGCATGCAGTTTACGTATGATGTTTCCTGCCTCCTCACGGAGTTCCGCAGCATTAGGCAGATTCAAGCTCCCTATTACACTGTTCATCAAGCGTAACGCCCGGACTAGGCGCCGCATTTTGCCAGACGCGCGTATTCTTCTATTTAACCTTTCGAGCTTCCTACCTTGCTGTGATTTCCGATCTATTACTGAGTGAAGACCACGGTCATGCACTTTCTCAGTCATCGGAGCACCGACGCGTTCACGTGCTAGGGAGTCTTCATAACTGAAGGCCCGCCATTCAGGCTGAAGGTCAACGATGTGCTCTGCAAGCACTTCCCCTGTCTCAGCGCATATTACTTCTCCTCGAGATTCATCATATATTATATCGCCCGAAGGGCACCTGGATTTAAATTCCTCAATCATTTCCTAACCCTCCTGCGACGTTTTGGCTTAGGTTTAACGAACAAAACACTGTGAGGGTCTACCTCAACATCCTCTCTCATGGGTCTGACTACGGCGTACGGACTCCTAACAGGGCCTATTACATCCACAAGTATCCCGACTTCACGCCCTCCAGAATCAACGACAATACTACCTATCCGCGGTGGCTTCATGGTAGTCATCTTAACAAGCAATCTCCCTGTTGGCGTCTTATGTATGAAATAACCGAGCTTAATCAGCCTCTATCCCCTTCCAAAAACTATGTGGGATAAATACTTAAGGTGGTAATACCTTAAGAAAGATAAATTTAAAGATAACGTATTTTCTCCGGGCATTACTGCTATAGAGTAGTACCTGCTTGGTATTACCAAGGGTACTAATTAAATAAATTAATTACCCTTGACCTTATTAAGTGCCTCGGCAAGCATACGTATGAGTGCTTCCTTTCTAATTCCTCGTTCTTCATCTACGTGCACTATTATTCTAAAACCGTAAGACGAATGCCAGAGTCTAGGGTAATACTTTCCCTCCTCTATTTCGCAGTCTATACCTATTGATTTACAAGCAAGTAGTATGTCCTCCTTACGTAGAGGGTGTACTGCTATGGATTTCGGGACACGCCTTCCGGCTTTTCTAGAGAGTCTAGCGTCTAGGTACTCAGGCCAAATTATCATGTCCTTCATAGCCATGTGCTTTCCCCTACCTATACTCAAAGTATGAAGAGCACAAATATTAACTGAGTAGTTGTTAACGTAAGTAGTATCTTAATGAAATTAGGCTACAAGTAACGAAATTATTGCATCTAAGTGATTGTGACCGTGCACTAGGCCTCAGCTTCCTCCTTCAAAAGGACGGCGTTGACCACACCATCCTGTCCAGGTCTTGAGGTCACCTTAGCAAGCCCTTCTGAGGTCTCTATGATGGCACCCTTAGTGATTATGTTTCTCCGAGCATACTCACGGTTAGCGGGGGTCTCCACGACTCTCAGGATCTCTGCCTTCTTCGCCTCCCCTGTTTCGGGGTCAACAACATTCGCGTACTTTGCCCTCTTTAACCTGGTCTTTACGTTTCCTCCGCGCACCCTGATTGTGACAACTTTTTCCTTAGTACTAACCATAGTTAATGTAGGGAATCGCCCTAACTCATACTTCCTGTTCTTCCTATGAGGTCTTCTCCTGCCACCCGTTATCTTCCGGAGATCCTTTCCTTGGTAAATGCCCATTGACTCCAGCCCAGAGCTTTGTGGACGATATCCCTTAAAAGCTTTTAACGGGAAAGACCTACGAGAGCATGACGGGTACACAGAGGAGAAGGGAAGTAGTAGCGAGGGTGTTGAGAAAGCTTCAGCGCGTTGTCGACCCGCTCTTGAGGCCCGTGTATAAGTTATATGAGCTTTGGCTATGGTCACAAATATCTGGCGGTCCCATACCTAGGCACGTAGCCATAATACCCGACGGGAACAGGAGGTGGGCTCGCTTCCTGGGGTTTGACCCTATAGAGGGTCATGAATATGGTTATGAGCGACTGAAGGAAGTGCTGGACTGGTTGTGGGACCTTGGTGTGAAGGCTGTCACCATATACGCTATGTCATATGAGAACTGCACTAAGAGGTCAAAGAGGGAGCGAGAGCATCTACTTTCGCTACTCGAGCGAGGCATAAGCGAGATGCTTGAGGAAGGGGTGATTGATGAAAGGAAGATAAGGGTGAAATTCATTGGAAGACTAGACATCATACCCCCGAGTATCCGTGAGAAAATAAGGGTGATTGAAGAGCGCAGTAAACACTACAGTGAAAGATACTTAAACGTGGCTCTCTGCTATGGCGGGCGCCAAGAAATAGTATCAGCTGTTCAGTTACTAGCCGAAGACATCCTAAAGGGTAAGGTTAAGCCCGAGGAAATAACTGAAGAAGTCTTCAGGAAATATCTTTCAACGTCACACCTGAAGTTAGACGGGCTTGACGAGCCCGACTTAGTTATCAGAACCTCCGGTGAGTTACGTGTCAGCAATTTCCTCTTATGGCAAATAGCCTACAGTGAACTATACTTCTGTGAAGCGTACTGGCCCGAGTTCAGGAAAATAGATCTCTGGAGAGCAATACGATCATACCAGAAAAGAGAACGGCGTTTCGGGAAGTAAATCGAGATAAACAACAATCACACTAACTCCTTCTCTATAGCATACATGGTTACGGATACCGTCATTATTATCCCTATGTACAGTATCAACGTCTGAATGAGGTAGTTCTCGTTAAGTAATCTCATTATCTCACTTAGATTGCTGGTTCCAGATGCAAGAATAATCCTAGCCATATTAGTGAAGAATTGATATATTATCGCTAGTATCGCTAGCACCATGATCTCCCTCCATACTTTGAAGGACCTCCTAAGTATCCTAAAAGCCATCCTTCCAGCAATCAAGGGGATTACGGACACCACTGCGTAGGGGAGGATGTTATTTATGTAGACAGCTATTGAGATTATATCAAATGCGAAGTCCCTAGAATACAACGTTGTGTAAGTTATGACCGCGGTTAAGCTTAGTGAGACTAAGGTAAGCATGAGAGAGAGTTTTGTTATTGGAGAAGCCCTCCACCACTTTGAAATACTGGCACTTATCCCGAATCCCTTAGCTATGAAGATTAAGCCCAGTATGGTTAAGGTCAGTGCTGATGCGTACTTGCTGTAGGGACTGTTAGCAACTAACACGTACGTGAGGATCAGTAATCCGGGAACCCCCAGGAAGAATTTAGCGAAGCGTCTCTCCTCAAGAGCTTTCTTAATGTATCGTCCCAGCAAGACGTAAGTTTCCTCAACACCCCTTAATTGTTCGACGACAACTTTCTCAACAGCTACGACCTTAATTATGGACTCAACAATAGGCATTACTGATTCGTCCTCAGCACTGTCAACCACAACGACTGCTGACGTAACCCCGAGGTGCTCAACAACGTTCTCTAAACGCTCCTTAAGCTTGAGCCCAGCTCTGGCACCTCCTTTCTCATGCCCCGCAACTAAGGCTATCTCAACATCGTGACCCTCGCTCCTCAAGTCTCTGTAAACCTTAAGGGCAGTGAATATCGTGTTAAGATCCGCGTCCTGAGGTCTAGCCAACGCGTACTTCTCTGCAGCTGCAAGTACCTCCTCATAACCTATGATAGGGGTTTTAATTCCAACGCGTCCTAAGTCATCATCAAAGTCTATCGCCAGCACCAAGGTGCGCTCCACACTCACTCTCTAGGCCCCCGCGCATCATCTAAATCAAGGTTCATCAATACCGCTAATTAACCTTAACCACGTACTCTGCGTTGAAACCATTAAATTAATTACTAATATTTTAGCACAAGGAAGAAAACATTATGCGCTAGGTGTCTCCTCATTTTCTAGACCATAGAGAACCTTCAGATCTTCTATGGTTAATCTCTTCCCCTCCCTAAGCTTTCGCTCGGCTTCTTCGCGCTTCTTACTTAGTATGGCTTCTTCCATAGCCCTCCTCCTGCCCAACCGAATCTCACGTAGCTTATTCTGCGCCTCGCGATACTTAGGCACTATCTCGTTAAGTTGCTCCGCTATTTCAGCTAATTTCTGAGCATTCTCCATGATTTCCTTGCTTTTCTTATCTATTTCCTGCTGGAGATTATTCACGTCCTCCTTCAATGCCCCGATACGGCTTCGTACGTTGTTTATTTTTTCTGATATATCGTTGATTTTCTTGTTTATGTCATTTAGCTCTATCATCAGACTTTTTAGCTCAGCCTTGAGCTCCTTACACTCCTCATATGCCCTTCGTGCTTCAAGAGCTTTCTCAAGCAACGCTTCTAGGCGAGCTATCTCCCTTATTATGCGGTTCTCCTCCTCGAGCGGAAGTGACTCAGTTATTATCCTCCATTCAAGTCTGTCAATTCTACTCTTAATCTTCCCTATGGTTACGTTAGCGTCTCGGGCATTACTCAAGACTGACTTCTTGGCGAATAACTCGGACTTAACCTGCCTAATTTTCTTAATGAGTTCGCGCCTCTGACCTATCAGGCTCTGGCGCTCCTCCTTAAGCCCGTTAAGTGTCTCACGAAGCTTCTGTAGTTCACTTCTGTAACCTTTTATTTTCTCTATTAATTCCCTCCTCTCAGCCTTTAGCTCCCTAATTCTTGATGCTATTTCAGCCCTCTGCTCTTTAAGATACTTTATCTGTCCCCGTAGCTCGTCTATTTGTTGCAGGAGTTTCTCTTCGTCACTCACGCTTTGCAAGACCCAACCCTTCTAGAAGATTTTAGGCGTCACTTTATCAGTACTCGTGCGTCAGCAATCTTAGCTCCCTTGCCGACTTCGAAAGCCATTATTGGGTTAAGGTCAACGTCGCTTACGGAGTCTTGCTCTTCCATGAACCTTGAGAGGTTTATTATGATGTTAACTAACGCTTCTTTGTCCCTGGGTGGCATGCCTCTGTATCCCTCTAACAGTTTAGATGCTTTAATCTCACTGAGCATGGTCTCCGCGTCGTACTTCGTTACTGGCGCTATCCTGAAGCTCACATCCTTAAGTACCTCCACGAAGATCCCGCCCAAACCAAAGAGCAGTACAGGTCCGAAGGTCGGGTCCCGCGTGGCACCAACTATTACTTCGAGTCCCTCAGGAACCATCTCCTGCACTAGAATACCGGTAACTCTAGCGCTAGGTGCTTTCTCCTTGACGCTCTCCATAATACTCTTGAACGCTTTCCTCACGTCGTCCTCGCTCTTCAGATTGATCTTAACTCCACCCACGTCCGACTTATGGACGATGTCAGGGCTCACTATCTTGAGTACGACGGGGTAGCCGATCTCGCTGGCTATCTTAACGGCTTCATCCTCACTCTGGGCAAGCGCAGCCTTAGGGACGGGCAGGTTGTATGCTGCAAGAACTTCGTAAGCTTCGTGTTCCAGTAGCTTTGTTCTGCCCTCTTTCTTCGCCTCCTCAATAATCCGCTTAACCTTTTCCGCGGCACTCATGGTGAAACCCACTTAACACTACGTGGGGGAAATAAAAGCTCTTGTGGGGATCAGTTCATTATAACCAATCTTTAAATCACAAACAAATTAAGGCTCCTCAGTAGAATCCGCTGGGTTCTTCAGTGAGGAAGTCCTCGCCTCCAGCTAAAACCCTCTGGGTGGCGGCGTAGAGCGAATCAATGCCGTAACCCTCCTTAGCTGAGAGAGGAATCACCTCGCTGAAGGCATCCTTCACTACTTTACATAGATTCTCACTGATCTCCGGGTCCACAAAGACTGTTGATAGGGCTAATTCCGCGCAGCTATGGGTATCCTCAAGGAGCTTCATAAGGTTCACGTTATTCTTGAGCGCAGCGGATAACTCATCGGGGTTCGACAGGTCGGCAGTGATTAGGTCGATCTTATTAAGCGCTAACGTTAATGGGAGCTCTAACCTGTAAAGGGTTGAAAGTGCGAGGAGAGTTATTGAGAGTGCGGAAGACATCTCAGCAGCCAGCCTAACATCCACTAGGAAAACCATGGCGGATTTGTAACCCCTAACTAACTCCTTAATTATCACAGGCCCTAGACGCCTGAACGCTATGACCTCCAACTGACCAGGCAAGTCAACTAACGCGTAATTAGCACGTAACTCCTCCACTTCATTCCTTATATCAATAACGTAATTCACTAAATAATCGACACTAGCTATCATCGCGCCGTTAGGACCTAACCCGTGCTTAATCATTAGGTCGCGGGCATTAACGTACCTCCGCACATCAACGTCAGGCGTGTAAGGAAGGACCTCAGCAGCGGGATCGAAATTTACCCTCACAACATCCATCTGGTGATCTTCCATCCATTCGCCAAGGGACTTAACTAACGTTGACTTCCCTGAGCCCGCGGGTCCAGAGATTAGGATATAATACATTAACTCACCACCAGAGCAAATGCCTCGGGCGCCTCTTATACTTTCCAATGATATTAATTTTATGACCGCACTTAGGGCATCTATTGTCTTCACTTAAATTCCACTCGATTATGTCGAAGCCATACCTCCGTACTAGGAGTGTCCCGCACTTAGGACAGTAAGTATGCTCTAAAGGATGACCAGGCACGTTCCCCACATAGACGTAGTTCAGTCCACATTCCTTGGCTATCTCAGCATGCTTCTCCAGTGTTCTCAGCGGTGTTGAAGGCACGTCACGCATGAGGAAGTCGGGGTGGAATCTCAGCACGTGGAAAGGCGTGTCGGGGCCGAGGTTATCCACTATCCAGCTAGCCAGCTTCCTAAGGGCATCCTCATTCTCACCGTACCTCGGAACGACGAGGTCCGTCACCTCTATGAACACCCCATGCTTCTTTAGTTCGAGTAGGGCGTCGAATATAGGTGAAGGGTCGTTCACACCCATGAATTTCCTGTAGAAGGATGGATCAGCGTTCCCCTTAATATCAACCGTTGCGGCATTCAGGTAAGGTGCTAGTTCCTGTATGGCTTCGGGGGTCATGTACCCGTTAGTTACTATAGTGTTAAACAGACCGTGCTTCCTTGCTAACTTAGCTGTATCGAGCATGAACTCGTAGAAGACTGTGGGTTCGTTGTAGGTGTAACTCATGCCGTCAGCCCCGTACCTTAGGGCTAGGTTCACGACTTTCTCTGGGGTAAAGTAGTCTCCGATGACCCTATCCTGACGTGCTTGACTTATGGTCCAGTTCAAGCAGAACTTACACATGAAGTTGCAGCCAGCAGTAGAGATGGACATCACTAGCGAACCGGGATGGAAATGGCTGAGAGGTTTCTTCTCGATGGGATCCACGTTCGCAGCTGTGAGTAAACCGTAAACTAACGTGTATAACTTGCCGTCATGGTTGTACCTGACACCGCAAACACCGTATGACTCGGGCTGTATTACGCACCTCCTTGAACATAGGTTACACTTCACTCTACCATCGTCAAGTGGTTCCCAATGCTTAGCTTCTCTTACCCAAGGTTTCGAAAGGTCGGGTTTCTTAGGCATTCAACATCACCAGCCCACTAGGTTAAGTAGTGCTTACACAAAGGATTAAGTTATCGAGTAACACCGAATATGTCAATAAGGGGAACAGTGAAATTAGAACACAGGGGGCGAGAATGATAGTACTAGCGTTCCCGGAGTTAGAGGGTATAGGGAGGAAGGTCGCTGAGGGTCTAGGGTCTCGCTTCCAAGTGGTTTGCAAGAAAGTGTTCCCGGATGGTGAGTCCTACGTTAGGATAGAGGCTAACGTTGAAGGTGAGGACGTCGCTCTAGTGCAGACCACGTATCCTGAGCAAGATAAGAGGTTATTGGAGTTACTCTTCGCCGTGGACACCTTGCGGAACCATGGTGCACGTAGCATTGAGGTGATACTTACTTACTTAGCATACGCACGACAGGATCGTGAGTTCCTGCCCGGCGAAGCTGTCAGTGTAAGGACAGTATTGAGGCTGCTGAGCAGTACGGGTGCAGATGCGCTCTACGTTGTAGACCTACATAAACCTGAAAGCCTAAGGTACTTCGCGGGTCAAGCAAAGAACATTATACCCTCTAAGGTTTTTTCCAATAAGTTAAGGAGCATGGGTCTTAAGAATCCCATAGTCGTTTCACCCGACCTGGGAGCGTCCCGTAGGGCTAAGGCACTCGCATCCGAACTTGGATGTGAATGCTTTATAATAAGGAAACATAGGGATAGGATTACCGGTCAAATAAGGCATGAGTTGCCGGAAAACATAGATGTTAGTGGGAAAGAGGCCGTAATAGTGGATGACATAATAAGCACTGGTGGTACCGTAGCTAACATAGCATCTTTCCTACGGAGATGCGGGGCCTCAGCAGTATTCGCGGTTGCGAGCCATGGGTTATTCGTTGGTGAAGCCCTACGAAAATTGAGGGATGCTGGCGTAGATAAGGTACTTACGTTGAATACGTTGGCCAATAGAATAGATAATGACTTAATAGAGTATGTGGACGTTAGCCCAGAGTTGATTGCCACGCTTGAGGAACACAGCACTCCGTGAGGTGGTGAAGCACACATTTGAAAGACCGTGATGGAACCATGAATACATTGTCACGGGTTAGCAAAGCGTACTTCTTCCTATCAGGAGAACATAGGACACTACCTTACTCAGAATTGATAGCGCTTAGTGAAGCCGAGCGCAAATACCTTAAGATCCACGCTAAGCTGGATCAAGTAGTCATTGGTGAGTGTGATGAAGGATTCTTTGAAGTACTTAGGAGGAGGGCTGCCTTAGTGAGATATGCTGGGGTAATGCTTGGTGCGGTTGAAACAAGCGAGGGTGTGGAGGGGTTACGCAGGCTCCTGAAGGAGCATGATACACTGAGGAACTTACCCTTCAGCCACGTAGCATTTAAGCGGGTAAAGAGGTACGGGCACAACATAAAGTATGCTGACGTGATTAACGTGATTCGAGAGACGTTACGAGGTGTCCCACGTTCCCTGAACGCTCCCTTAATAGACGTTATAGTGAGTGAAGGAGTCATGATTGTTGGCTATAGACTCTTCGCAAGAAGAATGCGTGAATTCGATGCGAGAGCACCGCAACGTAGGCCAGTATATCTCCCAGGGACACTCACCCCTCTCTGGAGTAGGATATTCGTGAACCTGAGTAGGGTTGGACCTGAGGGTTTGTTTTACGATCCGTTCTGCGGTGTCGGAGGCTTTCTGCTCGAGGCTTGTGTTATGGGCCTTAAGTACGTTGGGAGTGATATAAGTGTACGTCACGTTACGGGGGCGGTGGAGAACCTCATGTATTATGGATGCGTACCTCAAGTTTTCGTAGCTGATGCGTGTGATATGCCCGTGCGGAAAGTGAGTTCCATAGGAACAGACCCACCCTACGGGAGGTTAACGCAGGTGCAGTGCAGTGGGGGATTACGGGAGTTAATGGAATGCTTCTTGAGTAAGGCGGCGGAAACCTTAATCAGTGGCGGTTACTTAGCATTCGCTCAAAGAAAGGATGTCGACGTAGAAGGGGTAATTGATGACGTCGGTTTAAAGATCGTGGAGAGACACCTTAACTGGGTTCATGGAGCCTTAACAAGGGACATCTTCGTGGTGAGGAAGCCTTGAACCCTATTAGAGCAACCATATTAGGGGCGTCAGGGCCATACCCAGGAAGCGACGACCTTCCCTCCGTAATTGTTTGCTATGGAAGAACACGCCTACTGCTGGACGCTGGTGAAGGAACGCAACACAGGATACACGAAGCGGGATTCAGTGTTGCATCCCTACGCTATATCTTGATAACGCACATGCATGGCGACCACATACTGGGCCTAATCCCGTTACTGCAGTCCAGATCACTCTCAGGCACCGAAACGCAAGTAACTATTATAGGGCCTGAAGGAATACGTGACTACATTCTAGAAAACTTCAAACTCCTGTACTTTAGGCCTAGGTTCGACATAAGCGTTGTGGAGCTCAAGGGTGATGACGAGTTACGACTCTCTAATGACGTAGTAGTACAGGCGATAGAGCTTGATCACGGCATAGCTACTTACGGATACGTACTCCGCTTCGGAGGCAGGAGGTCGCTTGCCTACATCACCGACACTCGTCCATTACCCAAGAAGCTTTCCAGTACCATAGAGGAGCCTGACGTGTTAATACATGACGCAACACTCTCGTCAAACGACAGCGACTTAGCGCTGGAGTATAAACATTCAACAGTAGCTGAGGCAGCTCACGTCGCTAGGGAGGTCAAAGCAAAGATGCTACTTTTATTTCATATCTCGCAGAGGTATAGGCATTGTTACGAGGATTATTTAAGAGAGGCAAGGAAAATATTCAAGTACTCATGGATAGCTAGGAAATTTATGCGTATTGTGATCAAGTAAATCACCATGATTTTTCAGACCTTACTTTAAATACTTAAGGTGAAAAAGAAGCTCTAGGACTGATGTCGAGAGTCGTTAGGTGGTGACGGGCTTGAAGCGAGTGCTTATTTGCGTAACGGGAATGCCCGGGTCCGGCAAATCCGTGGTTGTAGAGGGCATAGCCGAGGAATTCGGGTACCCTGTCTTAAGCATGGGTGACGTTGTCAGGGAGGAAGCGAGGCGCAGAGGCGTAAAGAGGGATCTTAAATCAATGATGGAATTCGCTAAACGCCTACGTGAGGAAATGGGTCCTGCGGCGGTTGCGGAGTTAACCTCCCGAAGGATCCGAAACATGAGTTCTGAGGTGGTTGTAATAGATGGTGTGCGGAGTCTCGATGAAATCACACGTTTCTCTAAAGAGGGTTTAGTGATAATAGTTGCGGTGCATGCCTCTCCTAGAACGCGCTTCGAGAGGCTCGTGCGTA
Source organism: Desulfurococcales archaeon (assembly GCA_027002995.1). GTDB lineage: Archaea > Thermoproteota > Thermoprotei_A > Sulfolobales > NBVN01 > WAOL01. The sequence goes on from JALWZB010000042.1 coordinate 22,792, forward strand.
GGGGGAGACCTGATGACCCCAATGACTGGAGGGATTTCCAGGAGAGAGACTTTAAGGAGCTAAGCTTCGGGATAGGGAGTGTGATAGCGTTAGCTGACATAATGATAGTTAATGAGGGGCGAGACATAAGCGATATAAAGAAGGAAGCGGTCTCCAAGCTAAGGGAGGAGTTAAGGAATGTTTTTGCTACAAGTGCGAAGTGATCTCAGACCGACAGAGGATCTGGAACGCGTGCTTAGGTCCATTCGTAATTTGTTCGACGTTGAGCGTTACGATGTTATCGACGGTACGCCTTATAAGGAAGTGGTTTGCGAGTCAAATAAAGTAGAATCACTGCTGAGATTCCACCAGGTTTTGAGGCAGGATAGGATACTCGATACGGCACGTAAAATTATGCTTTCCTCAAGGGCAGGCAATAGGATAACGCTGAAACTGCACAAGCAAAGCGCGTACGCAGGCCACGTGTCTTTTGTTACGTATGATTCTGAGTCACCATTGGGACCCATTAGAGTAATCATAGTTAGTGACGACGTGGAGAGAATCATAGACTGGCTAGCGCCTAAGACAAGCAAAGGTAAGCCTTTATGGGAGTATTCAATCCCGAAGGTCTAGAGAGTAATACCTTACCGTACAGGGACATCATAATTTTCTTAAAAATACATTAATGGATAATACCGACGCGATGTACATGAATGCATTATCATCAAGTGTACCGCATCGGTGATTAAATATCAAGTAATACCTCCCAGTATTTAAAGGGTAGCCTATTATCTACTTGATCTGCATAAGAAATAATCGGTGTTCTGCAAGTGCCGGTAATATTCCGTTGCAAGGGATGCGGATCCATAATATTCATATTTGAGCGAGTAGGTCAGGATTGCTTCGGATTACCTTCACCCTCGGAATTAGCCATGAGGTACGAAGGTAAATGCCCCAACTGCGGCAGGGTGCTCGAAACCCCAACAATAGATGACGTTAAGGTTCTGGGAAGAATACGCCAGTCTTCTCCCTTCTACGTGCCCGAGACTACATCAGCTCTTCTCTCCAAGGCAGTGATTTAACGATAGCATCACTAAGCCATGCGAGGAAGTTACTATCATTACACAGGGCACGAATATCTTTTTCAACTAGATCCATTGTAATGTGTGTTAGTTTCAGGTGACTAGCACTTAACAGACCCTTATTCTCCCTTAGCAGATCCTCAGGATTGCGGATCTTTCTAAAGGAAAGAGCCCTAGGAATGCCCTCCCAGTCTATCCAGGGTAATATCGGGTCCTTAACAGTATGTTTATCAAAGAAGTTAAGTAGACCAGCCCCAATTTTAGCAGGGCCTTTCACAGGTTTCAACTTGCTTAAGTTTCCTCCATGGAGTTCCACGTAAATCGCAGCATGACTGTGCTCAT
>JALWZB010000043.1 GCA_027002995.1 Desulfurococcales archaeon
GGAGGGCGTTAGCGCAGGTAGACGTCATGCCTAAGGACACCAGCATCCGGAGAGCCAAGGAGAAGATGGGGAGGGAGTTAGCGAGGCTTAAGGAAGCCGAGGAGGAGTTGAGGAAAGTTAAGGAAGAACTGAAAGTCATTGAGGAAGCGGTTAAGGAGCTACGGGCTAAGCTATCTGAGGCGGTCTCAAGGAAGGAGGAAGTTGAGAAAAGGATTAAGGAGCTCGAGGCAGGCGAGCAGGAATACCTGAGGGTAGAGTCCGTTGCGGAAAGGCTGGAGGTAGAGCTGCGCACAGCGCGCGAGAGGATGAAGGCCTTAGAGGACGAGGTGAGGGAGCTAGAAGCCCTCCTGACGCATATGGAGAGGGAATCCAGGAAAGGCGAGTACCTTGAGACCGCCCGCAGGTTAAGGGAGGTTCTGAGGGAGTCAAGCAACGTGGAGGAGAACCTAGCGACGCTCAAGGAGGAGTTAAGGAGGGTTAAGGACGCGTTAGCAGAGCTGAATAGCATAAAGTCGAAGTACCCTGAGGGGATCGAGGAAACCTTAGCGAGGCTGACCGAGGTAAGGTCCGAGCTCGACGAGATGCGCAAGAAGCTTAGGGAAAGGAGCGAGGAGGTCGGCAGGATAAGGGGGACCCTAGAGAGCATTAGTGACCAAGCACTCAAGCTCGAGGGGGAAGTGCGGAGAACCCTAATCAACATCGCAAACACTGTGGGTATACGTCCGGGGCCGGACCTGAGCCTCGAACTAGTTGAGAACGCCGTGAGGGACCTAGAGAACAGGCTCGAATCAGACAGGGCGGAGCTAAGGGCGAAGCTGGACGAGCTTAGGAGGAAGGAGGGTGAGTTAGAGGCTCTAGCCACCTCAGCCCGCGAGAAGCTCGAACTGATGAGGTCCGGGGAAGCAGGTAAGGCTGGTAAGTGCCCGCTCTGCGGCTCGCCACTGGACGAGGGTAGGGTTCAGGAACTAATGGAGAAGCTAGCGCTTGAGATACGGGCGGCCCTAAGCGAGCGTTCTGAAGTAACCCGCAGGATTAAGGAGGTGGAGAACTCCCTCAACCGAGTGGAAGCCAGGTTAGAGGTACTTAAGGAGGCCAAGGCAGGGTTAGGTGAGGTGTCAAAGAAGGTTGAGAAGCTAAGCAAGCTAAGGGCTAATGAGGAGAGGCTCAAGAACATGCTCGACGAGCTTGAGGACGAGATCAAGGAGCTTGAAAGGCATATCAAGGACCTCGAGGCTGAAGAGAAGCGCCTAGCCCCAGCAGAGAAGGACGCCGGCAGGTTCGAAAAGTTAGAGTCAATAATCGCCTCTTCCTCCCCAGAAGCGCTTGAGGCCAGGGTCGCCGAGCTTGAGGACAGGTTAAGGGCGTTGCACACGGAAAGAAGGGAGCTTGAGGAAGCCCTTTCGAAGGTCTTCGACCTGAGTAAGGGCGTGGACGAGGTAATCAGGGAGGCTGAGGAAGCAGCCAGGATGGCGGAAAAAGCGGTAGTGCTGAGAGCAAGGTTCGAGGAAAGAGTGAGGGAGCTTAAGACAGCAACCAACGACGTCAAGAGGCTTGAGGATGAACTCGCCAAGGTAAGGGAGAGGATGAGGGAGCTGAAACCCGTGATTGAGGAACTCAGCAAGCTAAGGGAACTCGCCGACAACATCAGAGAGAGGGTAGAGAAGTTAAGGGAGGCCCTAGCCAGTAGGGAGGCTGAATTAAGGGCTCTCCGGAAGAGGGTGGAGGAGCTTGAGGAGTGGGTAAGCCTAGCTAAGGAGGACACGAGGGAGTATAGGGAAGCCCTCTTTAAGGCCGCGGTACTGCTCTGGCTAAGGAACAACGTGCTGAGTCCCGACGGCGCCCCCAAGCTCCTGAGGCAGGCCGCGTTAAGGAGCATAGAGGCGTTAATGAGGAAGTACTTAGAACTCTTCAACACCAGCTACTCAGACGTGAGGATAGATGACGACCTGAACGTTAACCTCTCGTCACCCACGCTACCCGGCACGTGGGTCGAGTTCAACAGGCTATCGGGTGGTGAGAAGGTAGTTGTTTCGCTCTCAGCCCTCCTAGCCCTCCACCAGGTAGTCTCTAAAGGTAGGCTAGGCTTCCTAATACTGGACGAGCCGACCGAGTACCTAGATGACGAGAGGAGGAAGCAGTTAATCGAGGTCCTCAAGAACTTCCGGGAAGGTAGGATAATCTCCCAGCTAATAATAGTGACTCACGACGAAGACGTGAAGGAGGCTGCCGACGCAATATTCAGGGTGAGCAAGGACGTGTACTCGCAGGTTGAGGAGGTGGAGGTGACGCCCTAACAATGAGGGTACCTAACACGCTGAATGATGAGGTGATCCGCGTAGCCCTAAGGAAGAGGGCGGAAATCCTGAGCAAGGTCAGGTCACTTGCGAAGGAAGGGATACGTGAGGAAGTGCGTAGGGAGTGGATCACATACGAACCAAAGCCCGCGCCCCGGAACTCCCTCGCAGGCGTCGATGGCGGGGAGGCCCTAAGGGAGTACCAGGGAATAACCATCTACGCAGTATCGGCGGCAACCATAATGTACAGGCATAGAGGTGTGAGGGAATGGTTGCCTGAGACGCTAGTGGTTGCCGACGTGGACGTCCTCCTCTCATCACCCGCCGGAGGGCGGGTAGGGATACTTCGTGAGACCCTCGAGGCCAAGGTAGGGGCTGTCGCCGCCCTCAAGGATGTGAAGCTAATCCTCGCCGACGGCTCCCTCAGGTCAGTGATAATAGAGCCCAGACCACGCGGTGAGGGAGGAGGGTACACGTTCGACAGGGCGGCAGAGGCGCTGAAGGAATCCTCAGGGCCAGACATCTTCAGGAGGATAGTGGAGGGTGTTGAGGAGGGCATCAAGAACCCGGAAACCCTCAGGGAGGAGCCCCTAGTGGCGCGTAGGGAGGTGAGGCTTGATGGTGTGCCACACGACATGCGTGTCGATGCCGTGACAGCCGCGGAATACGTTGAGAAGCTTGCATCATTCAGAGCCCTTCTGAGGGAGGCCGCGTGGAGGGGGGCCAGGCTCATCTACGTGTCTAAGAGGAGCAGGACATCCCACTACTTCAAGGGCCTCAGGGAAGGGAAGGTCCTCCCGCCCGACATAATGATGTTCCAGTACCTAACAACAGAGCCCGGCTTCTCAAAACCAGTCTTCCCCGAGGCTGGGGAGAGAGGAGGCGTGCGCAGGATCAAGCAGGTTCCTGAGGTCGAGGGTCTTGGCGAGTTCTACTCGAGAGTCAAGGTCGCGGTCTCGTACGTAAGGCTCGTTCCCGGCGGCCCGGTCCTCAGGGTCGAGATCCCCGTGCTTGAGGGGAGCGGGCCGACGGTGGATGAGGGCTTCATGCGCTCCGTCATGGATGCGTTAGCCAGCGTCTCGGCTGAGGGGTACCCGTACCCGCTCTTCGAGGCGGATAAGGTCGCTAGGATCCCGAGCACGACCCTCTCAATAGTAATTCAGGCCCTGGGGCTTCCGCCTTTATTAACTGGTAGGGAGGTGCTCGAGGAATGGCTGAGGTGAGTAGCCCTAAATCACGTGATTGGGTGCTTGGCGAGCACCTTGGGTACGTGATAGGTGAGACGAGCCACACCCAGATAACATTCACGTGTAGGCGCCCCGTACGCGTAGGTGAGTACGTGCTTGTCGAGTATGACTTCGACTCCGAGCCGTCCTACGCTTTAGGGATAGTTGAGAGGTCAGCGATAGGTAACCCTATGATATCGGTGACGTCTATCCGCCCGGAGTTCGTCACGACGATCTCGGAGTTCGGTGCGGAGAGACATGAGTACATGATTGGTCAGGCAAGAATACTGTCGTGGCTCCACACACTCTTAAGCAGGAAAGGGGAGCTAGTCACTCCCCGCTACCCGCCGCGTCCGGCTGCTAAGGTGTACAGTGCGTCCGATGAGGTGCTGAAGAAGATATTCGTTAAGCCCGCCAAGGACGGGTGGGTGAAGCTAGGGACGCTAGTTAATCACCCTAATGTTCCGTTCTACGTGAACGTGCCTAAGATGGTGAGCAGGCACTTAGCGATACTCGCCATAACTGGTGCCGGTAAGTCAAACACAGTCGCGATCCTTCTCTCAAGGATTGTCGGCGAGTTAAGGGGGACTGCCCTAGTGATTGACATGCATTCAGAGTACGGAGATGTCGTTGAGGGGAAGACCAACGTAATTAAGCCGATGATGCATCCAGCCAAGCTAACGCTTAGCGAGTACTACGCCCTACTGAAGCTTGATGAGGGAGCGACTAAGCAGAGGATGTACTTAAGGAAGGCCTACAGGGAACTGTTTGAGACCGGTGAGGCGCTTAAGAGAAAGGACAAGTTCCTTGAGCTACTTCTAGAGAAGCTTATAGAATACTACAACACGGCAGGGAGAGGAGGTGGGGCAGGCAGTAAACGAATTGAAACCATACCGAAGAAGGATCAGACATCCATACTTGACCTCATACATAAGCTTGAGGAACTGATGGACAATTACGGAGGCACCGTCCTAACACCCTCAGCACCTGACATGCTCGAGTCCGTGGTCAAGCCGGGCCACGCGAACGTGCTTGACTTAGGAAGCGTTGATGAGGTAGTGGCTGACGTGGTCACCTACCATTACCTCTGGTGGTTACTGAACGAGAGGAAGAGGCACGTGGTTAGTGGTGAGGGGTACCCGATCCCCGTACTGGCGGTTATTGAGGAAGCCCACGTCCTCGTACCGAACAACAGGAAAACACTAACGAAAGGAGTTGTGGCGAGGATAGCTAGGGAAGGGAGGAAATTCGGTGTCGGGCTAGCGTTAGTTAGTCAGAGACCCAAGAACGTTGATGAGGATGCCCTCTCACAGACCAATAATAAGATAATACTCAAGCTCGTGGAGCCCAAGGACCAGCAATACGTGCAGAGAGCCAGCGAGACGCTCTCCGACGAGCTACTGCAGCTACTCCCATCACTGAACACTGGCGAGGCCGTGGTCCTAGGGATGATGGCGCCCCTCCCAGCACTAGTGAGGATCGATAGGGCGGAAAGGAAGGGCACCGGGTTAGACATACCCGTCCATAGGGAGTGGGCCAGCTACTGGGAGAGGAAGGAATCCGGCGACGATGAGCCGGCGGACTTCTACGAGGAACTAGGCTTCTAGGGAAAAACCAGCCAACCTCCTCGCCGAGTCAGGAGTTATTAGAAGTAAGAGCGTCGCCCTCCCTAAGTCTAGATCGGCTACGTCAAGCACTGCGAGCCCACCAGCCTTGAGCTTAAGCTTACCCCCACCCATTAACGTCGACACTATCTCCGTCAAGCTCGGTGCATGACCCACTAACACAGCATTCTCTGGTGGGTTAAGATCCCTGAGCGACGAGAGCGAAGCCTGCTCAGGCTCGAGCTCCCACGCCTCCTTCATGGGCGCGCCAGTAACCTTGGAGACTATCTCCGCGGTCTCCACAGCCCTCCTCAGCGGACTGTGGTAGATCACGCTCGGCTTGAAGGGTAAGGCCCTAGCCACTAGCTCAACGTCCTCCCTACCCTCATCAGTTAGTCTCCGCTCGAAGTCCGACACCCCCGGCTTCTTCGGCTCGGCCTTACCGTGCCTCATGAAGGCAAGCAACGCACACATACCCGTCACCACCTCCCAAGAAATAGGGTTCGAGGAAGTAAATTAACACTTAAAAGTTGGGCGAGGTAAGAGTCTTGATAAACCATGCAAGAGAATTCATCCGCTGCTAAGGATGAGCAAAGAAAGTTAGTTGACAGGGTCTTCGACCAGCTTGTTAAGTGGTTAAGGGAAGGGAGCGACACGGCTAAGAACCCCGTGGACTGGCCGTGGGAGGTGGAGATCGAAGAGAGCGAGGACTTCAAGGTGGCTAGGGCTTTCCACCCCAACGCAATGCTTGAGCTCCAGGTAGCGGCGGACTACCCCAACGGGCTCATACGCTTGGTTCTCGACCCGCTGTACCCCACGAAGTTTCTGAATAATGACGAGAGGCTGAAGCTCTACTACTCCCTACTCAAAATGAACGTAGAGACAGGCCTAGTTAAGGCGGCACTTGTGGGGGACGATGACGGTGTGGTGTTCGTAGCTGACCTAGACCCCAAGAGCCTCGATAAGGCAGAGTTCAATGACGCCATAGAGCAACTATACCTTGCTGCAGGGGCGTTCGTCAAAGCGGTTGGTTGGGAGGACGAGGTGAGTAAGATATTCATGGAGACCGTAGCCTCACTGCTCCTCGATAAGATAGAGAAGGGTGCGTCAAGGGAGGAAATAATCGGGTACTTAACCATGAAACTCAAGCTAAGCCATGAGGAGGCAGAGAGGATAGCGGACGCGCTATTTGCCGAGGTCAAGGGCCAGAAGGGAAGGGTTCAGATGACGTTATAGCGTGCGTAGTCGGTACGCTATAAGGAGGAATCACTAATGGGTGGGGCCTCAATCCTTATCCCCATATGGTGGTTCTACACACAATTGAGGTACGGGAGATGGCAGGGGAGAAGCGCATCTAGCGTGGTTAAGGAGTACCTGCCTAAAATCATCAACGAAACACGCAACACGTTAAGCGACATGAAGGGAGTTAAGGTGTGCGTACCGAGATCCTCACTAAATCCCGCCCCACCCGTGTGGGCTCAAGCAATCTTCATCATAGTGACCCCCAAGTCAGTAACCGCTCATGCGAGGGCACAGATACTCACGCGCATACTCAGGGAGGCTAGTCAACCACCGCCGATACAGGTACTGATAGCTACGGAGAAAGACCTGAGGCATTACTCCAGGGTACTCGGGCCTCTAGAGTGCGTTGACGTTCAGCAGGGAGCACAACTTCAATCCTTAAATAATCCCCAAACAACGGATTTCACGGAAGCCCGCGACACCCGCAGGACGGGGCCGCGGGGCCCGGAATGATTGCGGGTCCCCCTGGCCGACCACATCACGTCTGAGTGTTTAGCGATTCACTTCCCCTTTCGGTGGGATCGTAAACGATTTTCATGATGTTTCATGGTGGAAATAGCGTGGTTACGGTAACGTACTCCATGCTCACATACATGGTGCGTGACATGATTCCTGAACTATTCATTAATAGATTTTACGGGAGCACCCTAAGGCTTCGACAAGATATGTTCTGAAATTATTAATAATAATTTTATACGCGTAATACCTGAAGTGGGGGCGACGAATTTATATATCCCGTATGCAATAATAAGGATGGGTGGAAAACCATGGCCGAGTGGTACGCGTTTGACGTAAAGGCCAAGAAGAAGGTGAAGATACAGAACCCGACCTTCCAGAAGATGAAGAACGGAAGGTGGGCTGTCGTAGGCACTAGCCCCGAGACCGGGATAAGGGTAGTGAGGTTCCTCAGTAAGAAGGAGATTGAGGAGCTAAAGAAGAAAGGCCTAATCAAGGAGTAACGAACGAAGTACTTTTTCCCCAAAATTCCGTATACTTAGGTTGCACTTGATTTTGCTAAGCATCCAAGCACCACTATAACCACTTAGTTGCGGCTAAATAACTCAGCAGGGCCGCATCAACGCACTTAATGCTACGCCAAACCTAGGTTACTGAGGAGGTGAAGGATCTCGACCTTAACCACGAGATTCGAGAGGGTACGCGCGGTTGCCGAAGCCTTCAAGGAGTTAGGGATGGATGGCGTGCGGGTATTCGAGGATCGTGACCCGCAAATGATGGTCGCTAGTGAAATTCATGACCTCTGCGGGAGGATGTGCGTCGCCATACTTGCTGTGAATGCGTTGGTCTCCTACATGCTTGAGATGAAGGGTGAGGAGTACTGGAGCGCCCTCGCGGATTACGTTCGCACGCATGGCTGTCCCAAGGGTTATGAGGGCGTGATTGATCTCGTAGAGCGCTTCACAGCGCGTAGGAACAGGAGGTTCCTTAACGCAAAGCTAAGGCGGTTAAGGAGGTTGCGTGCCTGCCCTGACGTCGTAAGGTTAGCTTTGAAGGGTGACTTGCGGGCGTTTAGGTCGGGCATAGCTAAGTGTCTGGGCAGTTCCCCAGAAGCTAAGACGGTGGTATTCTCGGTTAAGATGGCTTACTACGGCCTCCGGGCATCGGGCGAGAGGTTAAGGTTGCCTGAGGACTTACCGATCCCGGTTGACTTCAGGGTGGCGCACATGACGTACTTATCGCAAATGATTGACGTTAACGTCAGCACACCCAGCGACGCGGTTAAGATCCTCATGAGTAAGCCTAAAGCTGTCCGCAGGGTGTGGGGTGAGGTCTCAAAGCTATCCGGTATACCCCCACTCAACTTGGATGCACCGGTATGGGTTATAGGGAGGTACGTGGATTTAGGGAGGAAGACCCTAGTGATTGACGCGTTACGTGAGTTGAGCGTTGTTGAGGAGCTTGGGGAAGCCCGTATCAGGAAGTTAATTAGTGAGCTACTATACTTACTCCCTGATTGAGGGCCTGATCGCTTCAAGCAAAATTCTGAGTTCTCATACTCATGCTTGACTCTGGTGTTCCGAACACGTAATTATCTCAAGCATCCCCGCCTTAACGAGCTTGCCGTAATTAACTCTAGGTTCTTCAATAACTCTGACGTCGCAGATATTGAACCCTCCGTCACCATCTGAGAACACCGTGAATGAGGCCCCAGTACCAACGTACCCCAGGAACCTCACGGTAATGACTTCAGCCTCACCAACGTCGACCTCGAAGACCTGACCTCTAAAAACGAGTGTGGGTGTTCCGAACCTCCTGAAGACCTCCTCAGCTAACGTGCCTGCCCTCTGACTTGTTTTGACCATGTTTACACCAGCACACGAGTAGTGGAGAGCAGACCCCTTAATAACGTTGGCGGTCTCACGCATGATTCGAGGCGTTTTCGAGAGGTTCGAACACCTCCGTTTCCCGCATGCTTAAGCGTTTCCACTCCCTAGACTATTAAGAACTGTATCCTCAAATAGTATTGGAGGTAGTGAAGATCATGCGGAAGACGCTTAGTGGGGCACCCATAGGCAGGGGCGTAATCCTCAGCGTGGCATTAGCTGTGCTTGTACTCTCAGCCGTTGCTTCAGCACTAACGGTGAGTCAAGGTACCCCGGCACTGACGAGCAGTAACTCAGAATGCCTCCTAGGCACGTATACAGCAGGGAAGAGCGTAGTTGTAAGTGACCCGATTACGGGGAGGAAGCAGGAAGTCCTGGTGAGCGTGACGCTGAGCGTGACGAGGGTGAAGGAGGGTGAATTCCTAGTCACGGCATTAACCACCTTAACCCCTCAAGGTAGCGGTAAAGCCACGATAATGTTCACACCTCCCCTCACAGACATGGTTGTGAGTACGGACACCGGGATCTTCAGGTGGTCTCAGGGGAAGTACTTCATCCAAGTAATAATTAGTAAGGAACTCCCTATAACGAGTAAGATAGAAATGAAGGTGAAGGGCGAGTGTGTTAAGGCAGTAGCGGTCGAGGTAAGGCCACTGAAGACGACAGTAGTGTTTGGCACCGGTTACCCCGCTGAAGCCTCACCCCCGAGCACGCAGGTAGTGAGTGGGGAGACCGCAGGCTACGTGGTAGTGGTGAGCGAGAACGGTTCCTTAAAGATATTCCGCCTCAAGAAGCCTGTGGAAGGGATGATGCTTGAGGGCTACGTGACGCGTAACGTAACCATACCCTGCAACATAGTCATAGGTGGTATCCTAATCAACAGCGTGACGGTTAAGGTGTACGTACCTGAAAACTTAAGCGAGGAACAGTTAGAGAAGGCCCTACAACCACTACTTGCGGCATGCACAGGAAACTTAAGTGGATTGAGAGAAGTAGCGGCAGTATTCCTGAGCAGAAGCCTCAAGGATGTGCTAGGAGGTATCTATTCCTCGGTGAAACTCCCAAGCACCCAAAGTACGGCGGCTACAGTTACGGCCATGACCACGGCACTAACTGCCACAACAGTGACCGCAACCACAACCGCAGTAGCTACCCGCGTTCCCAGCACCAGCACCCACACGTATCCGACAATACCAACAACATCACCGGCAACATCAACTGTCAGTCCTCTTCAAAGCAGTCCTACCGGGACGTGGTCAAGCATATCCGCAGAGACCTTAGCCAGCACTTCCCAACCAATCATGGCGTTCCCTCGAGCACTAGCGGCTACCATTGCTTTGGGATTAGCGCTCATCGCTGGCGTAATGACTTACTTAGTAATAATAAGGAAAGCGTAGGGAGCGAAGCAGTACTCAGCACAGATTTTGGCCTTGACACGGCTTTATAATGGTGTGGCAGTAATAGAATGGAGGTGGGCGAAGGTACTTGACTAACAAGAGGAAGGGGTCCAGTAAGCCTGTGACAGGGACTGCCTTCAAGATATACATGATAATGCTTAGTAAGGGTTCACCCATGGGTGTTAGGGAGATACAGCATGCTGTGGGCCTTAAGTCAGCGTCAACGGTTAAGTACCACCTAGATAGGTTGAGGGCGTCTGGCCTGGTCCACCAGTTGCCTGACGGAAAGTACGAGGCAATAAAGCCCGATAACCCTCTATTCGCTGGCTATGTCTTCGTATTTAACACCCCAGTACCTAGGTTAGTTCCCGTGGCCATAGGGTACGCTGTATTCATAGCTACCTACGCACTCCTAGCTAATGTGACGGACCCTGTGTTGATCATAGCCTCACTAGGGTTCGCGCTCTACACGATCTTCGAGGCATGGAGGCTTAGGAAGCTACTCAAGTACTTGAGTGGCGAGTGACCGTGTACTTATAGCCGTACCTGTATACCTCCCCAGTCCCTCCCCCTAGTGTGAGGGCCTTAATGACTTCCTCAATATTGCTTGGTGAGACCCTGAAGCCTGCGACGACGCTAACGCCTCTTCGAAATAAGGGTTCTGGGTGAAGGCTTGCTGTCGCTCCTACCAGCGCTATTGCCTCGGCGTTGGTGCTGTGCTCTAATACCAGGTCTATGGTGTCATTCACAAGCGTCGCGCCAGTGACTATGACTTTGGTCGCCCTTTTAAGTGCTCGAGGAGCCGAAACATCGGGTAGTGCCTGCCCCCTTCTCCTAGGGTTCCTTTCAAGGACGATAATCTCCTTAACCCTACCTGCTAACCCCTTAATCACGGGGCCTATGTAACCCACCACGGCGACAACGTCCTGCTCGCTGAACCTCGTGACGTCAAGTACGTCTACCCCCACAGCGTTTGAGGGTGGTTCGTAAACATGTGCTGTTAACGAATTCAGGTACGCAACCAGTAAGGACTTAACTAACGGGTAAGGGCTCTCGGCAAGTAAGCATGGGTCTCGCCCTTCCTTGAGTGCCTCGTAAGCTTCTAGCATAGCCTCGGAGTCACCGTGTGTTAGGTCCTCGATGGGCGTGTAAGCCATCCCCAGGAATTTCCTCCCCGAGGACGCTGTGACTACGAAAGTATACCTTACGCCAGCGCCTGCACTCACGACTCTAATACCCCAAGCCCTCGAGGTGATCTCCCGGCATAACTCATCTAGTAGCATGGGGGTTCCCTAGCCCTTTAGGCTCGCTAACCCTATAAATGAAGCTGGTTCTAGCTTAATGGTCTTACTCCACGGCCTTCACATATTGATCCGTTGAGTCTAGTGAATATATTATTCTCTTCATGATTCTTACTCTCTTAATGAGAAAATTTTCTTGTGTATGTTCTAACTATGGCTTCAGTAGACCTCGTTTTTACTGATTAGTGTGTCAACAAAGCCTTATTAGAGGAACGTTTCCTTATAATTATCGTAGGTGACGTAGCCTTTGGAGATAATTGAGGCTCAACTTTCTGATTTAGGTCCGGACTTCCGTGAGTTTGTAGTTAAGTCTGTAGATACTGTTAAGGGCCTAATAGCTAAGGCGTTGAATCTTCCTGAAGTGGGGTTGAGGGAGATAACTGTTTACGGGCTTAAGTACGATGAAATGTGCTTAGAGGAAGCCTTAAGCCCCTACGATGTGAAGAACTGTGACCTTGACATAATGGTGGTGGCTAAAGTCACCGAAAAGCACTACTTCGTCGTGACGTCCGCTCACTACACCGTGATGTTTAGGAAGGACTTCAGGGATATCAGCCGTGACGAGGTGGGGATGCTGGGTGGGGAGGACGCCTTCATGATCGTGACTGACCTCTACGATAGGGTTGTCGGGTCGATACTCTTCTTCGGCATGTACGTGTTTAGCAAGGTCTGCAGGAGGTTAGCGGTGGGCGGCGTGATGAATCACATACAGAAGGCTGAGATGCTCGAGAAAATACTCGCTGCTTACGAGGGTATGGACGTAATAGCCGTTAAGCTTGAGTTAGAGTAACGTTAATCCCTCATCATTCACGGGTATATTCTCCCCCTCCACCTTGGGAAGGGCGTGGCGTCCCTTATGTGGTCTAAGCCAGCCACCCACATTACGAGCCTCTCTACACCCAACCCGAAGCCTGAGTGGGGTACCGTGCCGTACTTCCTTAAGTCGAGGTACCACTCGTAGTCCTTCGGGTTGAGGCCTTCCTCCTTAATGCGTTGCAGGAGCTTGTCGTAGTCGTCCTCCCTCTGCGATCCGCCAATTATTTCACCGTACCCTTCAGGCGCTAGTAGGTCGTAGCCTAGCACTACCTCAGGCCTTTTCGGGTCTGGCTTCATGTAGAATGCCTTGATGTGCCTCGGGAAGTGAGTGACGAAGAACGGCTTCTCGAAGTCCTGCGTTAGTGCGCGCTCCTCATCAGCCCCTAGGTCATCGCCCCACTCTATGTTGAAGCCCTTAGCCTTGAGCCTCTCGATGGCCTCATCATACGTTATCCTCGGGTAGGGCGTCTCGAGGGCGGGCTCCAACTTACTCACGTCCCTCCCAAGGAACTCGAGCTCCTCCCTCCTCTCCTCGAGGACCTTCCTTACGGCGTATGCTACCATCTCCTCAGCAACCTTCATCGTGTCTTCCATGTCGTACCACGCACCCTCAATCTCTAGGTGCCAGTATTCGCTGAGGTGCCTCCTAGTTCTGGACTTCTCAGCCCTGAATGAGGGTGTGAGGGACCACACCTTGCCGAGGGAGTATATCAGCACTTCTAAGTAGAGTTGCGCTGATTGACTCAGGTAGGCTTTCTTATCAAAGTACTTCACCTCGAATAGCGTCGCCCCGCCCTCCACGGCGGAGCCCGTCAGTATTGGCGGGGTTACCTCCCACCACCCCTCCCTCAGCAACCACTCCCGGAGGGCTTTGAGTATGGTGTGTTTTATCTTCATTATCGCGGTCATTCGACGTGATCTGAGCCATAAGTGCCTGATGTCGAGGAGGAACTCTATCTCCTCCTTACCCCTTATCGGGAAGGGTGGTGAGAACCCGTATACCTTAAGGGTCTTAGCGAGTACTTCCCTACCGCCCGGTGCCCTAGGATCCTCCCTAACAACCCCTCTAACTTCTAGGCTGGACTCCCTAGTGAGTTTCTTGACTTGAGGCCACGTTCCTTCGGGGAGGGAGGACTTCTCGAATACCACCTGAACAACGCCTGTTGGGTCCCTGACCCACGCGAAGACCTTCCCGCCGACCTTGAATACGCGGTGAACCCAGCCTCTCACAGTCACTTCCTTCCCTACAGTATCCTCAGTGAAAACCTTTCGAACCTCAATAGCTCCCCCACATAACACTCGGCAGCACCCAAAGGAATGACTCGAACAGTATTATTAGGATTACCGCTTACCCTCAACCACCGGCGCCGGGCGGGAAAACAGCTACTTCATCGCCGTCCCTCACCCTAGCCCTGAGCTTCCCCCTGAACTGAGCGTGTATCCCGTTAATGAATACGAGGAAGCCCTCAGCTATGTCTCCATCCCTAACCACGTACTGCTTAAGGTCGGGTAGCGCGTTGAGGACGTCTGCAAGGGTGGCATTATTAAGCGGCAGCTCCAGCACCTTCTCCCTCCACCCCAACTTATCGCGGAGAGTGCCGAAGACCTCAACCCTAACCCTAATCAAAACACACTCCCTATTCCTAACTAAGGAATCTAAACCCATAAATGTAGCTGAGGTTAAGTACGTGTCTCAGGCGCGCACACCACTTTACTAGCGGGCTCAGCGATGCTGACGACCCTCCCAACCAGCCTCGGTCTCCACCGCCTTAATCGCCGCCAGGTAAAGGGCAGTGCCGCTCATACCGGCCACAGCATACATGACGTCACCAAGCACAGTAGCTACTAACGACGTAACTAAGTACGACGCTATCACGGCAAACGCGGCGTACGGGTGGTCAATAAGCATCGCTACCGCCAAGACTACTAGACCAGCAAGCCCGCACCAACCAAGCACTGACGCCCCCTCAGCCATCCCTAAGGCCGCCGTAACCGCGAAGAATGCTGCGGTATACGCACAGCAGGCCAGTGCTCGGGGGGCAGGGTTAACTACACTCACTTCTTACTCCCGTATACTACGCTATGTAAGGGACGGTGAATTACATTTAAAATTGGAGTCCCTTCCCCCACCACGTTACTGCGTGCTTCTTAACATCATGTCCTCAAGGTACGATATCCTGTCGTCCAAAATGTCCCTTATCTGCTTTAGGAGGCTTAAGTAATCCTCTATTACTTCTTTAGACATCTGAGGTTGCTGGGTCTCCATCATTTCCTTGAGTTTCACGCGTAGTAACTCATGCGTCCTAACTATGTTGTATAATATCCTCAGGAGCACCTCGTTAGCTATCGCTAGGCGCTCTAAGCCCTTCTTAGTTAACGTGTACTTAACCCTCCTTATCCTGCCCCTGAACTCCTCCTTAGCCTTGAGGAGGCCCTCCTCAACCATCTTGTTGAGTAGCGTGTATAGGTGTCCGTGTGAGGGTCTCCATAAGCCCATAGTCATACTCTCTATTTCCTTGAGTAGCTCGTAACCGTGCATCTCCCCCTTAACCGCTAATATAACTAGTATGAGGTTCTTGCCGGGGGTCGTGAAGACTTCCTTCACAATGCTTTTCCTGAGGGAAGCATTACTTGTTTGCATCACTCCTCTTCACAAGTTACTTATCGGGTAAAACCTTATTAAGGGTTCGCTAACCAATATGTCTGAAACAAACATATCGGAGAACAACATGATGGGGTGCGAGATATGGGTGCGGCGAACTGGATCGTAAGGCACTCGAAGGTCGTCATTGCCGTGTGGGTGGTCGCCCTAATACTCTCAGCACCGCTAGCCATGAACCTCGACAAGGTGCTGAAGTACGAGGAAACACAGTTCCTACCAACGAACGTTGAGTCCGTGAAAGCTAATGACGTGCTCAAGGAGGAATTCGGCATCTCAGCACTGGGAGGTAATAGAACGATACTCTTGGTCACAGGGATTAACGCTGGAAGTCCTGAGGCTAAGCAGGCATACCTGCGCTTGAAGGATGAGGTGGTGGGTAAGTACGTGGATAATATGACCTCATACTATGACGTGATGGACGAGCTTAACGACACATCCTATAGGATAGCCCTAAACATCACTAAGGAGGTAGCTAACCTAAGTAAGGTACTCTGGGACTCAGCTAAGGCAATGAATGAGTCCTTCGTCAAGGTACTGGGGATGCTTAACGCGACAGCTAAGGGTGTTAAGCTAGTGAACGAGTCCCTAACGCAGGTAGCGGCGGCCTACATCAAAGCACGTAGCAACCTCAGCAAAACGTATGATGAGCTAATGAAGCTTGAAGACGCGCTTAACTCAACTGACGCCGCGTACGTCGCGATGGTTAAGAACCTCACGCAAGCGAGGACCATGCTTGAGAGGCTTGAGCAGAACCTAGCGTCCCTGAATAAGGCGGTCTACGGCCTGAAGGACGCCTACGCCAAAACGTTCTTCGACGTCACACGCACCTACTACTACCTAACCACGGAAACGAAGGCCTACGAGACAGGGAAACTCACGCCTAAGGACGTGTACGTGGTCGAGAACGCTACGAGTGGCTCGAGGGTAGGTAGCGTTGACCCGAAACTAATGTACGTGGTCTTCAACGCGACGTACCCGCTGGTCAAGGTGAGGGGCCCGCAGGCCGTGAGCGACCAGCTACTAGCTAACCTCACAGCCAAGATTATTGAGGAAGCAACCAAGGGTAAGGGAGACACCGCGCAGATGCTGGCGAGGGTGTACGGGGCGGTCTTCCTCCACGTAATCACCTCCGTAGACCAGGTCAAAGAAAGTGAAGCGGCAATAATCTACGCCTATAACGCCCTAAATCAGGACGAGGTCTACGCAATGATAGATGGGCTGGCTGAGGAGGCCCTCAAAGCCCTACCGAGCGCCTTAATGCAAGCAACTCAAAGCACGCCTCAAGGGAACAGCCAGGAACTAGCCGCCCTACTGACGACCGCGATTAACCTCGGACCCAACCCCACAGAGGACAAGTTAATTAACGCGACCGTCTCCACAGCCCTCAACATGATGAAGAAGGAGGGATCGCCCCTAGCAAGCATGCCTAACGCCGAGGCATTACTTAGGGAACTACTAGTGCGTGGCGTGACGAAGGACATGATTAGGGACCTACTGGTCGAGGCCCTAAAGCAACACGCGGGTAAGTCAATGCCGCAGGGATTGCTGGAAGCGATAGTGGATACGGTACTTAAGGACGACCCACAGGCAACAGGCACGTTAATCAGGAACGCGACGCTACTCGAGTACGCGGTAGTGTCCGTATCAACTGAACTAATGACCAGCAACCAAAGCAACGCTGGAGAGAAAGAACCGCACATAAGCTCAGCGATCATTAAGCGCATCTACGAGAGCGGAGGATCACCAACAGTGCTTGACGGCATAGCGAAGGAACTCGTTAGGAACGTAACCCTCAGCGAAGCGGTGAAGGCGATCAACGCATCCTCACTCCCACCAAACGTTAACGTCACCGACCTGATCAAAGCGGTGGTTAATGCCGCCCTACGCGACCCGGACGCAATACTTAACGGCTCCAACCTGAAGGACACCGTAATCAACGTGCTACTCTCAACGGCAGGCAATAACGCCAGCAAGTACCTCCCGAGCGGGGTCAGCATGAAGGAAGTGATCAGTGAGGTGTACGACACCGTAGCAAGTAACAGCAGCGTCAAGCCCATAGCGGAGGACCTGTTCCTTAAGGGAGTTAAGGAACACGTAAGCAACCTAGTCACGAACCTAACCAGTAAAGGCGTACCGAAGGACATAGCAGAGCGTTTAAAGGACGCGTCACTACGCATAGCTGAGACAGTAGCTAGGAATTACCCATGTAGAGAAACCCTCTTAGAGTCCGTCGTTAAGGAGGAGCTTCAGTCAATAGTAAATGACTTTATGGAGAGTAACGAGAAAGCAAGGTACGTAGCTAAGAACCTAAGCGTCGATGAGTTAGTGAGCATCGCCTTCACCCACAAGGATCACCCAGAGGCTATCACCTATGCGGACGTCAAGCCCGTGGCCGCTGAGATTTACGGGGAGATCCTGAAGCGTGCTAAGACATACGTGAGCATGCTTAAGAGTGGCGACAACAGTACCTTAGCCATAATAACGTACGTTAAGGGCGGGAGCGACGAGGAGAAGTACGAGAACGCCCTAAAGGTTAGGGACCTAGCTAGGGAGGCGTTCGGCAAGCACTTCAGCAACGTTAAGGTGTACGTGACGGGTGAGGTGGTTAGTAAGGAGGAGCTCAAGCACTACGGTGAGAGGGACGTCTCGACAGTCAATAAGGTCAGCATCATCGGTGCCTTAATAGTGCTCTTCATAGTGATTGGGAGCGTGGCCGCCACGCTAATGCCGTTCGTAAGCATAGGCACCGCAATAATCGCGGCTTCAGCCATAGTCTACGTGATAGCGTCCAGCGTCATGTCAATAACGAGTTGGGCTAGGGTACTCATGACCACCACCGCCCTTGGACTAGGGATAGATTACTCCACCTACTACCTCTACAGGTTCAAGGAATACTTAACGGAGGGTATGGGGCGCAGGGAAGCCGCCGCTGAAGCGCTGAGGAGGGCGTTTGACGCTGTGATGGCCTCAGCCCTAACTGACATAGTGGCGTTCGCATCCTTTATGATTGCGTGGGACTTCCCGTTCCTGAGGGTCATGGGTGTCGTCATACCAATAGCGGTCGTAGCTGTGCTGGCAGCGTCACTAACGCTGGTCCCGGCGCTAGCCGCTGAGTTCGGCAGTAGTAAGAAGTTCTGGTGGCCGAGGATACCGAGACCTAGGAGAGAAGCGGGGGTCGACGTCAGCAAGGTAGTATCGAAGGTGACGAAGTACGCCGTAATAGTGGTGATTATCGCTGCCCTCCTAGGAGTGCCTGCCACGCAGGCATTCGTGAGCTTCAGCGGTAGCCACGACATAAAGCTCTACTTACCGCAGGGAAGCCAGGAGGCCTCAGCGTTAACGCTCATGGAAGAGAAGTTCGGCGCGTCACTAACCACGCCAACATACGTCGTACTGGAGCTTAAGGAGCCATTCAGCAACTCAACCCTCCCCCTCATTGAGGAGCTAAGTGAGAGACTAGCGAGCCTCAAAGGAGTTAAGGCTGTCTACTCGCCGACGATGCCGTTCGGCGAGAAGCTAAGTAACTTAACGATGAGTGAGGTCGCGATGTTCAACGGCACGAAGTACGTCTCCAGCGACAATAGGACGGTGATGTTCACCATCACGATGAAGTACCTGGCTGAGAGTAGTGAGGCGAGAAACCTGGTCAGGAAGATAAGGGACGTAGTCAATGACTTCGTAAGCAGGCACTCGGACATCATCAGTAGGGCGTACGTGGGTGGGCTAGCCGCGATGGAGGTTGACCTAGACGACATGATTAACGAGGACTTCTGGCACAAGATACTGCCCATAGCGGTGGTGCTGATGTTCCTGTCTCTGCTCCCCACGCTTAAGGGCTTGCCCGCCGCGGCAGCGACGATGACCACCATATACTTAGGCACCGTGTGGAGCATATGGCTGTCAACTAACCTGTTCCACTACGTGTTCAACAAGCCTATGCTGTGGTTCCTCCCGATGGTGGTGCTCAACATCCTGCTGGGTGTCGGCATAGACTACAACAGCTTCTACCTAGTGAGGGCGAGGGACGAGTACGAACGCAGACCACCTAAAGAAGCCCTAGCGGTGGCTGCAGCCTCAGCCGACAACGTCGTGATAGGCTTAGCGGCCATCCTAGCAACGACTTACGCCTCCCTAATACTGACGACAATGTGGGCAATGAGGGAGATGGGCTTCACCCTAGCGCTAGGGATAGTGCTGGTAAGCGCCTCAGCAGTGTATTTCGTGTCCCCAGCCCTAATGGCGCTCTTCGGGAAGTACGCATGGTGGCCTAAGAAGGTAGGCAGGAAAGGAAAGCGATGAACAGTGTTTTTCTCCTCCATACTCAAGAGGACGTAATAGTTACCTAGGCGGGTCAGGAGGGTCAGGCTGTCCTCAACGCCCGTTAATTAAGGTAGGCTCAGACGATGGCGGAGTCTTCATCCCACCTTAAACACTCTAGGTGATGACCTTATTATTCGTCACTAGACGGTCTCAACTTACCAGCTAATTCCTTGAAGTACTGGATAGACTTTAGTGCGTACTCATTAGCTCCCCTCTCAGTTCCACGATGCTTTCCAGCGAAGTACCTTATGTGGTGGTAGAACTCATGGAGCACCACGAAAGGGTTCCTATACTCCTCTGACGACTTAAGGTAAATAACCCTCTTGCTAGGGACGTAGCACCCTAGCACACCAGTCCTACCTTTAGGCAGGCCGACCTTAACGCGTGGTGTAGGGACTCCATAGAACTTCGAGAGCATCTCCAAAGCCCTCTCAGTCTCCCCAAGCAGGATCAAGGCGACTGCCTTGGCCCTGACCGCAACGTCACTCTCCCCTCCCTTGCCCAATGTCAGGCCCCCTCAACAGTACGTCAATCGCTTGATATTAACTTCCATTGGTTCTTCAAGGAGCGTTGTCTTTGAGTGAATGACTGTAGTTAATATTAACTTAAATTCTTCAGAGCAGTACTTACTCACGGTGCTTCTCCACCTTGAAGAGAGTGGAAGCCATAATTCGTGAGGAGGCCCTAGAGGCCGTCATGAAGGCCCTCAAGAACGCCGGAATAAACCCCATAACCACCTACCCCGTGCGAGGTAGGGGCAGGCAGGGAGGAATAGTTCATAGGTGGGCGGAGGGTGTCGAGGTTTACGAGCTCCTCCCCCGCGTTAAGGTTGAGGTCGTAGTGCCTGATGAATTAGTGGATAAGGTTGTGGACGTCATAATCAAGCATGCTAGGCGTGGCGTGCCTGGGGACGGGAAGATCTTCATAGTCCCGGTGGAGGAGGCGATAAGGGTAAGGACAGGTGAGCGTGGGCGCGCCGCCCTAATGTAGTCCCTGCCAGCATACTTTAGCGAGTCACTTAAAGCACGGGCTTTTTAACCACGTCACTTTTAGCGCTCACCCTAAACTCTTTCTTAGGTGCCTGCAACGTGGCTCGCTCGCTAGGCATAGACCCCGGAACCAAGAGCTTCGACTTAGTAGTGGTTGATGGTGAGGAGGTGGTCTGGGAGTCCAGCATACCTACGGATGAGGTCGCCGCGAACCCAGCCACCCTCATAAGTAAGGTTCAGGAGGCAGGGGAAGTTGACGTGATCGTCGGCCCCTCAGGGTACGGCACGCCGGTCGTGTGGGGTGACGAGCTCAAGGACCCTGAGGCCTTCGCGTTGGAGGTACTGCTACTAACTCCCCGCGCCGCCCTCGAGGCCGGGGTTAGGGCTGGTGATCCGGGGATAGGTGTTTACAAGGCGTTAGCTGAGGCCGTCAAGGAGTTAGTTAGCTTAGGGCGTAAGGTCTGCTTCATACCGTCAGTCGTGCTTCTCCCGACAGTCCCTAAGCACAGGAAGTTAGATCGGCTGGACATGGGGACGGCCGATAAGCTTGCTGTAGCGTTCCTAGCGATCTACGACCAGGCGAGGAGGCTCAGCATCGAGTACGGGGAAGTTTCCTTCATACTGGTGGAGATGGGGTACGGGTACAACGCAGTCATAGGCGTGGATAGCGGGAGAATAGTCGACGGGTTAGGAGGGACGCTCACACCCATGGGGTTCTTGACCGCCGGCCCTCTAGACCTGGAGCTGGTGGTAGCCGGCGGAACTTGGGTTAGGACGGACGTCTTCCACGGCGGTGTGGCGGAGCAATGCGGTACCCTAGACCCTAGTGAGATGCTGTCCAAGGTTAGGGCAGGTAATGATGCCTGCGTTAATGCCTTCGAAGCCATGATGGAGTGGGTTGAGAGGAGCGTTAGGGGCATGCTGACATCAGTAAGGAGGCCTAAGGAAGTCCTGATTTCCGGGAGGCTCACGAGGTATGGGGAAATACGTGCTGAGCTAATCAGGAGGCTCTCCGATGTAGCGCCCGTAAGGACCTTAGGCTTCCTGCCCGGAGCTAAGCTAGCTAAGGAGGCGGCGCAGGGATACGCAGCCATAGGTGAGGGGATAGCTGGGGGAGTGTTCTCGAGGCTCGTGAAGCACACTAAGATACTGGAGGCTAAGGGCACGGTAATGGATTACGTGACGCACCCCAGACTGCTGAAGGCAAGGGACGCGTTAAGGAACTCATACACACGCACACTAAAGCAGGAAGCCCTAACCAGGATCCTCTGAAGGCGGGCCGGGAGAGAGGCATGCATGCCGTACCACACGAACTAATTAAGCTCCCACCACCCACGACATGCTCCATCATCAAGAGGCTAAACAGGTTCGTCGTGCTAGTCAAGTGTGCGGGCAGGGAACGCAGGGCCTACATAACGAACACGGGCAGGCTGAAGGAACTCCTCGTGAGGGGAGCAACCGCCTACTGCATCCCGAAGCCCGTCAGGAGAACCGACTGCTGGTTAATAGCTGTCGAGGAGGTTAAGGGACCCGCACTCATTGACACTAAATTACAGGAGGAGGCGTTCGCCGTAGCCGTTAACTCATCCCTAATACCTTGGTTGAAGGGCTTCAAGATAGCCTCAAGAAACCCACGCATAAGCAACTCAACCTTCGACTACCTACTCCGGAATGAGGACGGTAAGGAGTTAATAGTTGAGTTGAAGAGCGCGGTACTACGTACGGGGCCGCACGGTGAGTACGCGTCCTACCCAGACTGCAGAAGCCTAAGAGGCGAGAGACACTTGAAAGACCTAACACGACTAGCAGCCACAGGTAAGCAAGTAGCGGTGATATTCATAACAACCCTACACAACGTCAAAGCATTCACACCCCACGACAAGGGAGACCCGAAAATAAGGCCACTCCTCCACAACCTACGCAAAGCAGGGGGACTCATCAAAGCAATAAAAATCCACTACAACCCAAAAAGAAGCGAGATACTCCTAAAAGACCCGGACATAGACATCATCCTCTAGACCTCACAAACTAAAGCCCCACCTGACTGCTACGTTATAGTATCAGCGGAAACTGTAGGGACACCCTCAAGAAGCTTGAGGAGGGAATGAAACCTGTGTTGCGCAATCTAAGAAGGTTCAGGTGTGAAAATTCCTAGATGGAGTAAGGCCTTGGGCTAGGTACCTAAGTTACTCTACTCAATACTCTAAGCTTAAGGTACAGCTAAAAACAGCAATCACGGACAGACCCACCGAGATTTCAGACCCCAAGAACCTCCGGCTCCGAAGTCCTGAGACTAATGAGTTACTTTCCAGCGGAAACCATAGTTTCGGAAATGCTGTGCAGAGCTGATTATCGTTGGGATTTCATCATAGATAATTTTGAAACACTTGGACTAGGAAAGGCTAATTGGCTGGTACGCAATAATATTATCTGGATGGGGGTTCAGGGGGTTGTCTAGGGTTATAAGAGTAAAGTATGAGAAAGGCGTTCTGAAACCATTAGAGCCGCTAGAGCTAAGAGAAGGTACGGAGTTACGCGTAGCTCTCCTAGCCCCGGTGGAAGAGAGGAAAAAGATTGTTGAGAAGTATAAGGGGTTCATGGGAGAGGCGTCCAAGGAGGAGATTGACCAACTACTGCTGGAAGCAGAGTTCGAAGACTTCTAACCATACTCTATCTGGCAGGTGATGGCAGCATTGGAATTTGTGGATTCGAATGTGCTTGCCTACTATATCTTCAGGAGTGAGTACACTGAGGAAGCAGCAAGGCTTCTGGCGGAGCACGAGGACCTTGCAACCTCAATTCGTGTAATTGACGAGGTAGTATTCCTGTCAATAAGGAGACTTGCACTGGAGCGACTAGGGCTACGGAGACTCGATAAGGTGAAGGCCTACATCTCTAAGCATGGGCTCAACTTTGCGCTGGAGAAATTAACGATATTGAGAGACGTAATCCACGACCTAAACATTATAGTTCTTAAAGATGTTGCCAGCTTCGAAGAACTGCTGGACACCATGGTTAAGTATAATCTGACGCCGAGCGACGCACTAGTAGCACTAACCTGCAGGCACCACAATATCAAAACCATTCTAACCTTTGACCAGGACTTCAAGAGAGTACCGTGGCTAAAGGTAATCCCCTAACCATGTAAGAGATTAGTAAGAGATTACCAACAATGAAGCAGAAAACATCATAAGTTCCTTAACATTAATTTGAAGTTGTATATTCTGCTGAGGAATAGTGAAGCTTGCATGGAGGGTCTGTAGGTGGTGAGTCTGCGGGATTTTGAACCCGAGATCTCCGGCTCCAAAGGTTGAGACCTATAAGCCATGATGGTTATCAGTCATGGAATCAACTGCGATAGTCCCGGAACACCTTGTGGGGAAAGGCTAATTGGCTCGTGAAGCCATACCTGATACAGGTGCAGGAGAGTTGTCTAAAGCTGTGAAAGTGAGGTATGAGAAGGGTGTGTTTAAACCCTTGGAGCCTGTTGACCTCCGGGAGGGTGAGGAAAGGATTGCGGTGCTCGTCCCAGTCGGTGAGGAAAGGAGAAGAATTCTCAGAAAATACCGTGGCATATTAGGTAAGGCGTCCGAGAAGGAGATAGAGGAGTTGCTGGCCGAGGCAGAGTGGGAGCCCCTATGAGGGAGCTTGCCTTCGTGGACTCCAACGTGTTCATCCAGCTACTCTATGACGGTGCCCGCGCTTCCGAAGCAGAGGAGCTCCTAGACAAAATATCCGCTTCTGGTAACTAGCATCGGGGTTGTCGACGAAGTACTTCACTTCATTATAAGGA
>JALWZB010000044.1 GCA_027002995.1 Desulfurococcales archaeon
TTCTTTACTTCCTCAAGGCATTCTAGAATTTCCTCATAACTCAGTATCTTCGGAACACTTCCTGAAGCCCAGACGTAGGTACTTGGATGTAGCTTACCTGTGGGGACAGTGGCCTCGTAGACCTCATTCACCACTATGTCGGCTATATTTGAAAGCATGTTCCTTACCTGCTCGTCCACTGCAGAAGCTAGGAGCATGGTAAATACTCCGAGGGTCTTATTATGCTGTACTATATTGAACAAACTGTTATATGTCTTCTGCAGGTTCCCATACACTATGAATAGATTCTCAACCCCATGGAGTATCATAACGTTTGGTTTTCTCCTTAGAGCGTCTAGCACCTTATGAAGAACCTCCTCTAAGCTGTGAGTTGTTGGGTTAACGCCCTCAGCATATACTATGTTCCTCCATAAGCTATTGCCTACAAACTCCATGTTCATTCTCTTTAAAAACTCCTCGAAGTAGTGCCTTAGCTCAGCCGATGTTAGCCTGTAGCTTATCAACGCTACTTTAAGCCTATGACGCATAATGGTGCCGATGAATGGTATTAGCAGGTAGCCCAGCCCCCTAGCTGAAGGAGGTGTTATGTAGGATAACGACATCCCAGGGTGAATGTGGTCGAGGACATCCTCGAGTACAGCACATCCAAGTTTAATGGACTTACTCAGGTCAGGTCCTGTGCTTCTCCTCATTATTGGCGGTGTGAAGACCCTGATTCCCTCACCCTCCCTTATCGCGAACGGTATTTCGGCAACACTTATCGCCACACCCCTAACCTTCCTAAGCTCCATGGTCCTCACTAGCCTGCTACCCTCGACCCTATGCTTCATTATTATCACGATATCGGCAACGAACTCCGCTGAACCTAAGGAAACGTACTCAGTAGATAGGGGTATCTCCGCAACCAGTACAATCACCCCTTGAATAGACCTAGAGAGATTAGTAAGAAAGTTCTGAAGGAATGACCTGACCCTAGCACCCCTCTCACCAAGTATCTCGCTAACAGGGGTTATACTATCAATTACGACAATCAATGGCTTGAACTTATGTATATTCTCTACAAGGACATCCATGAGGTCAGAGAATAACGTATCCTCGGTAAGTACTGGTAACTTAATGTACTTAAATAACCCCTTATTTTCAAGCTCCGTGAAGTCAAAGCCAAGCCCCCTCATCCACTCCAAAAACTTATCCCTCTCCTCATTAAAGGACACATACAGGCATGGCTTCCCCCTTAACGCGTTAACATAGCACATCTTCGCTGCGAAAGTAGTCTTACCAGCGCCTGGATGACCAGCAACTAAAATGACTGTGCCTGGCCTGATGGCGTGAGAGTAATGCTTATCAAGATCCTGCACACCGAAGAGGAACCTCTCGCCCTCCCCCCGCTGACTACCGGGTTCTGAGGGCGTTATCATATTCTTCTTCACCTCCATCAATACTCACGTCATATATTATTTATATAGTTGCGTAAATAAAAATATAGGGTTATTCTTAAAGACGTCAACAGTCTGCATTAGTTTTTAACATTAATTTGTTAATAACGTAATTAGGGAAATAAGCTTAATTACTTGCCAGGCAATTCTGCATAAAACATATTAATCTAGGGTTCTTAATAATGTATACTCTTCAACGGTATTTCCTAAAATTTCTTAGAGTACTTGAGGGCTATAAGTAAATTGAACTATGATACATCGGAGGCTTGGAAATATGTTTAATTTTAAACTGTGGGGGACGCGTTCCATTGATTTAACCGCAGGCAACCTTAGAGAATGAGATACTTCTCATTAAGGGACAGTTACTTAACGAATGTATGTCACCACAGCACTATCTTTCCACGACTTCCCTAAGGGCTTTATTAAAGCCTGCATCATTTTTGTAAAGCCACAGGTATGCTCTAGTAAGAGAGTGGTTCGAAGAGCTCACACGTATCTGAGCTTTATTGCTTTCATTTATCTCGACGTTTGCCTCTATGTATATTATCTCTGATCTTACAATGTTTAGCTTGTCCATGAGGGCTTCCCGCCCGAAAACACCTTCAAGGATGTATATCGAACCAGCAAGTTCGCTGTCGTGTACTAGATCTTCGTCAGACTCTAATTTCCTAAATACTGCTACAGGGAACAATAGCGATACCCGAAAGCGCGACAAGATTTTCTTAGCCCTATTTAATCGCCTCTCGCAAGCCCAGAGGTAGGCCTCCCTGAGCATGCCCAGCGCCTCATTAACAGAGTATGCTGGCTTCAGAAGTTTTGTATCACCCCATGCAGTACCTGATGCTTGGCCCTCAGGAGGGTAAATCATTAGTGACCTCCGGGCGGGCACCTCAAGTGAGCGCATGAAGTACGCATCCAGCAAGTAGCTCTTGGAATTCATTAGGGTTATTAAATAGCATGGTATAAGAAGCCTTCTCCCACTACCTATGCCACCCAGCATTAGGATCTCCCTCTTCTCGGGTTCAGGGCAAATTCAGAGAGATCGTAGTTCCTCTAACCCTCCACCGATAGTTTTCTTCGAGATACGATTAACTTAAACAGTTACTTACGTGTTGCGGTTACATTTTAAAGCATTGTCTTAGCTTGCGATTGGATTTATGTTAGTATTAAATTATGTGATTATCCTTTCTTATGAGGAGCCCCTAACTTTGATTAATAATTAGCATGTTAATCCGGAGATTCAATAAAAAATTTAAACTACTTCCTCTCTGTAGGTAGTGGTGACTTAACGCTATGCGCGTCAGTCGTAAGGCACTTTCAAAGGTCGGTGCTGGAACCGTAGCCGCAATCATAATAATCGCCATAATAGCGGGTGCGGTAGGGTACTTCGCTGGCTCAAGAGGTGTTGCCCCCGTAACAACAACGGTTACCTCAGCGACAACCGTAACTCAAACTAAAACCGTAACCTCAACAGTTCAGGTGACGAAGACCACGACGGCGGTGCCCACGTCAACGACTTCACCTACGTCGACACCCACAACCACCACATCCACAACCACTACTTCAACGACGACTTCCACGACAACCACTACGTCAACCACCACGACGCCTGCTAAGCCTCTGCATCCGGGAGCGCTCCACACTACTGTGATATACCTAATTCAGAATGATGCAAGCACGCGTGTGCTGACCATCAAGAAGGGCGTTGCTGACTTAGGTGCGGTGCCCCCAGATCAGCTTAATGCTTTGGCAGGGACGACGATTGATGGGTATAAGATAATTAAGCAGGATATGGGGCTATCATTCACGATTGCCTATATAGTCCTCAACTGCTATAAGGAACCCTTCAATAACGTCCTAGTTAGGAGGGCGTTGGCCTACGCTGTGCCTTACCAGATGATCTGGCAGACAGTATATGCAGGTACCGTAGCGCCCTTAATCGGTGTGATACCCAAGGGAATGATGGGGTGGACTGACTATAAAGTCATAAACTACACCACGAACTTAGCGAAGGCGAAGGAACTCCTCCAGAAGGCAGGCGTCGACCCAAGCAAGTACACGATCACTATATACTATAACCAGGGCAACACTGCTAGGGCCAAGATAGCCACACTGCTATCCCAGTCCTGGGGGCAGTTAGGCTTTAAGGTAATGGTTCAGTCACTCTCATGGCCTCAGCTACTGGAGAGGATTGAGAAGCCACAGTTTGATGTATACATAATCGGCTGGGCACCCGACTACAACGACCCTGATGACTACGCAGGTCCGCTAGTGGGCGGCGGGACTAAGTTCGACTCGGTGAAGGTATATACTGTGCAGAGCCCTGCTGACGTCGGCAAGTACATCTCTTCAGCGAAGGTAATTGACACGCCAAACTATTACGTAGCGGTAGGTCCTGCCGGGACTGGAGCCTCAGTATCGGTAAGCGGGAAACCCATCATCGTGGTGCAGTACAAGCTCTCAGCGAAGCAGATACCGCCAGAGAACTGCTCAGCATATAACACCATTGATCCTGCATTCTACAGAAACACCACGTTAGACGCCTTAATACAGGCGGGAAGGTACGAAGTTAACCCACAGATAAGAACCGCAATATACCAAGCTGTCGAGAGGATATCAAATCTAGAGATACCCATGATCTGGCTAGCTCAGTACAAGATTGTGCGCGACTACTGGAACTGGGTTAAGGACAGGTACTACAACCCAACCCTAGCTGAGAGATGGGACCTAGTGTGGGAGGAGAAACCGCCGGTAACGCCCGCAGTAGGTATAGGGAGCTATAAGAACGACAGGAACACCCTAGTAATAACAACCATAGGCTGGCCTCAGAGCTTCGATCCAGCAAAGAGCTACGAGACCTTTGGCTGGGAGATATTCCATGAAATAGGTGATACCCTAGTAACCTACTGGAAGAGTGATACGTCCCACGTAGTGCCAGACGCTGCTGTTGCGTGGGCGCACAATAAGGACGGTAGCGAGTGGTTCTTCGTGATTAGGGGTGGCATGAAGGCTTACGATCCATGGAATAAGAAGGTGTATGACGTGAATGCGACTGATGTGCTCTTCACGATATGGAGGATAGCTAGGTTAGGCCTAGACCCTTCATGGATGATAACGACGTTCATCGACGTGAACGGGAGCACAGTCTACACTGAGAAGGAGTTTAACCAGTACTTAGCGCAGCACCCGCTCTACGCCACCTATAACGGCAAGACCGTTGAGGTCAAGTCCCTAAGCGACCTACTGAAGTTCTTCGGCTACAACGGGAAGACAGCTGGAGTAGTGATGCTGAAGCTATACAAGCCCTACGGAGCCATACTGAACATCCTTGCAGATCCGTTCACCATGATAATACCCGCCAAGTACCTATTCGACAACGTGGATCAACTTAAGGGCAAATACCTAGAGGCCATGAACGCTGCTAAGTGGGGTAAGAACCCATCAGCATGGGCAAAGTACATAGGCACTGGTAACAAGGAGCCAACACACCTATTCCTACACACGCACCCAATAGGGACAGGACCATACTACGTCGCGGACTTCAAGCAGGACTCCTACATCATACTGAAGATCAACCCATACTACTGGGACAAGCAACTCTGGCAGCAGCTCTACGGATACAGTGGCTAACCTAGTATTCATAAAGATTCGCTTTCAGTTAAGTAACCGAAAACCCTTTTTCCCTTCCCTAACCCTGTACTTGAGTTAGTTCTGCTCCTGGAGGTGCGCCGATGCAGGTAAAGCACGTCAAGGTGGTGTGTCCGGATGGCTGATCTGAAGAGGTTCTTAGTGCGTAGAGCAGTAACCTTCATACCAACAATAATAGGTGTAACGTTGATAACCTTCATAATAGCTTTCGTGATCCCAGCTAATCCCGCTAGGGCTTGGGCAGGGGGTATTAAGGCGGATCCCCACGTAGTCGCCACGATCGTTAAGGAGTATCACCTTAATGACCCATGGTACGTTCAATATTATTTCTTTATGAAGGGCATATTAACAAACAGTATCGTAGATCCTCTCTTCAACTATAAGGTCATGTCGTACATGCTGGCTAGGTTCCCGATAACCTTCCAGCTAACACTATTTGCCCTCTTCTTCCTAATAGTGCTCGGCATACCATTAGGCATAATCTCTGCCTTAAAGAAGGATACGGTCATCGATGCGTTCGTTAGGGTGTGGGCGTTAACGGGTGTTTCCGTACCGATATTCTGGCTTGGTTACATATTCATATATGTATTCTTCTACATGCTTGGCTGGATAACCGTTGCTGGGGTGCCCTACCCCAAGGTACACATAACAGGGATACCCATAATTGACGCACTATTGAGCGGTGATTGGACAACGTTTGCGGAGAACATTAAGAGGTTCATACTGCCTGGCTTCACGCTAGGCTTCGCAGGCATAGGAATCATAGCTAGGCTAGTGCGGAACTCCTTCCTCGAAGCAATTAATTCTGACTATATATACTTCGCAAAAATGCGTGGGTTAAGGAATCGCAGAGTATTCATGCACGCGTTGAGGAATGCCTTAGTGCCGGTGGTCACGGTGGTGGGGCTGCAGTTCGGAGGACTACTCGGTGGCGCACCGATAACCGAGACTGTCTTCGGTATACCGGGGATGGGGAGAGCAATGGTTCAGGCAATATTTAACATGGACTTCCCCGTACTCATCGCCGGCACCTTACTCGCGGCGTTAATATTCGTGATAACTAACCTAGTGGTCGATATTCTCTACGCGATCATAGACCCGAGGGTGAGGTTCTAATGGCTGAGGAAGTATATGAGAAGAAGATACTTGATAGGTTCTCTGACGCGTTAATCGCATTTTTAGTGAAGATCATAACGCTCTTCAGGAAGGACTGGTACCGCAGGAATAGGAGCAGGGTTGAGGAATGGAAGCTAATGCTCTACGCGTTAAACAGGTCGCCAATAGGTATCGCTGGGCTAGTGCTGGGCATGTCCTTCATAATTGTCGGCATCATAGGCCCCATAATCGCCCCACATAGCTACGATTTCTCATTCATTATGGCTACCGGACAATACAAGAAGTACTTCCTAGCCCCGCCAGGGACTGGAGGGGCTCTGCTGGGTACTGATGACTTAGGTCGCGACCTCCTCAGCCAGATGCTCTACGGTGCTAGGATCTCATTAGTAGTTACGGCCTTAGTACTGCCTGTCGGGATCATAATAGGCATAATGTTAGGGTTGATTGCGGGATACTATGGGGGAATTATTGATGAATTCATAATGAGGGTGACCGACATGTTTCTCGCGTTTCCTGGACTGATATTAGCTTTAGCCCTGAGTGCTGCCTTAACGGATAGGATGGCGTTAGCGATAGCTAATAACCCATACCTAACAGGGCTGGTTTCCTTCATATTTGCTGTTAAGCCTAATGACGCACTAAACATGGCTCAGACACTATCTATAGTGGTGGCGCTGTGGATAGTGTGGTGGCCTGGCTACGCCAGGCTCACAAGGGGCTTAACGCTGCAGGCTAAGAATAATGTGTATGTTGAAGCAGCTAGGGCACTAAGCATGAGTTCTGTAGGCATAATGACTAAGCATATACTGCCTAATATCCTTGGTTCTCTATTAGTGCTAATGACGATGGACGTAGGCAGTGTCATACTCGTTGAGGCGGGGCTGAGCTTCCTCTTTGGTGCGCAGATGAAGATACCTGACTGGGGTGCCATAGTGCAGCACGGGTCTCAGTACCTAGTTAATGGTGCATGGTGGTTAGTCATGATCCCAGGTCTCGCAATCCTAGTATCCGTGCTGGGCTGGAACCTCTTCGGCGACGCGTTAAGGGACATCCTAGATCCGAGGACGAGGAGGAGTATTGAGTTCAAGGTGAAGAAAGTGAAGAAGACTTCGGAGGAAGCGGGGGAGGTGAGTAAGTAATGTCGAGTGAGGCACGGCGAGAACCTCTAATAGAGGTCGAGAACCTATACGTTTACTTCTACACGTATGCAGGCGTTGTTAAAGCTATTGAGGATGTTTCCTTCACAATATATAAGGGGGAAACATTCTGCCTAGTCGGTGAGACAGGCTGCGGTAAGACCGTAGTGTCGAGAACGCTAACAAACATAGTGCCACCTCCCGGTCGAATAGTTAAGGGTAAGGTAATATACCACAGGGATGGTGAGGAAGTTAACATAATTAAGTTGTCTGAGGAGGAGCTAAGGAACATTAGAGGGAAGGAAATAGCCTACATAATTCAAGACCCCTCAGCAGCTCTAGACCCGCTCTACGTGGTCGGGTACCAGATAGCTGAGACCATGGTTGATCACGGAACTGTTAAGGACTTCAAGGAGGGTTTCGGCCGGGCTGTGAGGTTGTTAAAGGAGGTTCTTATACCAGATCCTGAGCGCCGTGTTAAGGCGTACCCGCATGAGTTAAGTGGCGGAATGAGGCAGAGGGTAGTCATAAGTATGGGCTTAAGTAATGAGCCTAAGTTGCTAATAGCTGATGAGCCTACGTCCTACCTTGACGTGACTGTTCAGGCTCAGGTACTGGATTTGCTCAGGGAGCTGAAGGGAAAGAAGGGCTTAACGGTTCTCCTAATAACGCATGACATGGGGGTAGTTGCTGAGATGTGTGAGAGGGTGGCAGTTCTATATGCAGGCAACATTGTTGAGGTAGCGCCGGTTGACGAGCTCTTCAAGAGGCCTAAGCACCCATACACGGTAGGTTTACTGAGGGCGGTGCCAAACCCGTTAACAGAGATAGAGAAACTTGAGTCAATCCCAGGCACCGTTCCCAACCTAATTAAACCGCCGAGTGGTTGTAGGTTCCATCCTAGGTGCCCGCACGCAACCGAGAAGTGCCGCAGGGAGAAACCGCCCTTAATCAGGGTGGGTCCCTCACATTACGTGAGGTGCTGGCTCTACGCTGGAAAGGGTGAGGAGGTGAGTAGGAGTGAGTGAAGCGTTAGTCAGGGTTGATGGGCTTAAGAAGTACTTCCCCGTAGGAGGTATAATCTTCACTAAAGGGTGGGTTAAAGCTGTTGACGGCGTGACGTTCGAGATCAGGAAGGGCGAGACCTTAGGCCTAGTAGGGGAGTCCGGGTGTGGTAAGACGACTACCGGGAAGCTAATACTGAAGCTCCTGAAGCCGACGGCGGGTAAGATAATCTTTGACGGGAGGGACGTAACTAAGCTAAGGGGTAAGGCGTTAAAGGAGTTCAGGAGGCAGGCTAACATAGTGTTTCAGGATCCCTACTCTAGCCTAGACCCTAGGATGACGGTCTTCAACATAATAATGGAGCCTGTACGCATACACAAGATTCATGTGGATGACCCGGAGGAATTCGTGATTAAACTGCTTTACGAGGTTGGCCTCAATGAAACACACCTGTACAGGTACCCTCACGAGTTCTCTGGAGGTCAGAGGCAGAGAATAGCTATTGCTAGGACCCTAGCCTTAAGACCTAAGTTCATGGTTCTAGACGAGCCGACGTCAGCGCTTGACGTGTCGGTGCAGGCCCAGATACTTAACTTACTGAAGGATCTGCAGAGGAGGTATGGGCTAACATACCTCTTCATAAGCCACAACCTAGGAGTAGTCAAGTACATGAGTAACAGGATAGCGGTAATGTATCTAGGTAAGCTCGTTGAACTCGCCCCCGCGAAGGAACTATTCGAGAACCCGATGCATCCGTACACGAAAGCCCTCCTCTCATCAATACCGGTGCCCGACCCCGAGTTAGCGCGGGCAAAGGAGAGGATAAAGGTGACGGGCGAGCCCCCCAGCCCAATAAACCCGCCGAGTGGTTGTAGGTTCCATCCTAGGTGCCCGCACGCAACCGAGAAGTGCCGTCATGATGAACCCGCGCTTAAAGAGGTTGGGAAGGATCACTTTGTAGCCTGCTGGTTGTATGCTTAAGGGCCTGTTTAACCTTTTTAGGCATTTACGCCCTGACGAGCCAACTAAAAGTACCTTAGCGTAAGTCCTGCACTGTCATACTAAAGTTGAGGCGTGGGAAATATTAGCGATGGTTTATCCTAAACATTATTTCGCGGTAAATCCTCTCCCTAGCCCCTTCAATTATGCCGAGCTCTGTCTTTGGAAACGTCTGCCCACCACCCATTAAACAGCCCCCAGGGCATACGTAGATGGCGATCGTCCCTCCTTTGAAGTACCCATTCATGATTGCCTCTAAGGCTCCCCTAACCTCGTACGGCCCTACCGCCCTGGTGATCGGATACTTAACACCTATCTTAACGGCATCTGGCTCGCTTTCAACCATGGTGTTCACGGGTATGCTAGCTAGGAGCCTCTCCGCTTCCCTAGCCGTTAGGACGGGGCTCCCTTGAAGCTTCCTAGCAACGCACTGTGTTATGAGTACGCCGTCCGACGGTATCTCCGGGGGTTCCGCTAGGTACTTGGTTAAGCTTGGGTATAGGTTGCGTACGTACGTGTGCTCGGCTGGGCTGGCGGGGACTATCGTCAATGATTCTGCGGACCCCCTTAACTCTGGGCTCCATAGGATAACCTTGCTGAACCCGGCGGCCTTAAGAGAGGTTATGACGGACCATGGTGAGGCGTTTAACGCCTCGGCAAGGGATGCTAGGGCTTCCGGCTCTATGTAGGCGTCTACGTTCCCTCCCCTAAGCATTTTCTGGGTTATCTGCACGTCATCTCTGTATGTGAGGGCTCCCACCGGGCAGTACTTAGCGCAGAGTCCGCATGAGATACATCCAGCGTCCTCGAAGGGTGTTGCGAAGGGTGTGCTGATGGCTACCCTTATCCCCCTATTCACCGTTCCTAAGGCGTTAACCCCGAGTGAGTTGCATATGCCTACGCACCTGCCGCACACAATGCACTTCTCTCCGTCAAGCCTCATTACCTTACCAGGTATTGAGACGACATACTCTCGAAGGAACTCGAATCTTCTCTCACCCTGCTTTACCCAAACGCCACGGGCTAGCTCCGTCAACAGCTTAAGGAACTCCTCAGCGTTTATTGGGCAACCTCTAAGGTAATAGTCAACCTTCACGAACTTCGATATTGGGGCGCTCCTCCGAATTCTCCCCCGACTCGCTAGGGCTGCGGAACCGTACTTTACCTTAACCACGTCATCGTCCAGTACCTCGTAGGCTGAGGCTATCCCGCCTAAGGATGCGCACGTGCCAATAGCAACAAGTATTTTTGCCTTCTCCCTAACCTCCCTTAACTTCCTGACCTCGGCCTCACTCGTCACCGCACCCTCAACGAAGACTATGTCGTACTTGCTGCGCTCGGCAGATAGCCCTAAGAGGGGCTCGTACGCTAACTCAATGCTGAGATCCTCCAATGCCTGCAGTAACCTCTCACCTAGGTTCACTATCTCGTGTCTGCAGCCCTCACAACCTGTTAAGGAATATATGCCTATGACTACCTTCTCACGCATGCTTCCTCCCCCTCACCACGGACACATGTACGGCGCATGGGAGGCACGGATCGTATGCCCTAACAAGCATAGTTAGCTTACGCTGTAACTCGCCGGCGTTAAGGGGCCGCCCATCACTGACTAGGGACTCGGTCAGTGCCTTGGCGGAAGCCTCTATGTGCCTGGCGTTAATCTCCGTTGGCGTGATGATGTTCGCGTTCACTATACGCTTACCGGACACAACGTAATGATGTATTAAGAGGCCTCTCGGCGCCTCCACCACGCCGACACCTTCACCCTCGCCACCGTCACGCGGTGGGTCGACTCCCGTGTCGGCGGTTCTCATAGCAAGATCCTCCAGAATCTCCTTCGCCGCCGTGACGCAGTACGGTATCTCTGCAGCCTTAATTATTAGGTTACTGAAGGGGTTGCTGAGGTCTATCTTGGGCACGTTAAGGTCGCGAAGATAGTTCCTAAGCAGCTCGTACCTGGCCCTAGCACCCACGTGAACAGGCGCGCCGCTGAGGGCGACTGCCTTGGAGTTGGAGTACTCGGGCTGCATCTCCTCTAGGTGCTCTCTGTAATTGCTTGGCTTGAAGGACAGGCCTGCAGAGGTGAGTATCTCGTCTCCCGTAGTTAGGTATATTTTCCTGGGCTTCACGGCTACGCAGTTGTTTGCCGGGTCCTTGAGCTCCGGCACCTTAAGCAGGGTTAGTGCTTCATCAACTACTTCCTTAGCCAGAGCCTCACACTCCCTAAGGTAGTCAGCCGCCTTGAGTAACGGGCCCTTAAACGGTCGCCTCAGTAAGCCACCTACCCCCAGCGTGTTAGGGTTAACTATCCTGCCCGCAATCAACCTTATTACCTTAAGGCAGGCGGTGTTCAACTTCATCGAGTTAACCACTAGGCGCCCCGCCCTGCTCTTCAAGTCGCTTAAGCCCTGAACCCCCACGTAGTCGGGAAGCGCTAGGAAGGCTAGGTGAACTAAGTGGTTCTGAGCTATCTGAACCATATTCACAGCATCCCTGAAGTCTTCAACCCACTCCCCAGCATCTAGCCCTAGCGCGCGCTCTACAGCCCTTATCGAGGCGACGTAATGGGCTATGCTGCATGCGCCGCAGATCCTCGAGGCTACGTAGGGAACCTCCCAATACGGTCTGCCGTTCACGGTTAACTCTATGAACCTAGCGCCATGCGTTACCTTGAAGAACGCCTTAACTTCACCATTGTCCCTCAGCACCTCTAACTCCAGGTGCCCGAACACCCTATCGACTTCCTCTACGCGGGCGAGCCTCAATCCTCGCCACCCCCTAACGCCTTCTTGAAGGCCTCCTCTAACGACGCTTTGAGTGAGTCGTAGTTGGGTAGACCCTCCCAAAACATGGAGGCCACCTCAAGCACGTCCCTCAGCTCAACACCGTTACTCACGTAGAACTGCGCTGCGGCCTCCAGCACGTCCTTCCGGGTCACGGGTCCTCTACATCCTATGCATGGTGACCCATTACTTGGGCATGGGTCACTACATCCGGCGAGGGTTATCGGGCCTAGGCAGGGTTCACCCTTAACTACTAGGCAGTCCCTCCCGTAGAGCGGGCATGAGGAGCACACAGGTATTCCCTCAACCCAGTACGCTGTGGCTAGCTTGAGGAGTTCACAGTTCCCTCCCTTCCTGGGGCACGACCAACACCTGATCCTATGGATCGACAGTATGAACTCAACCACGGTTCTCCTCGCTTCCCTAACTCTTGGCGTGTCGGTCCTCACCTCAAGCCCGTCGGAGACCGGGTACGCACACGCAGGTACTAGCTTACCGTTGCTTAGCTCCACTAAGCACATCCTGCATGACGCTTCCCTATACATGTGCCCGAAGAAGCACAGCGTTGGCACGGCGTCCCCAGCCTTCTTGAGGGCCGTGAGGATGGTTTCGCCTTCCGGCACGTGGACTTCCTTACCGTTAACAATTACGCGCACCATCACCTCACACCTCCTTCACAACAGCGTTCACGGGGCATATCGTGACGCACGTGCCGCACTTAACGCACTTCTCCTGGTCAATGACGTACTTACCTGACTTCTCGTCCTTGCTTATGGCGCCTGCGGGGCAGTGCTTGGCGCATGTGCCGCACCCTACGCACTTGTCTGGGTTGATGCGGTACTTCAGTAGCTTAGTGCAAACGCCTGCAGGGCACTTCTTATCGATGATGTGCGCTAAGTACTCGTCCCTGAAATGCCTTAGCGTTGAGAGGACGGGGTTGGGGGCTGTCCCACCTAAGGCGCATAGGCTCGCGTCCCTAACAACCCTCCCAACGCTCTCAAGGATTTCCAGATCTTCTAGGGTGCCTTTACCCTCGGTTATCTTTGTTAGTGTGTCGTAGAGGATCTTAGTCCCGATGCGGCACGGGAAGCACTTACCGCAGGACTCGGCCACGATGAAAGACGTGAAGTACCTAGCGACGTCAACCATGCATGCAGTGTCATCCATTACCACTATGCCTCCCGACCCCATGATCGCTCCCGCGTCCCGCAGGCTCTCGTAATCTATGGGTGTGTCAAGGAGGTGTGCGGGCACGCAGCCACCGCTGGGTCCACCTATCTGCACGGCCTTGAGCTTCCTACCTTCCTTAACACCGCCAGCTATTTTCTCGACGAGGGTTCGTAGCGTGGTCCCTATAGGTACCTCGTACGCCCCTGTTCTCTTGACTGCGCCGGTAACGCAGAACATCTTAGTACCTTTACTCCTCTCAGTGCCGTAAGCGGCGAAGCTCTCCCAGCCCTCAGCCATTAACGTGGCTACATGCGCTAGGGTCTCAACGTTGTTAATGACGGTTGGCTTGCCCCAGAGCCCAACAACGGCTGGGTAGGGCGGCCTCTGCCTAGGTGTTGCCCTGCCCTCAATCGCAGCTATTAGTGCCGTCTCCTCACCGCACACGAAGGCACCGGCGCTGAGTATGACTTCGACGTCGAAGTCGAATCCCCTGCCCAGAATGTTCTTCCCGAGGATGCCGTGCTTCCTGGCTTCCTCAACGGCCTTCTGAAGCCTCTCGGCCATTAGCGGCTTCTCAGCCCTAACAAATATGAATCCCTTCGTAGCACCTACCGCGTAACCAGCTATTATTAAGCCCTCTAACACTCTATGCGGGTCTGACTCCGCAAGCAACCTATTCATGAATGCTCCTGGGTCACCCTCGTCCGCATTCACTATGACGTACTTCTCCTTGCTGGGCTGGTTCCTACAGATCCTCCACTTGAGCCACGTCGGGAACCCGGCACCTCCCCTACCCCTTAACCCGGACTTCTTAACCTCCTCGATGACTTCCTCCGGACTCATCCTTAAGGCGCGGTCAAGCCCCCTGTACCCGCCGTACGCTATGTAGTCCTCAATGGACTCCGGGTTAACTACGCCGCAGTTCCTGGACACGTACCTGACCTGCAGTCTCCACACGTCAAGCTCACTTAATGTCGGCACGTCACCCTCGCCCCTAGCCTTCCCGGTCCTCTCGCTTATTGCGTAGGCACCGCTAACGTCATTCTCGATAAAGTACTTCTTCAGGATGCCCTCGACCTCAGCCGGCTTGACGTTACCGTACAGCGCGGCCGGCATTCCCGGCGCCTTAAGCTCTAGCCATGGGTCTAGATAGCAGAGTCCGGTACACCCGACGGTCTTGACTGCATCGCTAGGTATCCCTAAGCTCTCAACAACTTCCTTAACAGCGTCCAGCACTTCCTTAGCTCCGGCAGCTATGGAGCAACTCGCTAAGGGAACCTTAATTCTGTACCCGTTAGGACCTTCCTTAATGTAGCGTACCCTCTCCGACCTAAGCGTGCGGCATCGCTGATCGTCGTGGCAGAGAGGTCCCTCAGTCCTACACCTAATATAATTCCGGCAAGGGTACTCTAGGCTGTGCCAGCACTTACCACAGCATCTACTCATTAAGTTCCACGAGCCATCGTCCCCCAACGGGGGTATCACCTCTTCTTAGCCAGCTTAGCACGGTGCTCCGCTATAATCCTCCTCAGTTTAGCGGGCGTCACGCCGCCGTAGAGCTTCCGGTAGCTCCCGTCCCTACTCACAACCATCACCACCGGTGCTAAGCTACAGCAGCCGAAGCACCTAGCTTTCTCAACACTGAAGACACCGTCACTAGTCGTTGACCTGCCAGGCTTTATCCCTAGGTAAGTTCTGAGGAACTCGTAGTTTGCCGCGTTCCCCCTCAGGTGGCATGCGGTACCCATGCACAGCATTATGATGAACTCACCAGGCTTCTCCAGCCTGAATTGATGGTAGAACGTGGCAACAGTCAACACCTCAGTTAGCGGTATTCTTAACTCATTAGCTATTACTCTGAGAGCTTCCTGCGGTAGGTAGCCGTAGGTGGACTGAATTTCCTGCAACATCCTTATGAGGTACCTTCTCTCCCTGCCGTACTTAGCGGCGACGTCATGCGCTAGGGCTCCGGGCGTGGTTTCCCTGGGGATTAACTTAAGTAATTGCGCCAAGACCTGCCTCCCTGTTGAACTAGTTCATCATTTAATCAAACATTGTGTGAGTAGCGTTTATGTACCGTATATACAATATATGTTTCCGGTGCCTCGAATGGTCGAGCACGACGTGAGGAAGCTAATGAAGCTAGGTACGGCCTCAACAGCGTTAATACTCCCTAAGAAGTGGTTAGAAGACCTAGGCCTTAGCCCCGGATCCTTAGTGGACCTATTCTTTGATGGCTCATCGATAATGGTCGCGCCCAGAGCCTCGCCCCAGGCTCACGGGCAGTCACAGCAAGAGAATAACATGCAAATATTCGTTGACATACTAAAGGATGGCGTAGATGTGGGGGTTCAGGAGATCGTTGCCGCGTACGTTGAGGGCATAACCCGGGTTAGGGTGAGGGGTGACGAACAAGGCATATCGAGGTTAATCATGGAGCTGAACAAAAGGATAACAGGGTTCCTCCTAGTGAGCAGGGGTAAGGAACTATACGACATAGTGGTCAGCGAGTTCCCGGTGGATCCACAACACCTTCTCTCTAGGGCTATAAAGATCGTGGAGGAGTACATGCACGCACTAACTAAGAAGAACGGTAACGACCCTGAAGCCTTCCAGACGGAGTTCACTAAAGTATACAACGCGACGATGAGGTTGGTTAGGGGCAGGATAGCGATGGCGTCACCCGAGGAAACCCCACCGCTCCTCGACATACTATCAATGATGGAGAAGATGAAGGAACTCATGACCCTCCTATCCATAGACGGAAACAACATGCCGGCAGTCGCCCTAGAGGACCTAAGCGAGCTATTCCGCGCCGCCACCCGCGCGGTGACGGAGAACAACGTGAAGAAAGCACTCAAAGTAATTCAGTTCTGCCGCGCACCCGAACGCCGAGCCCACGCAACCCACATGTGCAACGTTATCATAGGGTTGGCCGAGATAGCCATAAGGAGGTGTGTCAGGGACAGGGCGTGCAGGTGCAAACACTTCTTCCCGAAAGTGAGTTGATCGGTGGTTTAACACTCAATCACTTACTGGGTTAGGGGCTTCTCCTTACCCACACTCCCGAACCTCCCTAAGAGGGCAGCAAGTACAGCACCGACCACGAGGGAAGCTATCAGAGAACCGGCCCCCACGGGGAGCACGTAAAGTTCATCTACATTAGGGTACGTCAGCACCATCAAACCAGCCAACGCGTTAATGGTTCCATGCATAACGGCTGCAGGCAGTACTGACCCGCTCCCCCTCCTGAGCAGGAGGAGTGTTAGTGTCCACGACGTCGTCACTGCACAGTACATGGCTAAGCCTACTGCATCCCTATGGTGTGGCATGCTGTACCCGAGGAACAGTATTAGGGGCGCGTGCCACAACCCCCACGCAACACCTATGATCGCGGTCGAGGTCAACAACCCATACCTAGGGTAGAGCACCTTATACATAAGGCCCCTCCACCCGATCTCCTCACCTAACGCGACGGCAGCATTGACCGTCAGTCCGGCTAAGACGGTGTTCACTAACTGAAGGAGCAGGAACGCCTCAGGCCCAGCCTTAAGTATTAAGTCCTTCAACTGCTGCGGGACTTGAGGGTTGCCTAATAAGCTCACCACGGGGTTAGTGGGGGCGTAACCCATGACGTAGCAAACACCTATGCCAAGCAAGAAAATAATGTAGGGCATCGCTAAACCCAGAGGTATGTACGCCAACTTACCTAACCTAACGCCTAAGGACTTAAGCCCCTCCTTAAGCGGGGCACCGCACGCGAGTAAGGCAATAACCGCGCCTAGCGTGGGTGCCCACATCCTAATGATTGCTTCGATCCCGAAGAACTTTAGCGGAATGACCCCAACTATTAAGGGTGTGTCGAGAAGGTACGCAACCCCGAAAGCAATGGCGAGGTATACTGCGAGAGCCTTAAGCGGGAGTTCGTGAGGAGATCTCTCCACGATCATTCCCTCACAAATACCTCGGAGTTCGAGGTATTTAAGGATTACCTCAAGACTCACGCAGTATATGTGAAGTACGTGAATACATATTACCCCGCAAGCAGAGTTAAATCCGCGTTTAAGCGCGGTCGTGTTAATCATGAGGCTACATGTCCTAGTTCAGGGAATGGATGAATCACGCCGTATCTTCAACTCCTGCGAGAACCTGGACTTCGGGCTCCTAGAACTCGACGACGTAATCGACTTAATTAGGTCAATCCCGCCGCCTCCACCAGGCTATGAGGAGTGGGACTGCGGCGTGACCGTAACCATAGAGTCGGAGGACGGCAAGGCCTACGTCATGGTCACAATGAACGGCATGAACGACTACACGGTGCTGAAGTACGATGAAGGCACGGGCGAGGAGGTGCTCGTGGGTTCCTCAGCAACGTTCAACGAGGTTGTTGAGGCCCTCAAAGCATTCTACTCCACACCAACAGGGAAGGCCCTAGCACCAAGGCGGGTTAAGGTGGAGGAGTACGGGATGAATTACCGTGCGGAGGTGAAGGTAATTACTGGGTACGACGAGCACGGTGAGCCAATAACAGGGTGGGATGAAGGGAACCTGAACGTAACGAATCGCTCAGTAGCGGGGATACCCTTAAACGCCGTTAAAGCAATAAAACTCCTTGAACCCTCACCAGAGAGACCCTACCCGCAACTCGTGATCGAGTACGAGGAGGGAGGACGCTTATGGGCAATAACGTTCAGGTTTAAGGACCTAAGCACGTATCAGAGACTACTAAATGACTTACCTAAGTTCGTGCCGCAGGGCCTCATCAGCAGGGAGTGGTAGCGCAAATACCAATGAATTACTTTTTCTTAAGGCTCTCCTCAAGCAGGTTCCTGATGGCCTTAAGCTCGGCGAGGATCTCCTCCTCGATAACTCTCCTTTCCTTGCTCGACAGTATCCCTACCCTAGCCCTAAGTTCCGACGCTATCCTCTCAGCCTCCTCAGCGCTTAACTGGAAGAACGTGAGTTCAGGCTTCGTCGTCCCGGTGGCTGGCGTGAACACATCCACGCACGCCAAGCCCCACGACCTCTGGAGAGGTCCGTGCCTTAACTTCACCTCGGAAACCAGGTTGTAGGGCACGCGCTTCTCCTTAACCCACCAGACCCCGAACCTGGCGTATGCGTGGTCCTTCTCGAGTTTAAACACTACGCTCCTGTAGAACTTAGGTACCCAGTAAGCAATGAAGGCGGCAGGGATCACAACCAGTGATACCAGCGATGCTATGGAGGCCCACACGTTGACGAGCGCAATTAACACGCAGCACGCGGCCGTCGGGATGAAGTACCATAGGCTGTACGCCCAGTAGATCTTCGTGAGCTTAGGTGAGGGCTTGAACTCCACTGACCCACGCCTTATATCGACCGACATATTCCATCAAGTACAGCTTCACC
The DNA here is from genome assembly GCA_027002995.1 of Desulfurococcales archaeon. Taxonomy (GTDB): domain Archaea; phylum Thermoproteota; class Thermoprotei_A; order Sulfolobales; family NBVN01; genus WAOL01. The sequence goes on from JALWZB010000044.1 coordinate 18,682, forward strand.
GCGCAACTTAAAAGCTTTAGTACGTGTCATTAACTCACGTTAAACACGGTGCGGTAAGTAAGGCGAGTAATCATCACTACTCACCCGGCACTACGGCGGTGAGGGCCCTCCTCACCTCCCTACCTAGGATGGAAAGCAGGTCCTTCAACCTACCAGCCCTCAACTCCCTAAGAAGGAAGGACAGCCTGAAGTAGAACCTCCTGTACGCGTACATGAGCATCCTCCCGAGCTCCTTAGCGGTGAAGTGGAAGCCCCTCATCACGGGCTTGATGGTCGTGTAGTGCTCCCAATTACGGTCAACTATTAAGTTATTCCTCACAGCGAAGTCGTAGATGGGGGTTCCCGGGTAGGGCGTTAGTACAGTGAACTGCGCGTAGTTCGGGTCAAGCCTCACAGCCAGCTCCACGGTCCTCCTCATGTCGTCCAGCGTCTCCCAAGGGAAGCCAAGGATGAAGCTCCCGGTAGCGAATCCATTAACCTCCTTAACCCACCTGAACACCTTAACAGCTTGGTCAACAGTTATCCCCTTCCCTATGCGGTCAAGCGTCTCCTGCGACGCGGACTCAACCCCAAAGTAAAGCACCGTGAAGCCGTTCTCGTAAAGGTACCTTAGGTAGTCACGATCCACGTGATCCACTCGAGACCCCCCAGCAAATGTTAGGTCGAGACCCCTCTCCCTAACCTCCTTAATCAGGTCGTACACGAACCTCCTATTCACGGTTAACTCGTCATCCGTGAACACCACGGACTTAACCCCGTACCTATTGACCAGGTACTCTATCTCATCAGCAACATTCCTAGCCGACCTAAACCTAATCCTCCTCCCCCAGAAGTACGACGTCGAGCAGTAAGCACAGCCGTAAGGACACCCCCTACTCGCCATCACGTGCGCGACCTTCACGGGCTTACCGAACACCGTGTATCTATCCATAGGTAGGAGGTGCCTGGCTGGCCACGGGAGCTCATCCAAGTTGCTTATGTAGGGCCTCCGCCCCGTAACAACTACCTCCCCACCCCTATCCCTGAACGCTATCCCCTTAACACGTTTAAGGGCCTCATAATTCAGGCCCTCACGCTCAAGCACGTTAACAAGCTCGAGGGTAGTGTACTCCCCCTCAAACCTAACGACAACGTCAGCACCGTTACTCAGAGCTTCCTCATACATGAACGTCGGGTGCGAGCCCCCAACAATGACGGGTACGTCCGGCACCTCCTCCTTGAGGCGGGCTATCGCCTCATACGCCCTAGGCGCTGTGGGGGTCTGCATGGAAATCCCTACGACGTCAGGCTTCCACGACTTAACCTCCCTAATGAATTCCTTCATAGTTACCTTAAGGGTCGGCGTATCTATTATCTTAACCTTATGCCCGGCCTTCTCAAGAACCGCGGCTATCCACGCCAGACCCAGTGGGGGCGCGTTAAAGCCGATCACCCTATAGATCTCTAAGTCATGGATGTCGGGAGGCATCGACAGCAGTACCCGCACATCCTCCCCCATGTTAGTGGGGTGTTAGGCAGTATAAGGGGGTCAGTACATTAACTAAGCCTTAAGGCGCCATGGAACCGGTCCATAATTCCGCGTCGATATAATCCAAAGGAGGGGACAGGGAGTGTTGAGCCAAACTAATCACCACGCCTCCTACCCCTGATCCTAGCCACGATAGTTCTTAAGGCGGGAGACAGCAACATTAATTCAGAGGGTGACTTCGGCACCACAGGTATTACGTCGGCTAACAAGTTACCGTAATCCCTCAATATCCTAAACATACATATTAGGCCGGACATCCCCCCAGCTAAGTCACCCTTGCTAACGCTCTCCACAGCCCTCACTATAGTCTCATAACACGTGGGTCTAGCCATGAACAACTTCCTCAACACGTAAACCACGTTAAGCCTTAAGGCCTCACCACCCAACCCGCCCTCCAAGTACAGGTAAAGGGAGTTCTCGTTAGTGTACTCGACGCACTCAAGACTCATGCAGTCAAACACGTCAGGAAAGAAGTCACCCTCCCTCACGACGTACGCCGCACCCCTCCTAACGCTGGGAACTAGGTGGAACCACGCGTCCCTCAACCTATAGACATTAAGTGAGTACCCCGTGAGGGACCTAGCCACCCTCCAGAACCTCTTAACCCTAAACTCACTGAAACCCAAGGAGTTCCTCAGGAACGTAGACGTCACTGCCGGGGGATCCCTGCACCTAGCACCATACTTAACGCACCCCCTAACCTGACTGTCAACACCCCTAAGCAAAGCATTAACAAACTCCAGCACAGCAGCCTCCCTGAGGCGGGCACACATTAACGCGTTACCCAATAACTTAAGGTAACGAGCAAATATGAAGGTAGGGGCCAACAATCGCTACCAGCTTAATAGCTCCTGAAGGACCCTGGGAGGGTCTCAACACGGCGTCCCTTAACGAGGGGGTAATGCCGAACCATGATCTCTCACCCTAAACCATCGTAAATCCTAGGAGGGTAAGACCCATTTTAACGCAACATCACGGAGTAACTACGAATCACCCCATGTAAGGATCAATAATACTTCCCTAGAGACGCGCGCAAACTTACTTCAGTATTGTGAGGGTAACGCATCAGTAATAGAGAGGGTAGGTAAGCAAACCAGTACATCAACTAATACATCAGTTGAACTACGATAGAGCCCGAGATCTTCGGAACCCTAACAAGGGGTTACGACCCCCAGTAGACCTAGATCAAACACCGGGAACAGCCCCGAAAAATAATTAAGCAAAACAAGCCTGAATAAGCTGTTTCTCGATAAAAATATTAACTAAGTTAACTTTGGCGAACATCGGGTATGTGCCGAAAATTATTGTTAGGGTACTAAGTAAGAATATTATCGGATGTCTCCATTTTCTCGATTTCAGTAGTTTAATTACTTTCTTCCTTGAATTTCGTCTCTTCCTTGGTTCTTCATTGCTAGTGTTACTTATTACGTTCCTTGCTTTCTTATGGTGGTTCATTGGTTGTTAGTTATTATTGTTTGAGGTGCGTTAGGTTGTGTCCCCGGTGGTGTACTTGTTTGTGTTTCGGGTTAGGTACCTTGATGTGGTGTCGTAGCGCCTGTTTTGCTTTGGTCTCATGCGGCTTCTTCAGGGTTTCCTTGGCGGTTCTCACGTAAGTTCTTAGGGGATTACAGCACTACGCGTTCGCGTCTCCTTTCTTAACCTTTCAAGGATTTACGCCCGTCTATAACCTTGTGAGGCCTACTTTCATGCGAGATGGGTCGTGTTGAGGCGTAGTAACCCGTACTTGGTTGAGGAGTTGAGGTCCTTCGACCTCCGTGGCAGGGGCGTGCATGACTTGCTAGTAGATATGGCTGACACGGCGTTCCAGGGTAGGGCGCTTGGCGAGGCGTACGGCGTTCTGCTCGACATGTTAGGTGAGGAAGGGAACCTCATATTCATGGGGCTGGCTGGGTCACTCGCCACTGCCGGGATGTGGAAGGTAGTCAAGTGGTTCGTTGAGGAGCGTTTCGTCGACGTGCTCGTATCGACGGGCGCGAACATCAGTGAGGACTTACTGGAGGCGATGGGGTTTAAGTACTACAAGGGCAGCCCTAACGTGAGCGATGAGGAACTCCTGAAGCATAAGGTCGACAGGTTCTATGACGTCTTCGCGGACGAGCTGGAGTACAGGGAGATGGAGGGTCTGATCAAGGAATTCATTAAGTCCCTGCCTAAGGGGAGGGCTTACTCAACGGCGGAGTTCCTGCACCTCTTCGGTAAGCACCTCGACGAGCTGGGCATCGACTGCATAGTGTCGGCAGCGTACAGGGCGGGCGTACCGGTATTCTCACCAGCACTCGTTGATAGTGGGTACGGGATAGCGGCGATCCTAGCGCTGAGTGAGGGTCATCACGTAGTCCTGGACATGGTTAAGGACTTCAACCAGATTATTCAGGTCGCTTCAGGGCCTAGGAACCTATCGGCGATATACGTCGGCGGGGGAGTGCCGAAGGATTACGTTAACCTAGTGACCGTAGCCCAAACACTGCTTGCTGAGGCGAGGGGGATTGAGGACTACTACAAGCCCCTAAAGTATGTCATCCAGATAACGACGGACGCCCCGCAGTGGGGCGGGCTAAGCGGCGCCACCCTCGAGGAAGCGGTGAGCTGGGGTAAGGTGCACCCGAGGGCATCGAAGCGCGTGGTTTACTGTGACGCCACCATAGCGCTACCCATCATCGCTCAAGCCCTCTACGAGCGCGGCGTCAAGCGGGTTGACCCGCCCGACCTAACGTGGGTTTTCGAGGAGGTGGCGTGAGGCATGGGTAACCTAAGGAGAGGGGTCGTTGGGAAACACTACTACGCGAACCTCTACGAAATAGACGTGAGTAGGGGGAGGGACGAGGAAGGGTTAAGGAAGGTGGTGGCTGAGGCTGCGGAGCTCTCTAACATGAGGTTAGTGGACCTCAAGAGCTGGTCCTTCGGAGGGGATAAGGGTGGGGTATCGGTCATAGCGTTGGTTGTGGAGTCTCACATAGCCGTGCACACGTGGGTCGAATATGCCTATGCCACCGTCGATGTCTACACGTGCGGCGAGCAGAGCGACCCCCTACCAGGCATTAAGCACATAGTGACCTACCTCAAACCCAAGGACTACAGGGTGTGGTATGCGGACAGGGGACAGGACACGAGGTTAACGCAACCGAAGGAGGTTAAGCTCCGGTAAGCCCCGGTCGCCACGAGGTGAGGCACGCTTCACTAGGGAGGACGCGTTGGTTTTCACTCAGTTATAAGGGAGAATACCTTGACGCCCTTACTGGTTAACGCGTCGCTAACATCCTTACCAGCAACTACGGCCGCCGCAAGAACAACGTCGACCCTAGCCGACTTAAGCATCGCCAGCATAGCCTCCACCTTATCCGCACTGCCGAACACGACGTCAACCAGCACAGCCCTCCCCTTATCCTTAAGGCAGTGCTTAGGTACGCCAACAACTACCGTCTTACCGCGCTCGTTAAAGTACGTAGTGTAGTACCCCTTCCTAGCTGGCGGGCCTTCCCGAAGTGCGGGGCACATTTCGCAATGTAGCTCCATTGCCAAGGCCGTGGCGAGCATTAACGCGTACTCGGACATGGGCACGACCACACCCACCCTCACGTCATGGAGCGCGTTACTAACCATTAGGGTGAAGAGGGACAGGAAGCCAGGCCTCCTCACTAGGTCGTACGGATCCTCGCGCGTAGCATCAACGGCCTCCTCTACGAGCTTGTCGAGGAGCCTAAGCTTCTCTATGCGCTCAGCTATCTTCACGCTGGTTTTCTCCTCGGGCATGCACTTCAGGCTAACGTACTTCCATAGCGTCTGGTAGGGGATCCCTAAGAGGGCTTGAAGG
>JALWZB010000045.1 GCA_027002995.1 Desulfurococcales archaeon
CTTAACTATCTGCGCGGCACGCCTCGCGGCCTCACCGCCCACGTAAGTGCCTCTCGAGGCATGGGTGCAGACGTCGTAGACAGTTGTCTTCGTGTCTGCCCACACGATGTTGACCTTGTCGAGCGGCACGCCTAGCTCCTCAGCGATTATCTTTGCGTGAGCCTCTAGGGTACCGCCTCCATGATCCTGTAGCGCCGTTATGTAGTCGACGCTGCCGTCCTCGTTGACCTTCAGTATGCATCCCGTGTAGTCGATGACCTCACCGGAAATCTTGCCGCCGGCACCCGAGGTGTGGAAGCCCCTACCAACACCTATGCCGCGCCTGTACCTCCCTTTCTGCTCGCCGGGCTTCGGCCTCTTACTCCACCCTATGAGTTCCGCCCCCTTCCTCAGGAGTTCAGGTACGCCATCACTCTTCACTATGGACTTAACGGTGGGTCCCTGACCCCAGAAGAGGTCGCCCCTGCCGACGTAGTTCTTGAGCCTGAACTCGACGGGGTCGATTCCTAGGGCTTCAGCAAGCTCGTCAACTATGGTCTCCACGGCCCAAGTTATCTGTGGGTTGCCGTACCCTCTGAAGGCGCAGGAAGGCACCTTATTCGTGTATACAGCTACCCCCCTGTACCTGATGTTCTTCCACTTGTATAGGGAGACGAACCACCCTAGCAGGCACCCTAGTAGCGGGTACGCCTGGATCTGGTGCCCGCCTATGTCCATTACGTTCTCAAGCTCGCCAGCAATTATCGTGCCGTCCTTCTTGGCCGCGACCTTGAGCCTGAAGTACATCTGGTACGCGCAATGCTCCATCATGTCCTCCTCACGAGTTAACGCGATCTTAACGGGCCTCCCTGCCTTCAGGGCTAGGGCCACGGCTACGAGCGTCACTAGGTTTGTTTGGATGCTTGAGCCGAAGGACCCGCCTATGGGGAGTTTAACGACGTTGATTTTACTCTCAGGTATGTCGAATACCTGTGAAATCAGTATCCTAGTGTTATGGATTGTCTGGGTGGTCGTCCAGACCGTCACGCCTCCGTCGGGTTCTGGCCTAGCTACAGCTACCTTGGGCTCTAGCTGCATGTGGTACCTCCTGTTAGTCCTGAATTCCCTCTCGATAACGACATCGGCTTCCCTGAATGCCTTCTCGATGTCGCCCTCGTCATAGTTCAGCGTGCACGCTATGTTGTTCTTAACCTCAACCTCCTTACTACCAAATAATATTTTATCATGTATTTTGGGAGCGCCCTCCTTACGGGCTTCGAAGGGGTCTAGGACATGTGGGAGGACCTCCCACTCAACCTTAATGGCCTCTAACGCCTTCTGCGCTAGCTCCTCAGTCTCGGCCGCGACGGCCGCTACGTACTCACCAACGTACTTGGGGTGGTCGGTAAGGACTTCCCAGTCCTTGTAATTCACGCGGTCAACGCTTACGAGCCTAATGTTGAACTTCTTCTTTGGGACGTCCTTGAACGTTATCACGACCGCCCCTAACTTCTCTGCCTCGCTAGTGTCTATGCTCTTAACGCGGGCGTGTGGGTAAGGGCTCTTCAGGATCCTCCCGTAAAGCATTCCCGGCAAGTTAATGTCGTACGCGTACAATGCCTTCCCGGTTACCTTAGCCACGCCGTCCTTCCTAGGCGTCTTCTTACCTATGTACCTAAGCTCCGCAACCTCAGAAGAACAGCTGGGCAACGATACCACACTAAAACATTTTTTGAGGGAGCAAAAAACCTTTTACCTTAAATGAGGGTATCAACACGTGATTAATTTGCTGACCCACGCGTAATAAGCTTCGATAACCGTGTTTTCGGGGTTTAAAAAGAAAACTAAGACTAGTCAAACTTAACTTCACCCTCACGGGCTCTCGGCCCGTAGTCGGGGGCAAGGCCTAGGTCACCTTCACCGACCTTGGTGGCTAGGAGGTAGAGCTTCCCCTCAATAATGGTGGTGCCTAGAAGTACGTAGCCCTCCTTACCTAACTCATTAACTATGTGCTGAATCCTGACCGGGGCGAAGGGGTACTCATACACAGTAACATCATTCGGCCGCACGCCCCGCTCCTCAGCTAGGGAATTCACCTCCTCAATTAAGGCTTCCTT
>JALWZB010000046.1 GCA_027002995.1 Desulfurococcales archaeon
TGTCGCCACCCCCTGGGCTGGCGGGGCGTTCGTGACTGATTACTCCAACGCATCGAGAACCATGCTTTTCGACATATACAGGCTTGACTGGGACCCCGAACTCCTCGAGGTTCAGGGCAGGATACCTCAGAACGCCCTACCGGTGCCTATGCCTTCATCCACGGTCTACGGGTACGTAGGGCCTCACGTAAGTCAAGCACTCCTCAACGGAACCGAGGTCCCTGTCTGTGCCATAATAGGTGATCAGCAGGCCGCCCTCTTCGGGCACACCGCCTTTGACGTGGGTGATATTAAGGCGACGTACGGTACGGGGAACTTCGTGCTGGTTAACACGGGCGATAAGCCCGTCGAGTCTAGGTCAGGCCTCCTAACAACGATTTACTACTCGCTTGAGCGTAACAGGGTTACTTACGCTTTGGAGGGATCCATATTCGTGGCGGGCGCCGCGCTTAGGTGGTTGAAGAAGGTCGTTAGGATTGTCGAGGATGAGGAGGAGGCAACCAGGCTCGCGAGGAGCGTTGAGAGCAACGAGGGAATATACTTCGTGCCCGCATTCACGGGGCTGGGAGCCCCGTACTGGGACATGCACGCTAGAGGCGTGCTGATAGGGATGACTGACCGCACCGGTAAGGCACACATAGCTAGGGCTGCCCTAGAGTCCATAGCCTACATGACCGCAGACGTTGTTGAGGCCATGAGCTCCGACCTAGGGATGAGGTTCCGGGAGTTAAGGGTTGACGGGAGGGTAGCCAGTAACGACTGGTTAATGCAGTTCCAGGCCGACGTGCTCGGTTTCCGCGTCGTCGTGCCCGAAACCCTCAAGGTAGCTACGCTAGGCGCGGCATTCCTAGCAGGCCTAGCCATAGGTTTCTGGCGGAGCTTAGGTGAGGTCAGGAGGCTTTGGAGGCCGAGCAAGGTCTTCGAGCCACGCATTGATGAGGAGGAGAGGCTTAAGTTAAGGAAAGGGTGGAGAGCGGCGGTGATGCGGGCTCAAGGGTGGGCTAAGGAGGTTCCTTGGGCTTACCCCCTAAGTGATTGAGCTTGAGGAGTGGATTTCCTCACGTCTCGACGAACCTATCTGTTAGTGACCTCGCTAAGTAGTAGGCTGACTCCACCAGCCCCTTATAGTTGTCGACGTCGAGCTTAGCGGCTAGGTACAGTGAGTTATTCGCTGGTACTAAGGCGACGTGATTAATTAACGTGGGCTTGCTCTGCCTCTTGACCCAGTCGAGGAGCTTTAGGGCGGCGTCCTTGGACGTGTACAGCACGTGGTACTTAACGCCGTCAATCACCACCTCCTCCTTACCCATGCGTTCGTAACCCCTTATCGTTCTCTTAACCCCTAACCTGTAGTAGCCTGACTTAATCACATGCGCCTCCACACCAACCCTACCCCTGTACACCAGCCGGAGGTAGAAGCGGTCGAAGCGCGACGTTATCAGCGCTATCGGGTAGTAGAGGAGTGCCTGCCTAGGCATTAGGAGCACCACTAGCTCAGCCTCCTCCACAAGCCCCCTCAGAATGTACTTCGCTGAGTACCCGGTGTATATGCCGACCAACGTGTAGTTCTTGTCCACAGGGTGGAGTGCTTCCTCAGCCTTCTTCATGGAGAAGTACATGAGGTTCAGGTTTATCTTCCTGCCCTTAAAGAACTGAACCATTGACAGACCAGCGAGCACTATCGATATCACTATTATGTCCGTGAAGATATCCACCATCCACTCCCTAACCTCCAAGCATACCCTTCAGGTACTCGGCCACGCGTAAGAGCTTATCCACACCCCTAGGCTCCCACGGTAAGTAAGGTATTTCATGCCTCGCTATTCCCCGGAACTTCTCCTCAACAAGCTTAAGTGCTTCTTCCTCCTCCCTCATCCTCTCCCTAAGCTCTTCGGGCACGGACCTCAGCCGCAGAACCTTATTCACGATCACGTGCTTCACCGGAACACCTACCTTCCGCAGGAAGGTGCAGGCACGCTCAGCTTCAAGGATCGGGAGGACTTCGGGGTTAACGACCATCACCACAGACGTTATTGCTGGGTCAGTTAGCGCTTCTTTAAGCCACGTCACCTCCTCCTTCATTGTCTTCAACTCCTTATAGACCGGGTCCTCCTCCGGCTCGGTCGCCACCTCAACCTCCTTACCCCCTATGACGACCTTCGGTTTCTGCCCTGTGAAGCGTTCCAGCATCTTCCTCCTGCCTAATATAGCTAGCCTTAACTCCATTAGCTTATCAAGCCATACCAGCGTTATCACTGGTAGGGCCATGATGCGGACAGTTAATCCGGTGGGGGGCGTGTCAAAGATCACTACCTCGTAACCCCACTTCCTCTGGTTCATGGTGATGATCTCCTTAATCTTCTCTAGGGTGGCATGCTCCTCCACACCGGGCGAGTACCTCAGCGTGTCAACGTAGCCCTCTAGGTTGAATATTTTCAGGTACCCATACATGTCCTTGACCTTATCCGCGAGGGATCTCATGTAGTCCTTAACCATTTTATCGAAGTCTATTTCAGATGCCCATAGGTTCTCAGAAACCTTAGTATGTTCTTCACCGAGCTTAACACCTAGGACATCACCTAAGTTATGAGCTGGGTCAAGGGAGACTATCAGAACCTTTCTCCCTAGCTTAGCGAGGTAAAGGGCGAAGGCCGCTGAACTAGTGGTTTTGCCTACCCCGCCCTTACCCATGAAGAAGTACAGAGGGAAAGAAGGCTTCTTGAATCCTTGAGCAACCATGGTCAGCCACCCCTAGATCACGTGATGTCGAACATCCCGGCCATCTCGCCCAGCATGTCGTCCAGCCTTCTTGAGACTGAACTCATTATCAGTAACTCACGCCCCATGTGGGGGAGGAGTCGCAGTGACACTGTTGTGGGGGGCGATGGCAGACCTATGAATGATCCCATCACTATTAACGCAAATATGTTCTCTAACTCCCTTAACTCAAGCTCTATGTATTCCGTTCCTTTAGCCTTGAATGTTTCAGAAATAACCTTGATTAAGTTAGCTACACGCTTCCTCAACTCATCGCCGAAGTCGGGCATGGTACGTCACCACTACATACTTAACTGATTGATGGGTTAAACGTGTAGCGACAGTACTCTTAACTTGGGAGGGAAGGCGGTGACTTAAAAAACTTAGCATTAAGCTCAGCCTGATGCTTAAGCCTCCGGTATTTCCTTCCTCCTTAAAGCCCTTATCCACTCAGCAAAGAGGTAGAGGTTCAGTATGACACCTATAGCTGTCGTCGCGCCAACAACTATTCCCTTGAACGGTGCTGTAGCCATAGTTGGCGGTATTACCACTGCATCGAACCATATTAGTGCTATGGTTACTGTGAGCCATAGGAAGATTGCTGGGGCTATGGTTAACGCTTTGCCTAATCCACCTGCTTTCTGTACCTTAGCAACCCAAACAGATACCGTCATTAGGGCTAGGCTCGCCAGCAACTGGTTCATGCCGGAGAAGGCCGGCCATATAACTAGGAAACCGCCACCCCATGCTAGGGCTATGCCCAAGCATGCTATTATTAATGCAGCTAACCACTTATTCGACAGCACCCTATACGCACCCTCTGACCTACTCCGTAACGGCTCCATTAGCTCCTGCCACGCATACCTGCCGAGCCTAGTGGCAGTGTCGAGCGATGTTAGAGCGAAAGCAGTTACCCATAGGGTGGCGAATATAGCCATGGCCGTTACTGAAGCGCCAAAGGCGTGATTCACGGCGTACGCGTAGCTGTAGGGTATAGCTACCCACTTAGCCTTACTCATGAAGGGAGCATACCACGTACCCATGAAGGATGCGTCGCTTACTAACTTATGTACGAAGGCACTATAGGTGTTAGCATTCACGGAGCTAACACCCATGGCCTTCCCTATTAGAGCAGCCGCCTTCTTCAAGGCGGTGGCTTTAACGGCAGGGTCCAGGAGTGCGTTAGCTAGATAGGCACCCATGCTACCGATCACTAGGGTTGATAGGAAGCCCTCCGTGAGCATCCCTCCATAACCTATTAAGAGGCCGTGAACCTCCTTGTCCAGCTGCTTGGAGCTGGTGCCGGAACCCACCAGTGAGTGGAACCCTGACAGGGCGCCACAGGCAATTACTAACGGTATTGTCGGCCAGAAAGGTGATGGCTTTCCACCGACTACGTTGGCAGTGAATGATGTGAAGGCAGGTACACTCATGGCTCCTTGACCCTGAATGGCCAACCATATTAGGGCACCGCCACCTATGGCTAGGCTTGCCCACAATATATAGGCGTTAAGGTAGTCTCTAGGCTGTAGCAGTACCCACACGGGCAGGGATGCCGCTATTATGATGTAGATCAGTAGTATTATCATCCAGTTATGCATGTCAGTTAAGAACGTTATGCTCTTGAAGTAACTGGCGTTAATAGTAGCGTACCATATTGTTAGGAATATTAAGATAACGCCTATTACTGTCCCTATCTTGAACCCGTGGCGTACTTTATACAGTATCGGGCCTATGATTACCGCTATGCCTATGAAGACTAGGGAGGCGAAGCCGGCCGCTGGAACCCCTGAGAAGAGTGCTGAGATAACAAAGCCAAAGGCAGCAACTACTAATAGCAGAGCAAACCATATATAGGCGTTGAAGACATAGAAGGACCTTCTACTCATTAACCTGCCGCAGATCCATCCGATGCTCTTGCCGTCATATCTTACCGAAACCATTAATGCTAAGTAATCGTGGACGACGCCGATGAAGACATTGCCGAACCATATCCATAGGAGGCAGGGTAGCCAGCCCCAGCCTAGAGCGATTGCTGGGCCGACGATGGGTCCTGCTCCAGCGATGCTGGCGAAGTGGTGTCCGTAGAGCACCACCTTATTAGCTGGCACGTAATCTACGCCGTCATATAGTTTGTGGGCTGGTGTCTCTCTTTTTGCGTCCGCCCTAACCACCTTCTTCTCTAGGTACTTACCGTGAGTGAAGTAGAATATTACATAGATTATTAGAGCCAGTACTATCGCTATGCCCGCCAAGAACTCCATGAAGACACCTCAAGTAATGATGGCGAAGGTAACTAAAATAAGTCTTACTACTGGCATTAGTAGGGGAGTATGTTATTTAAATTACTTAAATAATTTAACAAATAATAATTAATTTCAGCTATCTCAAAGAATCATTAAATTAATTGATGATGTTTTCATAGTTATGAAGACTAATACTTCCGCCACGATACACGCGTATTAAAGCAGGAATTGAATTAAATTAAACAAAATTTAATCCCGAACATCTGCTAATTTCCTAAGAAACGTACCTAAGTTAAGGGATGGCATCTCCCTACTATGTGAGGGTGCTAACGGCACGTCTAATACGTCGTCCGGCCTGGCGATGTTCACGAAGTTTGACGCTACTTCCCAGGAGTAGCGTGGGGTGCCTGAGAGGTACGCCCTTAACTTACTGCCGTTGAACACCATTGCCTTGCCGGGCGCGACCACTACGACCGCGTTAACCATGTTTTCAAGGCCAGCTACGGGGGTTAGTGCGTTGTTGAATGACTCAACTATCAGCACGTCCGCGTTATCCCTTAAAGCCATCGCGGCGGCCAGCACGTGCGTGCCTACCTCCGGCGACATTAGCCTAGTGATTAACCACCTTGAACTAACCTTAATTGATGGACGCATTATGCTGAGTAACGGCTTCAAGGAGGTCTTAAGGGTTCTAGGTAATCTCTCTATTACTTCAGGGACAACGTAATAGGTTCTGCCATGTATTGAGAGCCTAGCAACCACTACCTGATTCTGCAGACTCTCAACAACACTCAGGTAAGCTGATGCTGAAGGGAATGACGTCGGGTCTGGTGGGGCGGTTAGGATGTCCACGGGGTTCTGGATATCCGGGTTACTTATCAGGCCCTCCTTAAGGTACCTAACGACATCGCCACCCACCAGCACGCCGAGCCTCATGGACTCCGCCAACGACCATGGTTGATACCACGCGCTGTGAGCGGCTACGGGCTTCATGACGGTCACCTTCAAGCCCTCGTCGCGTAGCGCCCTAGACAGCATTAAGGTGAACGTAGTCTTCCCTGAATCATGCGGCAGCAAGCCAGTCACAAGTATCGTTATTTCCCCCATATCCCCACCGTGATTGTGGAGATATCAGGGGTGAAGTAGTTTTACCGTTCCCGCCTACGGTTTGTGCTGGTTTCCGTAGGTCGGTTCATCACGGTTTCCCCTAGCCCCCTCCCCGCCCGACCGAGGAGCGGGTAACGGAAACTAGGGGTCATCAATAGGTTTACAGGAAAGGATAACTTATAAGCACACCGCATAACCCTCAGAAGAAGCCTTCAAAGACCTTAAAAATTACGAAATAAAAACCACACCCGACCCTTGAATACATGCTAGTGAAGCGAGATTACTTTATTTTAAAAATGTGTTGAGGCGTTGAGGAACCTTACTTTAAACGTTGCTCAGTACCTTTGTTGCTGATATCCGTAAGGCTGGGTTGGTTGGGGTTGCGCTACGTATCCCTGAAGGGGCTCTACGTGCACCCTCACTCTTAGGAAGTTCAGTACTGCCGCGCCTATTAGGAGCATTATGCCTAGGAATATCATTCCCCCACCGAGGGCTAGCCCTGCCTGTGCCGTGCCGTAGGGTGCCGCGGCGAGGTAACTTGATGTTGAGCCTAATCCTGCTAACCCTCCTGTGAGGGCTAGGGCGCCTATGCCGAAGGCACCTAACGCGGCTAGCACCGTTATCGCTAACCCTATGGCTATTAATATGGACTTACTCTTCCTTAACTCTAGGTACTGACCTGTTGCCGTAACTACTACTGCCCTATCCACAGGCATATCTAGCTTCGTCCTTAGGAAGTTTAGGACCGCCGCGTAGATCAACGATGATATTAGTCCAGCGATGCCTAGGGAGAGCATTTGGGTACCTCCCGCCTGCAGGTTCATCGCCCCAAGACCTATCAGGCCTAGGGACCCGATTACGGAGAGTATGGCGAGTCCCAACGCCAGCGTTAACCATATGCTGGATTTCTTCCTGACCTCGACCATGCCGTAAGGTCCTTTGAAGACTGCGTAGTCTACGTTCATGTCTCCCTTCTTCCTCAGGTGGTTCAGTATGAAGACGTATAATAGCATCACTAGCCCTCCCAAAACACCGGTGCCGGCAAGGACTACGCTACGCTGAGCCAGCATAGCCGCCATGCCGAACATCCCTAACACACCAAGGATGGCGAAGGCCAT
>JALWZB010000047.1 GCA_027002995.1 Desulfurococcales archaeon
GCTTTCGGTAAGGGTGCAGCAGGTACTGCTCTATGAGTCCGGCGTGGTAGACACGGTGGATCCGTTAGGCGGCGCATACTACATTGAGTGGTTAACGGATCAAATAGAGGAGAAAGCCTGGAAAATAGTAGATGAGATAGAGAAGCTCGGAGGTATGGTGAGAGCCATAGAGGTCGGGTACCCACAGCGTGAGATAGCTAAGGCAGCGTATGAGTGGCAGTTGAAGGTCGAGAAAGGGGAGATACCGTTCATAGGCATAAACATGTTCGTCGAGGAGGAAGAGCCGAAGATTAAGGTACTTAAGGTTGACCCGGAGGTTCGTGAGAGGGTAGTAAGTAGGTTACGCAAGCTCAGGGAAGAGCGCGACCCTATCAAGGTGCGTGACGCGCTAGATAAGGTAAGGCGCGTAGCAGAGGGTGAGGGTAACCTCTTCCCACCAATACTCGAGGCGGTCAAGGTTAAAGCCACCCTAGGCGAGATCTCCGGCGTACTAAGGGATGTTTGGGGAGAGTGGAGAGCGCCTGAAGTCTACTGAAATTAGTTCACCACATTAAAACCTCAGCAACTCACCCTCAATGCTTGCCAAAATTTCGGGGGTTTCCCCCAGCTCCTCAATTTTCTTCCCAATAACTATGAACACTGCTAACCCTCTACACTCGCCTCTCAACGCCTCCACTAATGACCTACTAAGGTCTTTAGCCGCCTTACTCGCCCGCACCATGACCGTGTTGGGCGCCACGTAACTGGATTTCCTGATTATGATCCTATCAGGATCGTCCAAGCTCAGCCCAGGATCTCCAGAACCCTTAATGATGTCGACGTCTCCATGTTCCGTGAGTATTAAAGCGATAACTAACGCTCCGGGAACTCTAATCATTTCCTTAAACCTAGGGCTGAAGTGCTTGAGTCCCTTATCCGCAGACACGCCGATTATGCAGTCGCCGCGAGGCGTTAGCCCCGATTCCCGGGTGATTTCCACAGTGGTTCTGTGCGTGGCCCTCACGTTCTTATGCCCCTTAAACCTCACGACCTCTATACAGAACCAGTCACCGCACCAGCCCGTAACCATGGCTGAACACAAATTACTGATCGTAAACCACAATATAATGGTGTACTTCAGGGTTGGATGCAGAATCCCGAGACTACAGCGCGGAGCGCAGGAGGCTTGTGGAATCGCTGATTGCTGAAGGGATACTTAGGACGCCCGAGGTAATTCAAGCGTTCCTCAAGGTTCCGCGCGAGGAGTTCGTTCCTCCTGAGCTTAGGGACTACGCGTACGATGATAGGCCTTTGCCCATAGGGTATGGGCAGACCATTAGCGCTCCTCACATGGTAGCGATAATGACTGAGGAGCTAAGCCCTAGACGTGGTGATAAGATACTTGAGGTAGGTACGGGGAGTGGTTACCAAGCAGCGATACTGGCGGAGATCGTAAAGCCTGAGGGACACGTGTGGACTATAGAGCGTGTCAGGGAACTTGTTGAGTTCGCACGCAATAACTTGCGGAGGGCAGGCTACGACAGGTACGTTACGGTGGTTCATGGAGATGGCTCCTTAGGCCTACCGGAACACGCGCCATACGACAGGATAATAGTTACGGCCGCTGCCCCCTCAATACCTGAGAGCTTAGTGAAGCAGTTGAAACCCAGAGGGAGGATGGTCATCCCTGTTGGGGGACGATACTACCAAGTCCTCAAGATCGTTGATAAGGATGAAGGTGGCAACATCAAAGTAAGTAACTCCGTACCATGCATATTCGTGCCGCTGATAGGTAGGAACGGGTTCAGCGAATACGAGTTCTGAACGCTCAAAGCTTTTAAATTGCGTACTGCTCTATCCTTAGCAGGTGGTGTGATGCCGGAGTTCAAGGTAGTGGTTAACGATCCGGAAGCTGGTGATCCGAGACCTATTCTAGTTAAGGTTGTCGGGTCGGACGATCTAAAGTACGATGAGAAGCATAAGGAAGGTAAGGCAATGATCGAAGGAAAGATGAACCCGAAAACCTTCGAACTACTCAAGGCACCGTACAAGATAATAACGCTACGGATATGGAAGGACAAGTCCAAAGGGGAAAAAGTAAACTTCACCATCCGCGTAACAACGGACGACTCAGTCCCTGAATTCACCTTACTTGTCCCCTCAGCCCTACTGGCGGAGAAGGTAGGTGAGGAGGAAGTACTCGGCGAGGTGTTCAGGGCCAAGGCATTCCAAGTAACCGTAACCGGCGACAAGGCCGCGGCATTCCTAGAGAAACGCATAGGCGACTACGTCGACTCCTCCGTAGTTGGAATACCCGGCATGAAGCTCCTCATAACAGGCGGTTCAGACAACACAGGGTTCCCAATGCTGAAGACACTACCGGGAGGCGTTAAGAAAGCACTACTACTCTCTGGACCTCCAGGATTCCACCCGAAGAACAAGGGTGAGCGCAGGAGGAAGTACGTTAGAGGCAATACGATAACGGAGGACATAGTGCAGATAAATACGAAGCTCGTTAAGGAGGCCGAGGCGTAAAGGAAGACGGAGCTAGCGGCGATTAATCCACAACCATTATTTCAGCCTTAACCAGAGACTCACCTCTGGGACACTTTAACTTCTCCCCCACGCTAACGACCTTAACCTTACCCTCATCAGGAAGTAGGTTAGGTCGGCACAGCTTAAAGAACTCACACTTAGTATTGCTGCAATCGACTTTCCTGTATCTGAAAATCATTCCCTCGACAGCATACCTCTTCGGTATTGCTGCCGGTACAGCTACTTCCTCGACAGCGACGGTGATTACGTACTTGTTTATTGGGCAGCGATTCTTTATTCCTAAGACCCTCACCACCCTATACGTGTGGCCCTCCTTCAGCTTATCCACGCATACCTTCCTAAACCTGCAGTTCACGCATTCCGGTGAAGACCCTGTGAATAAGAACGTGTATCCCTCCCGGGCTACGAGGTAACTAACTAATGTTATGGTTCCCGAACCCATGGCGCGTCAACCTAAGGTCTTCTAAGGAATGAGGTCTATAAACAATTGCGAGATAATCACTAGCAATCTAAGTAAGCACTACGTTATACGACCCTCTCAGCGATATTCTTAAATCAACATTAATCTATGACGCCAGTGTGCCTAGCAAGCCTCTCGGCCGCCTCCCACGTCAGGCCTGACTCGCCAAGTATTGTGTACCTCTCTGGCCTGATCCTATGCGCTTTCGTGAGCGCCTCTATGACGTCAACGTCCCTAACGCCTAATTCCTTAGCAGTTGTTGGTAACCCCATCTTCTTTATCAGTGACCTTATTTTCCTCCAATTCTTGCCGTGTAGGTACGCCATCATGATCGTGCCTAGCGCTACCTGCTCGCCGTGCAGTGCTGGGTACTTAGCGACGATATCTAGGGCGTGGCTAAAGAGGTGTTCCGAACCGCTGGCTGGTCTAGTGGATCCGGCTATGCACATAGCGACTGATGCGCTAGTCAACCCCTCAAGCACTATCCTCACGGCTTCAGGCTTCATGAGGGATATGAGGTTAGCGGCGCTCAGGACGTGCTTCGCGGAAAGCAGTGAGAGTGAGGCGGCGTACTCGCCGTAGTACTCTCCCTTCAGCCTATGGGCTAACCTCCAGTCAAGAACAGCGGTGAACTTCCCTACAAGGTCCCCGGCACCTGCCTTGAGGAGTCTGGGGGGTGCCTTCATTATGACTTTCACGTCAGCTATTATCGCTAGTGGCGGTGACGCCTTAACCGACGTTACCCTCCCTAAACCCCTAATGGATGCGAACGGCGATGCTATCCCGTCGTGCGATGCGGCCGTCGGAACGCTAATGAAGGGCACCTTCGTCCTGGAGGAAACGAACTTTGCAGCATCTATCGCTTTCCCACCGCCTAAGCCTATTAGCACGGTAGGCTTAAATTCAGTAATGTGATCTAGGAGGGCTTCCACGTCCCCTATGTTCGAGGTCTTGACGATCCCTACCTCATAGTTCAGGTCTTGTTCGCTAATAATTCGCTCGACCCTAGTTCCTACAATGGTCCTGACCTTAGGACCCGTTATTATGTATACTCTATCCCCAAGACCTAGTTCCTTAATTACCGCAGGAATAGTATCAATGGTATCGTTACCTATCACGATTTTCTTCGGCAGGTCAATCACGTGCAGTGATGACTCTTGAATACTTTGCAGCCTGCAACACCTTCATACCAGTAACCTTTATTTTACTAATTAAGGTTTACACCGTAGCAGGTAAGTAACAGGTTAGTGGGTGTTTAACCGTGGCTAGAGTTATTCATGGAACAACTACGGTCGGGTTGAAAGTGAAGGACGGCGTAGTCCTGGCCGCCGACAAAAGGGCGAGCACAGGCTACTACATAGCCCACAAGAAAGTGAGGAAGATCGTCAAAATAGATGATCACGTAGTCATGACTACGGCGGGCCTAGTGGCGGATGCCCAGATGCTCGCATCTCAACTCCAGTATATCGCTAGGCAGCATAAGATGGAGACGGGTAAGCCTATAAGCATAAAGTCACTCGCATCATACCTTGGCCTCCTCCTGAACTCATACAAGTATTACCCATTCATAGTTCAGCTCCTCCTTGGCGGGTATGACGACGAACCACGCCTATACGCGATCGAGTGGTTCGGGGACTACGTCGAGGAGGACTACGCGGTAACAGGTTCGGGATCACCCGTGGCCGTAGGCATTCTTGAGGCGGAGTACAGTAAAGATTTAAGCATTGACGACGCAATTAACTTAGCCGTTAAGGCCGTTAGGTCAGCTATACGGAGAGACGTGTTCACCGGTGAAGCAGTTGATGTAGCGGTAGTCACCAAGGATTACGTGAAGATATACTCTTTTCCGAGGTAAGGGCCGTCATGGGGCTTGTGGATAGGGTTCGTAAGAGGATAGTTGAGGAAATATTCAAAAGAATCCCACCAGAAGCACAGCTAACCAGGGTGGAGTTCGAAGGACCAGTAATAGCTATCTACGTCAAGAACGTCAAGTTCATTATCGAGAATGAGGGAATCATAAAGACTCTTGCCAAGACCCTCAGAAAGAGAATAGTCATAAGGGTCGATGAAAGCGCTAGGCTACCCGAGAAGGAAGCCAAGAAAAGAATACTGCAGCTCCTCCCCGAAAGCGTTGGCGTCAAGCCAGAGAACATATCGTTCGACAAGGTATTGGGCGAAGTCATTATCAGGGCACGGAACTCCGAGATATTCTTCCACGACAGGAAGCTACTCTACAATATAATATTCGTGGAGACCGGGTGGAGACCATCCATAGTCCGCGAACCACCGCTCCGCTCGAAGATTCTCGAGGCGGCGCTCAACTACATGATAGCGCAGTCAGACTACAGGAGAGATGTCCTGAGGGCTGTCGGCGAGAGGATACATAGGGAAACAATATTCAAGGATCAGTACCTAAGGATAACGGCGCTCGGCGGCTTCAGGGAGGTAGGGCGCTCAGCAATCTTAGTGGAGACTGCGGAGTCTAGAGTACTGCTGGACTTCGGCTTCAACCCGAGCGCACCTTCAGTGAAGCAAATGATGCCGAGGCTTGACGCGCTAGGCATTAGCCCGGAGGAAATAGATGCTGTCGTGCTAACGCACGCCCACCTAGATCACTGCGGCCTAATACCTTTCCTATTTAAGTACGGCTATCAGGGACCCGTATACGCAACGAAAGCGACTAGGGACCTCATGGTGCTGCTTCAGCTGGACCTCCTAGACATTTCTAAGCGGGAGGGTAAGCCCCTTCCCTACGACATAAAGGACGTGCATAAGGCGTTACTACACACGATACCGCTGAAGTACGGTGAAGTAACGGATATCACGCCAGACATCAGGATAACGCTGTACAACGCTGGTCACATACTGGGCTCGGCAATGGTGCACATGCACGTTGGCTCAGGCCTACACAACATAGTCTACACAGGCGACTTCAAGTTCGGCCGGACAAGGTTGCTTAACAAGGCACACACGGAATTCCCTAGAGTAGACACGCTGATCATGGAGTCAACGTATGGCGGCGTGGTGCAGAAGCCCAGGAAGGAGGCTGAGGAGGAGTTCATAAACCTCATAAAGAAAACAATAGAGCGTAAAGGAAAGGTCCTAATACCCGCCCTAGCCGTGGGTAGGGCGCAGGAGGTAATGGTCATAATAGCGTTCGCCATGCAGTCCGGGGCTCTGCCGGAGGTACCGGTCTACATAGAGGGCATGATTAATGAAGTAACAGCCATACACACGGCTTACCCAGAACTCCTCTCAAGGGAGGTCAGGGAGAAGATATACTCCGCAGAGAACCCGTTCACCTACAAGACGTTCAAGGTGCTTGAGGGTAAAACGGCTAGGGCAGACATCGTTGAGTCGGAAGAACCATGCATAATAATTGCCACGTCAGGCATGCTGACAGGCGGGCCAGCGGTCGAGTACTTCAGGCTCATGGCGCCTGACCCAAAGAACACCTTAATCTTCGTGAACTACCAAGTGGAAGGCACTCTAGGCAGGAAAATAAAGGACAGGATGGAGTCAGACTCACCGATAAAGGAAGTCAACGTCGTAGTTGGAGATAAGATAGAGACCATAAGGATAAACATGGAGGTACACTCAGTAGAGGGCTTCTCAGGACACTCAGACCATAGGCAGTTACTAGCGTACCTAGCCAACATAAACCCCAAGCCAAAAAGGATCATACTGAATCATGGTGAGCCGGAAGCGATACGCGCTCTAGCAAACTCGATAAGCAAGAAGATACAGAAGAAGACACTCCCACTGCCGCAGGACATAGAACTATACGCGCCGAGGGTACTCGATTCACTCTCCCTAGTGATATAGGGTTCAGTTAGCGATTGAGTGATTCAGCAAAGAGCTAGCATGTATGGAAGGTCGGAGATCTGCTTCGAGCTTATTACTATCGCAGTATCGTAAGTACTCATTGAGTTACCCCACAATGAGTAAATTCACGTTAGCATCTATCAATATTCAGACTTTCTAACAATGTTCACCCCACCTTGCTTCTCTCAAATAGTCACCAATAAGTACTGGGAGTGTATTATCGGACATACCTTTGTAGGTTCAGACGCCTAGTACATTATGTTGTGGATAACTTAATGGAAAGGTTCAAAGGCGGTGTGGTGGACCGGCCGGGATTTGAACCCGGGGCCTCTCGGATGCCAACCGAGCGCTCTTCCAGGCTGAGCTACCGGCCCATTAGCACTTGTCTGTCGGCGGTTTATAACTA
>JALWZB010000048.1 GCA_027002995.1 Desulfurococcales archaeon
GTGCTCGGGGTAACGCCTCTGTTAGGAGAGCGTGAATAGCTGTGGCAACGGCCACGGCTTCCTCCGGGCTTAGCTCCGCTACTTGAGCGGCAGGTGCTGGGATC
The DNA here is from genome assembly GCA_027002995.1 of Desulfurococcales archaeon. GTDB lineage: Archaea > Thermoproteota > Thermoprotei_A > Sulfolobales > NBVN01 > WAOL01. Next base: position 105 of record JALWZB010000048.1, read on the forward strand.
GCCTCCTGTTTGAGGGTCGAGGCCCTAGCCTGTTTCTCCGTCCTTGAAACTATCTTGGAAGTTACATACATAGCCACACTTAATATGATTAGTATTACGAAGGTCATAGTGTATCCTAGGATGCCCATCACGAGGCCTTCAGCTAGTAGTTGTGAGGTCATTTCACCCCGACCTCACACGGGCATTATGCCGTGTTTCTTGGGTGGTACCCTAATCCTAATTTCTCTCTTAGTTATTAGGTGCTCCAGCGCTTTAACGAGTACCGGCCTGGTTTCCTTAGGCTCTACCACTGCGTCTATGTACCCTCTTGCGGCGGCTACGTATGGGTTAGCTATTTTCTCACGGTACTCCTGCGCGAATTCCTTCAGCTTTTCAGCTCTCTTCTGCGGGTCCTCGATCGCGGCTAGTTCCCTTCTCCAGATTATTTGGGCGGCTCCCTCGGGACCCATCACGGCTATTTCCGCTGTTGGCCACGCAATGACGAAATCCGCTCCTAAGTGTCTTGAGCCCATAGCTATGTACGCGCCGCCGTACGCCTTACGGAGGATTACCGTTAGTTTGGGTACGGTTGCTTCGCTGTAGGCGTAGAGTATCTTGGCTCCATGCCTTATTATTCCGCCGTGCTCCTGTCTAGTGCCTGGGAGATAGCCTGGCACGTCAACGAACGTTAGTATGGGTATGTTGAATGCGTCACAGAACCGCACGAACCTCGCTATCTTATCGGATGAGTCAATGTCTAGGACTCCCGCCATGAAGTTCGGCTGGTTAGCGACGATGCCCACAACCCTACCGGCTAGCCTGCCGAACCCTACCACGGCGCTCCTAGCCCACTGCGGGAAGACCTCGAAGAACGTGCCTGTGTCGAGAACTCTGGTTATTACGTCCCTTACGTCATATGGCGCGTTGGGGTCTTCCGGGATTATAGTATCTAGCTCCGGATCCATCCTGTTTGGGTTATCGTTTGTGGGTTCGTATGGTGGGTCCTCCATGTTGTTGCTGGGTAGGTACGTGAGGAGCTTCTTGATTATGTTGATAGCCTCCTCATCGTTGTTTGCTATAAAGCTAGCCATGCCTGACCTCGTCGCGTGCACGTCAGCCCCGCCAAGCTGCTGCTCATCCACGTCCTCGCCGATTACCTGCTTCACTACTCGCGGCCCAGTTATGAACATGAAGGAAGTCTTCCTGACCATAACTATGAAGTCCATTAGTGCTGGTGAGTAGACGGCGCCGCCAGCGCATGGCCCCATTATCGCAGCTATCTGCGGGATTACTCCTGAGGCTTGGACGTTCATGTAGAATATGTCGCCGTATCCTTTGAGGGAGTCCACACCCTCTTGAATCCTGGCGCCTCCGGAGTCGTTGAGGAATATTACTGGGACGCCCGTGCTTAACGCGTAGCTCATCGCCTTGACGACCTTGGCGGCGTGCATCTCCCCTAACGAGCCGCCCATGAACGTGAAGTCCTGCGCTATCACCACTACGCGCCTGCCACCAACCTTCGCTAATCCCGTGACGACCCCGTCCCCGTATGCCCACTTCTTCTCCATGCCGAACTCCGTGGCTCTATGCCTTACGAGCATGTCGACCTCAAGGAATGAGTCCGGGTCTATGAGGAGTTCTATTCTCTCCCGCGCCGTTAACTTACCCTTGGCGTGTTGCTTCTCTATCGCCGCTTTACCGCCTCCGAGAAGGGCTCTCTCCTTCATCTCCCTTAACTTGCGGATCTCGGGTCTTTCCGATCCATTCATGGGTAGAACCAAATACAGTAGTTACGTGCCACAGTTATAAAGCCTAATGTCTTATACTACATGCGTGGTACCGATTGACTGTGACTGGCGCCGTCATCTTCTCAAAACTTAGAGACATGCTTCGGGAGAGGGGGTACGACGTAAGTGATGTAGATCCGAGAACGTGGGAGGCAAGGAAGAAGCTGAGGCGTGTCGGGCTTAAAAGCAGAATCATATACTTCCTCACTAGGGTCGTCGATACACTTACATTGAAGGAACTAGAGGACATTAGCGAGCTGTTCGAGAGGAGAAGGCCTAAGGGGTCGATGACGTTCTTCTTCTACAACATAGTACTGATAGTTGATGATGGGTATGAGGAGGGGGTCGTGAAGTACATCGCTGATAAGATGTTTGAGACCTGGAATACCGCTCCCTACACACCGTGGGACGTGCTATTCACCTCATACACTAAGGTAACACACACCGTCAGTGTCACGGAGGGGGTAGCGCTGTATCCTTACAAGCCGCAGTTAGTGCAGAAAATGCTTCACCGCGAAGTGATTGAGGTCATGAACTCCCTCATGTTGTGGTTGAGGAAGCACGTACACACCAGTGAAAGGCTACTTCAGTAAGAACCTTTGCGACATGACCATCAAGACAAAGTCGTTTGAGTTACTGTCTAATTAACCGTTTTAGGTATATAATTGAAGGTCGCCATGCTGGCGATTACTGCTTTGATCGTTACTATTTCACTCCTCACCCACGCTACCCTCACACATCACTTAACACCCTTGGGGGAATCTGTTCCGTTACTTACGTCTACGTCACTGTAGCAAAGGGCGGCGTCATTATTGCGGGAACAAGCTCGGATAGCTGGCACGCAAAGAGCTTACTTCTCAGGGATTAGGAGGGATGACAGTGTCCAAGCAATTATCCTGTACTCCTCCGGCGAGACTTTGTCTCTCGGCTAAGCCCTCGCTAGCATATCGTACGAATCAACGCCTGCAAACCCACATGGCGTGTCAGCACGTAATGCAGGCCTTGACTAATTGGTTGCAGGGCCATTCAGTCATAGTTATCGGAATTACGTTCCTAGCTATTCTGAGCAGAAAGTAAGGTGTTGAATTACTCTTCCTGAATCTTCGAGAAGGGAAGTATTTGATTAAGGGTGTTTAAAAATTAAGTGCTCTTTTATTCACCAGCCCACTCTGGATGGGTTATTCCTCTTTCCTCTGGCGTTCCAGGTATTATATTGTCTAGGAAGATCGCTATTATGGCTGTCACGGCCATGCCTGTCTCAGCAATTACTTTGAGTATGTCTCCAGCCCACCTAATGCTTAGAGGTAGACTCTGTAGCCATGGATCCATGGCGCTAGCCATATTCGGTATTGCTAGACCGGCGAACATAGCTATGCCTATTATGAAGAGGTTCCTAGAGGACTTCATGTCAGCCATGGATACTACGGAGACACCGACCGCGGCGATTAGGCCGAATACCGTTAGGTAGAGACCACCGACTATTGGGCCGGGCATCGACGCCATAAAGGCACCCCATATCGTTATCATGCCACCCAGGAAGAGTATCAGTATGCCGCCAACCTGGAAGACGTACCTGCTTGAGACCCTAGTTAAGCCTATTGAACCAATGTTCTCTGAGTAGCTAGTGTAGCCACCGGCAGCACCGAAGATGCCGCCGATAAGGCAGCCTAAACCCTCAGCACCCAAGCCCCTGCTAATCATGTCCTCAGTGGGTGGCGGGGCTTCAGACATCCTAGCTACTGAGTGGTAGTCTCCGATGGACTCGACCATCGAAGCTAGGTAGGCGGCAATCATCCCTAGGGCGAACGCAGGCATTATCCTAGGCAGTCCCCACGGGAACGGTATCGGGGGTCTAAAGTAGTATGCTTTCTCCACAACGGTCTGCAACGTCATGAAGTTCACAGCGCAGGCAGTGCCTGAGATCGCCCCACTAACCGTCAGGATCGCGGCTATGACCCACGCAATAACTAGCGACGTTATTATCGAAAACATTTGAACCTTAACGAATCTTCTGCCTATTAACTGATTCAGAGTCACTATAAGCCCCACAACCAGCATCGCTTCCCACCAACAACTCGGCACATTCATAGCTGCTGGGGCACCGAATAACGACAGACCTATCAAGATTATCGTGGGACCTATGGAGACGGGTGTCAACACCCTCTTAAGCTTACCCATGATCCCGGTATACCCTAGGATTATCTCGAAGAACGACGCACCAATTATGGCGCCGGTAGTGTAGCGGAGTATCGTGGTCGCCCTAAGCCATGGGTCAGTGCTAGCTATGAATTGCTGAACGTTGCTGTACCCCTCCGCGTTAGCTATTATTCCCGTAGCACTAATAATGGCGAAGAGCGACCCTAGAAACGAGAAGGACGATCCCTGAATGATTGGCAGACCCGAACCTGTTTTAGGCCACGTCTGCAACAAGGTGCAGATGCCTGCACCGAAGAATTGTATAGTAATCAGCTCAGTAACTAACGCTCTGAACACGGGGTCAGGTATTTGGTAGTATTGTTTTATCCATCCAGCAACGAGCATGGGTACAGCGACGGTTGCGCCAAACATGATGAAGTACTGCTGCAGACCTAGGAATATTGTCTCAATTAGTGACTTAGGTTTGTCCTCGATACCGTAAATCATCCACTTCTTAGGTGCCTTCCTGGCATACTCCTGCCACTCTTTAAAGGATCTAATCTTAGGCTTCGTGACTTCCTTTTCAGGCTCAGAAGTCATAGAGCCACACCCTTCTCAGAACTATTCGATATTAGTTTATATCAAAAGTACTTAATAAAAACATCGTATACGTTGAAAATTATTCTCTTTTAACTAGAAGTATGCTATAAGAGTGTTAAACTTGGTAAATATAGTTATTAACGAATCAACAGCGTATCACTCCAGTAACACCCATTACCACTAATTACGTGTATTGATCACCTACAGCTAAGATGATGTACTTAAAAATTATTTATTGCTTAAGTATGCATCTTCCTTAATTAACCGCGAATGCATTATCCTAAAGTGATGAACATGGTGGGGACGCTCAACCCCGACCTAGAGCTAAGGGGGAGCAATAATAGCGGGAGAGAAGGTGCGAAACCCGTAGCCATAATTTACGAGTTCGACACGGAAGACGACATCAAAGGGAAGGTCGAAGAGCTTGGGTATAGGGTATTAAGAATATATAGAGAACGTTCAGAAACTGTGAGGTTTAGGGGCAAGTATCCAGAGCTAAGCAAATTACTCACAGATATTCATAATAGGAAAGTTAGCGCTGACGCCGTATTCATACCTTCAATAAAGACGTTCGGCAGTCTCGACCTATACTTATTCGTTAGGAAGGTACTAACGATGAATGGTGTTGAGCTAAGGAGCTTAAAGAAGCGTGAGGGAGGCGATCCCAAAGGGGGACCTGAGGAGGCATTGAAGGGCATCAGGAGTAACTTAATAGCGAGCGCACTACTTTACGTGGCTATGTGGGTAGCCGGCATCTACCTGTCGTGGTCAACAATGGATCCAGTCATAATGACTTTGGTGGGCGCCTCTCTAGTTGTGGCTAGTGTGTTCTTCGTGAAGAAGGTGCTTAATGTGAGGAGACATGTACTCCGGAAGATTTCGGAGTTAAAGAGAGTTGATGAATTAAAGGGAAGGAGGATAAGGTTCATCGTGAAATCCACAGGCATTGAGGTCATGGAGACGGCCGTAGTTTGAGTTCTACCTTAACTTTCTCTCCCGAGATCCCAGTCACCTTACCTGAATACTTGGCGACAACAGTAACCAGAAGTTATTGTGGTTGAAGAGAAAAGCTGGTGTTCCTCGAGGATTTTTAACTTGGAACGTGCTGTGTCCTAGAGAAAGTCAGCGAACTCCTCCCTAATGTCAGGTTTCTTCGGGTTCTCAGCTATCTTCAGGAGGTCCTCGGGCACGGGCCTCGTGCCTAGTAATTGTTTCCAGGTTGGCTTTATATAATTGAACCAGTCGTCGCGGGTATTGTAGAACACCGTAGCGCCTCCTAGCTCGTGCTGGTACTCTGGGTATGGTTTCTGATGGGTGCCTAGCTTGAGAACGAACTCTCTGAAGCCGTAGTATGATTCGAAGGTAGGCCACCACTCCTCTATACCCAGGGTCTCGAAGGCGTACTCCATCTTCGCTAGGTAGAGCGGTAAGCCAGCACCGATCCTGCGCTTGAACACTATGGTGTGAAGGCTTATGGCTATCTTGTCGTTCCAGAGCCTAGCGTTGACCTGACCTGCGAGTGTGCCATCCTCGAGGACGCCAATCATGATCCACTCGTCCTTAATCCTCTTCCTGATGTAGGCAAGTATTTCCGCGTATGTCCTGGCGGCGACGAGGTCGAAGAAGTCGACGTCTATCTGTAGGTTTATCATGTCTCTGAGGACGTCCAGTATTAGCGGTATGTCCTTCTCGGTAGCCATCCTCACAACCATTTTCCTGCCGCCACGTAGCTCGACGAGCTTCGGCTCGTAGGGCCTGTCCAGTAGTGGTGACCTTGGGGGTCTCAGGAATGCCTCGATCCACTCAGCTTTGACCGAGTATTTACCGTCCTTAAGTGTTGTCCTTACAGGAATTTCGTACGGCATGGCGGGTCAACCACATATACTACTATGAGGGTTCGAAGATAAAAGTGTTGCCCAAATAAACAGAAATATACTATTGAGAGATAACTTCACAGCATTGATGATTTCTTCATAGAAACGCTTACTTTTAATGTGTTTTACGTAAATAATGTACTGGTGAACAACATTGGCTTCATCCTCCATAAAGGAGGAGATCGAGAAAGCAAACAAGAAAGCCGTTGAGCGGATGATGGAATCCGAGCCGCACTGGGTCGACATGGGTGTGGCTAAGAAGGTCATACCCGACCTTAAGGGCATGAAGTTACTGCATGCCGGCCCACCCATAACGTGGGATAGGGCATCTGGTCCCCTTAAGGGCGCATTAATCGGGGCTGTGATTTATGAGGGGTGGGCCGACACCCCTGAGAAGGCGGAGAGGCTCCTTAAGACAGGTGAGGTGGTGTTCGAGCCCACACACCCGCACCGCGTTGTAGGGCCCATGGCTGGCGTAGTATCGCCTTCCATGCCTGTCTTCATATTCTATGACCCGAAGTTCGGCAACTACGCATACACGAACATGAATGAGGGCCTAGGCAAGGTGCTGAGGTACGGTGCCTACGGCAAGGAAGTCATCGACAGGCTGAAGTGGATGGCTGAGGTGCTCTACCCAGTACTTAAGGCAACGATAGACGAGATTAGGAAGGACGAAAAGCCTGGGCTGAACTTCAAGAACATAATAGCTCAAGCCCTGCACATGGGTGACGAGTGCCACAACAGGTACGTTGCCGCGAACGCCCTCCTCCTCAAGGAAATATCGCCGTACATGTTCTCCACAGGAATCGACAGAAAGGACGTGATCGCCGCGTACAACTTCATAGCTAGGAACATAATATTCCCGCTGAACATGGGTATGGCGGCCGCCAAGCTAATGACGCTCGCCGCGCACGGCATAGAGTACAGCACCATAGTGACGGTCATGACCAGGAACGGCACGGACATAGGCATATGGGTGAGTAGCTTAGGTGAGGAGTGGTTCACCGCGCCAGCACCGATACCTAAGGGAGTCTGGTTCCCAGGCTACTCAGAGAAGGACGCCAACCCAGACATAGGTGACTCATCAATAACCGAGACCGCGGGCTTCGGAGGTTTCGCCATGGCTGCCGCACCAGCCATAATCAGCTACGTAGGGAGCACCGTTGAATTCGCTATCGAGAACACCAAGAGGATGTACGAGATAACGTACACTAAGCACAAGTACTTCACGATACCGTACCTAGGCTTCCAAGGAACACCAACAGGGGTGGACATCAGGAAGGTCGTGAAGACCGGAATAACGCCGACAATAAACACCGGCATAGCACACAGGGAGCCGGGCGTGGGGCAAGTGGGAGCAGGAATAGTGCAATTCCCCATAGAGCCATTTAAAGCCGCGCTACGCAGGTTCGCTCAGAAGTACGGCATATAGTAAGGCCTAGGTTAGTGAGTGCACGCATGAGGACAGAGCTCACAGCACGAGCGGTCGGTGCTGAAGTGCTGCGAAAACTCCTTTTTCATGCTCGCCAAGACAGTGACCACGTAGTGGAGCGGGTTTGGGTGTTCAGGAACACCATTAACGTGCTTCTACGCAATCGTGGATTAGTTACTATAACCACCAAGCCGCTGAGGGCGTCGTTCACTGTAAACATTCCTTGGACTGAGATAGCTACTCTGCCTAACGGCTTCGAAGGCATGCTTAACCCTGCGGACGTGGGCATGCGTACAATGCCTGTGAACGAGTCAAGCGTGGGCTTATCACTCTGTTCCAAAGGCAATGAACTCATCATCCACCTTAATGACGCAGTAATGTGGGGACCCGCCTACCGCTCCCTTCACGGCGAGGCTACGTTCCTTACCCTTAAAGAGTTACTTTCGGTGGCTAGGGCTTTCGGCTACGCCGCAGCAACGACGGACTCCGTACCATACCCCCAGGTCCTACTCGCCATAAGGAATGCAATTAAGAAAAGCACCTCTGAACCGCCTGCCCCAGCCCGAGTCTTTGATGGCTTACTCAAGCTTGTTGGCTTAGGCCATGGACTCACACCTTCAGCCGATGACGTGGTAAGCGGTTTCGCCGCCACCATCAACGCCTTAGTTGATAGAGGGTTGGTGAAGGGTGACCGGCTAAGCGTTGACTTGCGTGGGCTGGTGACACGAACTAACATGCTTTCCGCTGCCATTATGCGCGAGTTAATCATGCTTAACCTTAATGAAGGGATTGACGGAGCCGTAGCTTCCTTCGTGAGGGGGAATGCTGACGGGATGCTGGAGTCCTTGATAACGCTCCTGTCCTTAGGTCATGATTCCGGGGGTTCAATGGGGCTTGGGTGCTTAATCGCTGCCTGCGTTGCTTCCGACATGGATCCCCTGCCGTGCTTCGATGCCTTCGTTGAGGGTGCGGGGTTAAGCTTAGTTTGAATTATGATTACCTAGAGAAGACCCTCGCTCTAGCTCCTTGACGCCTGTTTATCCGTTTGTTTTAAGTTATGTTTATTTTTCTGTTCATTCAATAGTTCATGGTGTTTAATCTTGTCCATATACTTCAGCCGCGATAAATGGAAGCCTCGTCCAAACAACATTCTGGAGGAATTCACCGCTAAAGTATGGGAGAAGAAGCCCTCCTACGACTGGAGCAAGGTTGTAGACTGGGCTAACGCTAAGGTCTACGACCTATCACAACCGCTCAGCCCGTTAAGCCCACCATTCCCGACATACCCGCCATTCGAGTTCAAGTGGATTAAGGTGATTTACGAGCACGGCGTTGGCGCACAGTACATTCAGACCCCACTACACATCGGCACACACATGGACGGGCCACTGCACTTTGACTCAGCGGGCTTGGACATTGCGTCCATACCCATCGAGTACTGGATCGGTGAGGGCATTATCGTAGACATCAGTGAGGACGTTTCCGACCTAGACATATACACCTCAGACCTAATCGAGGAGAAGATAAGGTCCTACAACCTAGGGCTGAAGCCGTACGACATACTCGTAATATACACGGGCTACAGCAAGTACGCGTACTACCAGCCAACAGCTGACGTCGTCAGGTACATGCTCAAGCATCCCGGCCCAACGAAGGAGTTCGCCGACTGGCTAATCAAGAACAAGATAAGGTGGACGGCCGTCGACGCCGGCTCGCAGGACCACCCACTCAACACCCCGATAAGGAGGTTGAGACCAGACATAGTCGAGGAGTTCGAGAAGAAGCACGGCAAGAAGATACAGGAAGTCATGCCGTGGCCAGAGAACTTCCAGCTAATGCACACGTACCTCTTCCCATACGGTGTGCTACACGTTGAGAACGCTGGTGGAGAAATAGAGAAGGTGCTGAACAGAAGGTGCTTAATCTCAGCATTCCCATTCAAGTTCGTGGGCGGCGAGTCAGCGTTCTGCCGCCTAGTGGCGATCTGTACCGACGAGGAAAGGAAGTAACCCCGAAGGGATCTTTTGAGAGCCTAAATATCGCTTTCATTGCTCTGTGGACCTAAGTCATTATACCGTCACTACCTCAATTTTCACTGATTCCCTCAGAACCCTCTCCTCGATTACCTCAACCCCTATCCCGGGTTTATTGGGGGCTCTGAGCGTGCCATTGCTTGTTAGTAGCCATGGTGGTTCGATTAGGTCTTCCTCCCAGAACCTCGTGCTTGGTGAGATGTCGTTCGGGTACTTTACGTTGGGTAGGGTTGCGGCTGCTACCGCGAATGATCTCCCTATCCCGGTTTCTATCATGCCCCCTATCCACACGGGCATACCAACGCTTTCTGCGAAGTCGTGAATTGCTTTCGTCTCGGTGAGGCCTCCCACCCTGCCTGGCTTTATGTTTATTATCTTACATGAGCCTAGCTTGTGGGCTGCTTTAGCGTCCCTTAGACTCTTGATGCTTTCGTCCAAGCATATCGGTGTTTTGATTGCTTTCTGAAGCTCTGCATGCTCTACTAGGTCGTCGTAGTGGAGTGGTTGCTCAATCATGAGTAAGCCGTAGTTGTCCAGTTCCCGAAATACCCCCACGTCGCTGAGCGTGTATGCGGCGTTCGCGTCCACCTGTAGGGGTATGTCCCCGAACTCCTTCCTGATAAGCTTAACGGGGTTGACGTCCCATCCGGGCTTTATCTTTAGCTTTATTCTGTGGTAGCCCGCATTGAGGCCTGCCTCAACCTCGTCAAGGAGCCTCTTGACGTCCCCTATGACGCCCACACTTAGCCCTATCGGAACCTCGTCCCTAACCCCTCCAAGTAAGTCCTTGATGGGTTTGCCTTCGATCTTCCCCTTAAGATCCCATAGCGCGAACTCCACCCCAGCCTTCGCCATGTTATGGCCTCTTATCCTGCTCACTATCTTCGGGAAGTTTTCGGGCGTTACGTCCTTACCGGCGATCATCTTCACGATGTAATCCCTTATCACGTGCCACGCGGTGTGGACGGTTTCGTAGCTATACCAGGGCCCGCCGTCAGCGACTACCTCACCCCAACCAACCTCCCCGCCTGACTCCTCCACTTTAAGGATTAGTGTGTGCCTCACGCTCTCGGTTCCGAAGCTTGTTGTGAAGGATTGCTTCATGGGTAACTTGACGTAGTGGAGCGTAACCTTACGGATCCTCACGGGTAATCACCCCTCAGGATGCGGGCTGGGTCCACTTTCCAGAGGACGTAGTAGAACCTGTCCCGCTCCCTCTCGCCCCTAGTGAATTCGAAGACTACGTACCCCCTACTTAAGTAATGTGTTAGTGCTTCACGCGCCTTAAGCCTCCATTCCCTAGCGAGGCTATGCCTCCTCACCTGCATCTCGACGAAGTTCTTCGGCACCTCAATTACTATGAGTTCCTCGTTGAGCCAGAGTCTGGGTTCGCGTGGGGCTCGGAAGGCGTTGTTAGTGGATTCCGTTGTTAGCGCAATCTCAGCGCCCTTGTTTAGGAAGTACTCTATTGGCTCGTGTCTTCCCTTACCCGCCATCCTCTCCTCGACCCTTCGTGACTTGAGGTGCCACTCCGCCAGTAACCTGTCGGACTCAATCCTCCTATTGTATTCGAAGTCAACGAACCCATAGTAGTTGGGTTTGTACTTCCTTGCTATGACGCCTGACTTGACAAAGTTGAACCACGCGTTCACGGAGAGGAGGGGGTCGTAGGTCCACTCAACTAGGTCGTACCCCTTCATTAACGCAACCTTCCTTTGAATCTCCTTGAGCTTAGACCCCACTCCCTTCCCCCTGTACTCCTTAGCGAGCCCGAACATGTGGGAGTAGAGGAAGGGCCTACCGCCCCTGAAGCCAGGCATCATGACTATCACGCCGACAGGCTTACCTGAGTCAGCATCGTAGACCCCCAGCACGACCCCTCCAATGTCGAGTAGAGGTATCGTTATGTGGTAGGGGAAGACCTCACGGTAGTCGGAACTCCATATTAGCCTCTCGACCTCCATTAACTCCCTATGCTCCTCAGGCGTTTCCGGCTCTCTAACAATTAGCGTGAAGTTATTGACCCTCACCACCTCGCGGAAGTCCGCGCGCATAGGTTACGGCGCCCATGCTCTCTTGGTTGTGGAATTTTTAAGCTTCCTTCAGTCACCCCTTAGAGAATCTAAGTAGTGCTTTAATTGCTCGGCGAACTATATCTTATCTGGTGCTCAACTTGCCAACAGTTAGGAATGTAGTTAAGAAGAACTTCTTCAGGGATTCCGTTCAGTTACTCCACCTAAGCGAGGAGGCGAAGAAATTACCAGGCGTGATTGACGCCGCAGTAGTCATGGGTACTGAACTCAATAAGGAGTTGCTAGAGAAGCAAGGCCTCCTCACGAGGAAGGGGAGGGAAGCTGGGGAGAATGACATGATCATAGCTGTCAAGGCTGAGGACAGCGCGGATATTGAGGGAATCATAAGTAAGATAGAGGAGATGCTGACGGCTCCGACCACGGTCGAAACCTACTATTACAGCATCGAGTCTGCGATCGAGCACCTGCCCGGTGCTAACCTAGCGTTAGTCTCTGTTCCCGGGCAGTACGCTAAGGAAGTGGTTAAGCCGTTCCTAGAGCGCGGGATCCACGTCCACCTATTCAGCGATCACGTGCCACTAGAGGATGAGATAGAGTTGAAGAGGTTCGCCGCTGAACGCGGCTTACTAGTCATGGGTCCTGAGGCAGGAACATCGATAATCAATGGTGTCGCTGTAGCCTTCGCGAACGTGGTTAATCGCGGCCCCATAGGCATAGTCGCCGCTGCCGGAACAGGGCTTCAGGAAGTCAGCGTGCTGATATCTAGGGCGGGCTCAGGAATAACTCACGGAATAGGCGTTGGTGGAAGGGACGTTAAGAGTGCGGTCGGAGGAATAATGACGTTGCTGTCAATGGGGGCATTCGAGGCTGACCCAGACACGCAGGTCATCACGATAGTGTCTAAGCCGCCCTCACCGGACGTTCAGGACAAGATAATCAACTTCATAGCTAATGAAGGAAAGAAGAAGTACGTCACGTGCTTCATAGGCGGTAAGGACTACGAAATACCGCCCGTTGCTAAGGGCAGGTTAGTTCAGACTAGGACACTGCACGCAGCAGCGCTAGAGGCTGTTAGGATGGTTAGCGAGGACCTCTACAAGGAGGCGGTAAAGAAGGTCTTCCTACCGCCTGAGGAGGTAGTGAAGATAGCTGAGGCAGAGGCAAGCAAGTTAAGTGAAGGTCAGAAGTACCTCAGAGGCCTCTTCACGGGCGGCACGCTAACGTACGAATCCCTAGTGATATTCCAGGAACTACTCGGCGACGTGTGGTCCAACACACCACTCAACAAGGACTACCAGTTACCTGACCCATGGAAAAGTAAGGAGAACTCCGTCGTCGACCTCGGTGAGGAGGAATTCACCGCGGGTAGGGCGCACCCAATGATAGACCCGACCATAAGGGTTCAGAGGATCGTGGAGGAAGCTAAGGACCCTGAAGTAGCTGTCCTAATGCTGGACATGGTGATAGGGTACGGCTCCCACCCCGACCCAGCCGGAGCCCACCTAGACGCAATAAGGAAAGCTAAGGAGATAGCTAAGGAGGGCGGAAGACACTTAGTGGTGCTCGCCCACGTCCTAGGAACTGATGAGGACCCGCAGAACGCGGCCGAGCAGGAGAGGAAGCTTAGGGAGGCCGGAGTCATAGTACTACCGACGAACGCGTTAATGGCGCTTACCGCCGCCATGATAGTGACTGGGAGGACCGATGAGGCATTGGTTAAGTCGTTCTATGAGAAATTCTTGGTTGGCAGGAGGTGATCGTGATGAGTAACGTGGAGAAGATACTTGAGTTATTCAGGTCGGAGGTAAAGATAGTTAATGTTGGCCTAGAGTACTTCTACAAGGAGCTAAAGAAGCAGGGCGTGCAGGCAGTCCACGTAATGTGGCAGCCAAGGCCCAAGCTCGAGAAGGATCTCGAGGAGATACTCGATAAGATCCTATGACGCCCCCAGCAGTACATTTGAGCTATTTTTGGTTTCCATGCACCCTTATTCAAGAACGTAATCCTCACTGATCCTTATCCCTGAGCCCCTTAAGCGCTCGGCGCAGGCTTGACAGTACCTCCACTCCTTTCTGTCCGTGTCCATTATGCTGTTGCTGAACGCCATCACGCACCTCCTGTTCGTGCAGTGGTTCAGACCGAATACATGCCCTAATTCATGCATTACTTCCTTAAGCACCCTCCCTAGGTATGTGTCCTTGTCAACGTACCTACCCATACCCTTAGGCAACCCGTACTTATCCTTAAGGCGTTCCAAGAACACCACTGCAGCGGCTTGGTACTGGGACGCCAGCCCGAAGACGAAGTTTAGGCCCTCAACGTAAGCATCGTCAGGCACTAACCCTAAGGCAATGCCTCCCTCACCTGATAAGTCACGTAGTCCAGCCACTAACCTCAGCACTCTGGAGGCATTTAGCTGCCCACGCGTCACATTGAGGCAGTCACGTAGGGCGTCCCTAGGCGTCTTGATTACGCTTAGCCTAGCTGAAAAGGCCTTAGTTAAGTTCTCAGTCACGTGGGTTAATACCTCGTTCTCCACTCCCTTGAAGGATATGACCGTTATGTGAGGTATTACGTGTATGGCATCCTCTGACCATGCAGGCATTGCCGGCGCCTCTATGTTAGTAATCCCTGCTTTACCGTTAATATCCGTGCATCAATAACATAATTATTAAGTTTTATAGGGGACATAGATACTAATCCCTGATGACCCTTGAAGGTTAAGGTAAGGCTTCACGGGAGGGTACGTGACTTAATCGGTCGCGACCACATAGAGGTTGAGGGGGACGTAGTTAAGGTTAGGGACGTGGTTAACGCTTTGATCAAAGCCCTCGGACCTAAGGCAAACGAACTCGGGCTTAAGGAGCCTGAAGATATTGTTAGGCCTAGGGTTAGGGTTGTGTTGCTAATTAATGGGTTCAGCGTTAAGATGCTGGGCGGCTTAGATGTCTCCTTAGGGCAGGGAGATGAAGTATATGCTGAGAGCGTTGATGTGCTAGAGATCCAAGGCGGCGGGTAAGGATGAGGGTAATTCTTTCTTCAAATCATGTAGTTGTTGGGTTAAAACACCTCGTCTTACTCCCTGCTGTAGGGGATGCCTAGCGCCTTCGGAGGCCTTACCCTCTTAATTACGCCTGAGATCACTATTATGGTTACTATGTAGGGTACGGTCCTCAGTATCTCCTGCGGTATTATGCTGTTGACCTGGGGCATGGGCCCTATCCACATCACTAGGGCGTCGAAGAACGCGAATAGTGCTGAACCACCTATCGCTAGTAGTGGGTTCCAGTTGCTGAAGGCTACGTTGGCCAGCGCTAGCCAACCCCTGCCGGCCGAGATCTCCTTAGTGACTCCTGCGAACCAGTCAACGCTGAGGTAAGCCCCACCTATCCCTGCTAGGGTCGCGCCATATATTGTTGCCAGTATCCTAACGAGATCAACGTTTATTCCCACAACGTCTGCGGCGTCTGGGTCCTCACCGCACGCCCTTACTGCAGCGCCGAAGGGTGTTTTGAAGAGCCACCAGTACGTGAATATCGCTATGCCTAGGGCTATCAGCACCATGGGTGAGAGGGCCCTACCAGCTATGTATATGGGCTGTATCGTTAAGCTACTGGGTATTGTCCTAGCGCCCCACACATGCCATACCGCGAAAATACCGAAGCCCACCACGCCGAGGGCGAAGGTATTCACTCCTATGGTATCCACTATTTGATTACCCTTAAGCTTCGTTGATATGATGCCATGCATTAATCCAATAGCTAAACCTATTGCTGCCCCCGCCAGCACACCTACCCATGGCGAGCCTGTTGCGGTATCCGCTATTACTGCGAAGAAGGCGCCTAAGAGTAGTATGCCTTCCAGACCAATATTGACTACGCCAGACCTCTCCGTAACTACTTCACCCACTGAGGCAAGTAGTATTGGAACCATCGACCTCAGGGTCATGAAGACTATGTCTAGTGCAACTCCCCACGGCTGGGTCATTCCTTAATCACCTCCTTACCCCTTAAGTAAGCTATCCTACGTTTAATGAGGGTGTATATATTGGGTACCGCTAAGCATATGACTATTATGCCTTGGAAAACCCACACTATCTCCTTGGGTATGCCCACGAGGTTAAGCCCTCTAGCCCCGGCATGGAGTGCGCCCACCAGCACTGCGGCGAAAACTATACCAAGCGGATGGTTACCACCTATTAGGGCGACAGCTATTCCGTCGAAGCCTAAGCCCTGTAAGTTGCTTAGGCTGGACATTACTGAATACGATGGTGGTAGTCCCGCAACCTTCTCCAGACCAGCAATACCGGCAAGAAGCCCTGCGAGCAGGAATGACGTTGCCATGGCCTTCTTCGGGCTTATGCCAGCGTACCTAGCTGCCTTTGGATTAGTTCCGGCTACCCTTAACTCGTAGCCTGGCCTCGTGTACCATAGCAGGAAGTAAATCACTAGGAGGACGGCAACACTTATCACTATATTCCATGATAGGCTCGTCTGCGGTACCAGTAGTGGTATCCTAGCGTATGGGGGTATGACTATGGATTTTGTGGCGTCATAGGGGTTGGGGAAGTACCTGAAGATTATGTAGTCCACGAAGCCGAACGCTACGTAATTAAGCATGATCGTTACGACAACCTCGTTAGCGTCGCGGAAGACCTTAAGGGCCGCGGGTATGGCTGACCAAGCGACGGCGAACGCTATCGCTGACGCTATGATCAATAAGGCGTGAAGAGGTGCCGGAAGGCCAACGACCGATGTTGCGACGACCGCGCCGAGCGCAGCCATATATATCTGACCCTCAACACCAATATTGAAGAGCCCTGCCCTGACACAGAGGGCAAAGGCCAAACCGCTGAGCATTAGCGGGCCAGCATAGGTTAAGGTGACAGTGAGTGGGTAGATGTTCTCGAAGGGATTACCTATGGAGTGCATATATAGCTGGTACATTGCCTGCCCGACATCGTGCCCTGACACGTAAATAGCGAGCATACCGCCTATGAAGCCTATTATGAGGGCTATGAGGGAGTTAATTATGGGCTCCGCCTTCTCCTTTATTGCCTCAATAACCGCGCTCACACCTCAACACCTCCCATGAGCATACCTATCTCCTGCATCGTGTACTGCTCCGTGGGTTTGAGAGCCATGAACCTGCCCTCATACATCACCGCGACACGATCCGAGAGATCCAGAACCTCATCGAGGTCTGAGGAAACGAGGAGTACACCTATTCCCCTATTCCTTAATTCTATTAATAGGTTCCTGACGAACTGTGTTGACGCTACGTCAAGACCTCTCGTGGGGTTAGCCGCGATGATCACTGACGGTTTCTTGCTTAGCTCCCTAGCAACTATTAGCTTCTGCTGGTTACCGCCACTAAGTGACCTAGCGGGTGACTTAAGGGACCTGACGACTATCTCGAACTTCTTTATCAGTCCCTTCGCGTGTTCAGCCACCTTGTTCCAGTCAATGATCATTCCTGTCTTAAGGAACTGCGGGTACCTGTGGAGACCTAGGAGCACGTTCTCTAGGACGGTCATCGTCATTACTAGGCCGTAGTTCTGTCTGTCCTCAGGTATATGGACTAAGCCCTTGAAGGAGAGTTTAGCTGGGTCAGCGTTGGTTACGTCTTCACCCTTGAAGATAACTTTACCTTTATCCACTCGCCTAAGACCCGTCAGCGCCTCCACTAACTCCCTCTGCCCGTTGCCCTCAACACCCGCGATACCTAGGATCTCGCCGGAACGTAGCGTGAATGAGACCCCCTTAACGGCTTGCCTGCCGAGGTCATCGGTAACCCATAAGTCCTTAACGACTAGTAAGTCCTCAACCCTCTCTACAGGCTTCTTCGGCGGGTACGTGAAAACAACTTCCCTCCCAACCATGAGGGAGGCGAGTTCCTTCGGGTTAGTTTCCTTGGTCTTCAGCTCACCAACTACCTTACCCTTCCTTAGCACGACTACGCGATCTGTTACCGTCATTACTTCCTTGATCTTATGCGAGATGAAGACTATTCCCTTACCCTCGGAAGCAAGCTGTCTGAGTAGGCGGAATAGATCCTTGGTCTCTACAGGCGTTAGGTTAGTTGTGGGTTCGTCTAGGATGAGTAGCGTAACTCCTCGGAAGAGCATCTTCAGTATCTCTATCCTTTGCCTCTCGCCCAGGGAGAGATCCTCCACGGGAACATCTAACCTTACCTTGAGTCCCGTCTGCTTCATTAGATTCTCGAGCTTCTTTAGCGCCTCCTCTCTCCTAATGCCTCTAAGTCCTAGTAAGATATTCTCAAGTCCAGTGAAGTTATGGACTAGTGGTATGTGCTGGTGCACCATCCCTATACCCATTTTCAATGCCTGTGCCGGCATTGTGAAGCGTACTTCCTTACCCTTAACAAAGAGCTTGCCTTTAGTTGGTTGTAGAAGCCCTGAAACAATTTTCATGAGTGTTGTCTTACCGGCGCCGTTCTCGCCAAGTAAACCTAACACCTCACCAGCCCTAACCTCTAACGTCACTCCTCTCAAGGCGACGGTTCCGTCAGGGTAAACCTTAACGATGTTCTCCGCGCGTACTAATGGCGCGCTCAAGATCGTCAGCCTTATATTACGTGTTTAGGGCCCGGGATATAAGCTTGACTGATGCTTTGAAGGGATTAGTTAAAATAGTTTAAAGATTTCCTAAAAAGATTTCCTAATGAAATGTTTTGAAAAATTATAGGGGTTTAAGAGTGCTTGTTACCTTACTTCCTCTTAGCCGCCCACCCAATTATTATGCCTATGATTAGACCGATGATGAGTAAACCGCCGGCAATGCCCCAGTTCGTTGTCGTTACTTGCTGAGTCACGGTGGTTGTGGCTGTTGAGACCGCCGACTTCGTTACTGTCTGAGTTACTGTGGTCGTAACAGTTGAGGTACGTGCGGGGGCGATGGTGCTTGAAGTAGTTGTCGTTGATGATGTTGAGGTGGTTGCAGCTGTCGGTGGCGTCCATGGTAATGACCATCCCTTAGCGTCTGGTGATGCTACGGAGTACTCAGTCCTTATCTTCTCTATCTCCTCCTTCTTCATCGGCGCCGGTACCTGCACCTTACCGGATAGGATCTCCTGCTTTAACTCGTCCACAGCCTGCC
Source organism: Desulfurococcales archaeon (assembly GCA_027002995.1). GTDB lineage: Archaea > Thermoproteota > Thermoprotei_A > Sulfolobales > NBVN01 > WAOL01. The sequence continues at coordinate 19,097 of JALWZB010000048.1, forward strand.
ATATCCATGAAGGCAATGACTCCCTAATTGCCTTCACCTTCTGCACTATCTCCTGCTCCTGACTCGGCTTGATTACCCCTTCCTCGACACCCATCTTCATGAAGGTGTATAGGTCGTTAATGCTTGATAGGACAGTACCCTTCTCCTTGATTCCAAGGGACATTATACCTCCGTAGGAACTTATCTTACCCTCCTCGTACTCAAGCGCTTTCTTCGTGGCGTAGTAGACGCCCATGTCAACACGCTTCATCATCGACGCTATTATCCATCCAGGCTTAATCCAGTCTTGATCGGAGTCAACGCCTATGGCGAAGGGCGGTCCGTGAGTTTTCCCGTGCTGCGTACCCCACTGCTGGACAGCATCGAATATGCCTAAACCGGTTGCGCCAGCAACGTTATATATCACTATGGCTCCCTGCTGTAGCTGAGCCAGTGAAGCCTCCTTACCTTTGGCTGGGTCCTTGAAGGTGCCCGTGTACTGGTAAAGCACCTCAACGTTCTTCTGCTGGCCGAACTTCCACTTGTACCAGTGGGCCGCCCACCACACGCCGTACCTGTAACCGGCCTCGAACTTGTATAGCACAGGTATCTCCATGCCGAGCACTAGGCCAACCTTGCTGGCACCGTAGTGAATCGCTATTAGGGCTGCGAGGGCACCGGCTAGAGCTGAGCCCTCGTTCTCCCTGAACACGATACCTATTACGTTCTTCATGTTGGGTATGTATTCGTCAACGCCAGCGAACAGCTGGTTCGGGTACTCCTTAGCAACCTCCTTGATAGCGTCAGTCATGAGGAAGCCCACACCGATGATTATCACACAGTTACCCTGCTTGGCCAAGGTCCTCAGGTTCGGTAGGTAGTCATCTTGACTCATCGATGAGAGGGCAACGATCTTCAAACCCAGCTTTTCATGCACTATTTGGGCGCCTAGGTATGCCATGTCGTTGAAGCCTAGGTCTCCTCTGCCGCCAATGTCATACACGATACATATTGAGTCCTTCTTTGTCTGCGCCTTCACTGGTGCTGGGCTGGTCACGAAGGCTGCAATAACTCCTAACGCAACTACAAGGGCTAGAAGTACCGCAGGGACTATTCGGGCGTTCAAAGGGGTATCACCCTTATTTAAATGGGTTTCCGGAGAAGGTAATAAATTTACTTGCCGTAATGAAAAACAGTTTCATTAATTACTCTGCCTGCTAGTAAGGAATTAGGTTGAGGGTACGCTATGGGGAGCCCGTTGAACCGCTTAGCCCACCTGATGAGAGGCCTCGGGGACTTAATGGGTTTGACGCCCCTTATTGACCGCCTAATTTCGCAGTCAGAGATAATAATTATAGATGGGAGAAAGTACGTGAGGAAGAGATACCTTAAGGAAGTTGGGATCATAAAGTGGATCCCCCCAACGATATTGTTTCGCGTCAGCTACCCATTCACGTTATCCCCTAGGGAGAGGTTTAAGCGGGAACTCGATTTCATGACTTACGGTTGGCAGGGTTTCGTGAGAACTCCGAAGCCCGTTCATATCGATGAGGTGAACTTAGAGATACTCAGGGAGTACGTTGAAGGCAACGTGATTAACTATTTACGGGACTCCGAAGCCCTTGGAAGGGCATTAGCCCTAATTCACGGTGAGGGGTGGGCGTTAGGCGACGTTAAGCCGACGAACTTCCTCGTTGATGAAGACTCAATGCATGTCTACGTGATAGACGCTGAGCAGTCCGTTAGAACTAATGACTTAACTCATAAGGCTTGGGACATCGCACTATCAACGTTCTTCGCGTCGTACGCGTACCTTTCCGACCTAACCGCTTACGAGAGCTTCCTCCAGGAATTCCTTAGGGAATACACCCACGGGTGGGAAGGTGGGGTAGCCGTGCTTAGGGAATTATCCTCGATGAAATTTGGCGGGATATTCCTCATCATGCCACTACCTCATGTATTCGCATTAGCCGACATTATTGACGCGATAATTGAGGAAGAAAAGAGGGGCGCGCAAGCCTGAGGCCGTTCAACGGCCTTTCATGATAAGGAGGGATTGATTTGGTGAGGTCACACCACCGCGCGTTACGGGATTCCCGCGCGGCATTCATTAAAAACGGTGTCGCATTATGGAGACGGACACCCCTCGGGGGGATCTCCTCAGCGTGACATCCTGCAACACATTTCTGTAGCCGCAGGACTTGCACCTCAGCACGTACCGCACCCTCTTGACACCATCAACGTTTTCAGCCTCAGTGAAGGCCATCAACTTCCCCCCGCATCTAGGGCATTTTGGTGCTCCGTTCCTCCTCCATATCATTCCTGCGCGTCACCTCCGGGTTAATGGAAACCGTCGCTCCCTGCTCGCTGAATGGCGCCTTCGGCCTCCGTTTTTCTCCTCTCTCAAGGAGTTTTTCTGTCCGGGAAATAATAAGAATTGTTACTCTAAACGTCGAAGTGGTTAAGGGGAAAGTATTTTTGAGGGGAACTACCTTAAGCTTAAGCCTAGTCTAAATGCCTTTATATCGAGTTCAATCCACCTAGGTCTAACGAGCTCTCTAATAGCGTTCTCAATAGCCTCAGGCGGTACGACCTTAGTTACTCCGATTAAGTGACCTAATGCAACCATGTTCGCGACCCTATGTGTTCCTAGCTCCTCCCTAGCAATGTTGGTGTAGGGCTTGTAGTTAACGAGCCACTGTCGACTACCCTTCACCCCCTCAACGTCCTCCCCAGCAATGAATGATGAATCAACGAACACAATTGCTCGATCATTGACTAAATGCGAGTAGCGTTTTAGTTGCTCAGCATACATGAATAGCGCTATGTCGGCGTGTCTGACTTTCACGTAGTCCAGTTCCCCAGCTTCGTCGCAGAGAATTATGTCGGCGCGTGAATCACCTCCCCTTGTTTCGGCCCCGTATGATTCCGTCCCTGTTACGTAGAGGTTAGCGTACTTCGCAGCCGCTAAGCCTAGTACGTGCCCCAGGAGGAGGATTCCCTGTCCTCCCCTCCCAGCTATGAGTACTTCGTGCCTCATACCTCACACCCTCCCGACCCTCTTTAGGTATCCGGGCTCGTTTCTCTCAATGAATTCCCCTAGCACCCAGCCTCTCTCCCAATCAAGGTCTGATTCCTCGAGGGATGGCTTCGGTTTATACTTGGACTTCTTCTTTATTTCCTCGTAGAGTTCCACCGGGTCCCTGAACCCTATGTGTCTCCCGAATATCTCTGGGCAGGGTGATATGATCTCTATGAATCTGAAGCCCTCCATCCCTAAAGCCCTGTACGTGTAGCGCTCTATGAGGGCTGGGTGGGTTGTTGAGGCTCGCGCCACGTAATTCGCGCCTTGGTACGCTACGAGCTTAATTACGTTGACTGGGGTTTCCGGGTTACCCTTGGGCGTTGTCGTGGTGTACATCCCTGTGGGCGTGGTTGGGGCTACCTGCCCTCCAGTCATTGCGTAAACCATGTTCGTAATCATGAATACCGTGAGGTCCATATTACGCCTAGCCGCGTGTAGGAGGTGATTGCCGCCTATCCCAGCTATGTCGCCGTCCCCTCCCAGCACTATTACCTCTAGCTTGGGGTTGGCTAGCTTAGCTCCCGACGCGAACGGTATTGCTCTCCCGTGTATTGTGTGGGCTGAGTCGAAGGACACGTATATGGCTGCCCTAGCGGTGCACCCTATTCCAGTAACCATCACTAGGTTCTCGGGCTTTAGGGCTCCTTCACGAACCCTTCTGTCGATGGCTCGAAGTATTGCAGCTAAGGCAACACCTATGCCGCAACCCGGGCACCATATGTGTGGGAGGCGCTTGGTGACGAGGTACTTGTCTAGGGGATGCGCACTCACTTCATAACCACCTCCTGATCTCCTCACTTATCTTGTCTGGGGGCGGGACCTCCAGATCTATGACGTTTATTGGGATGACCTCCTTGTTCTTCAGAACCCTCTCAACCTCCCTGACCATCTTGCCTAGGTTGTTTTCAACTACGAAGACCTTCTTTGCGGATTCCGTTGCCTTCCTGAGGCTTTCCGCGTCGAACGGCCATAGTGCCTTAGGCCTGAATAACCCTACCCTCAATCCCTCTCTCTTTAACTCCTTGACGACAGCATACGCTGAGCGCGCTGTAGAGCCGTAAGCGTAGATCACGTACTCCGCTCCCCGCGTTAAGTACTCCTCATTATCGACTATAAGGTGGGAATTCCTCTCTATCTTAGCAACTAACCTCCTTACCAAACGTTCGTAGGCTTCCGTGTTTGGCGAGTAGTACCCTTCCTCGTCATGTGCTAGGGACTCAACCAGTATTCCATAGCCTTCAC
>JALWZB010000049.1 GCA_027002995.1 Desulfurococcales archaeon
ATCGATGATCATGTACTTCCCGCCCAACGCCTCACCCCTCCCTAACGCAGTAATGCCTGTACGGGCACTCCGGCGGGCACCCCTCCCTAGGCTTCCCTGGGTCGACGCCGTACTCAACGATCTCCCTCCTCTCGTCCCTCGCGTCTATGAAGTCCTGCCTTAAGTCCTCCGATATAGGGACTACCTTAGGCCTGACCATGATTTCCTTTGCTTCGGGCCTGACCCACACGTAGGTTAGTAGGGCGTAGTTTACTGGGGAGCCGTACTGGGCCTCCATCGCTAGGGCGTACCCGGCTAAGGCCACCTCGAACACCCTCCTGGGCTCCCTGGTCTTGAGCTCCATCATTATGTTGGGCGGTAGGAGCGCGTCAACCCTTAACGCCCTGCTCAACCCTATGGTCGAGCCGTCGATTGGGAACTCAGCTATGACGGGCACGGCCGCGTGGACTAGGGAGTCGAGCCTCAAGTACCTTGACTTAGTGCGTGCCTCATCAACGGCGGCGGAGTACGTCCTGACCGCCATACCCCATAACCTCCTGAACACCCACGCCACCACCTCCTGGTTGAGGAGGCCGTACTTCCTGATGACGCGCTTCTCCAGCGCCTCGCCAGCGGCCCTCATGAACTCCTCCACCCTATCCCCGTCCGTGTCAGGCCACGTTAAGTACACGGCCTTCTTAGCCTCCTCCACCCCAGCCTCAAACACCTCATGAACTAACCTACCAATCTGCAGGGTCGGGTTATCCCTCCCCCTCACGCCCTCAACGTACCTCAAGTACAGGTCCCTACCGGTGGGGCAGAACCCCGACGTGATGTCCGACACGCCGAGCAGGCGTGACTGCGTCGCCGTCACCGGGGACTCCTCCCAGGACCACCCCCTTAACTCGTCGCTGACCTCAACCCTCGGGAGGGCCCTCAACTCCCTCGCTAGGCGCGTGACGTGCTCGAGGGTCGGGAACAGCAAGCCTACTCACTAAAGATATAGGTGGCTACGAAGAGAAAAACTTGGTGCTCGCCACGGAGGAAGGCCCTGAATTCACCGTCAACGACATCAAGCACTTCTACTGGTGCGAAGCCATAATCTACGTCAAACACTTCCTAGGCATTAAAGAGACACCGACCGAGTACATGATTTACGGGAGCGAGCAGGAGGTCGAGAAGCACGTAGCGTTTGCGGTGAGGGCCGTTAAGGCGGTGAAGGTCCTTAAGCACCCCTACCTAGAGGACCCCGAACTATCGCTTGGAGGGGCGCCTGACTACGTACTAATAACGAGGCAAGGAGAGGCAATACCGCTCGAGGTTAAGTGGTCCGAGCCGGGCAGGGGAGGCACGCCCAAGAGAGACCACCTAATGCAGTTAACGGCCTACGCCCTCCTAATAGAGAGGTGCTTAAGAAAGGAAATTAAGTCCTCAGTGAAGAGGGGCCTAATATACTACCTAAGGCCTGAAGGCAAGCTAATCAAAGCAACCATAACCTACGGAATGAAGGCAAACATAATCAAAGCACTAAGGAGAATGAAGGCGATAGCGGCAGGCACGCAGGAACCCAAACCAAGAACAAGTAAGTGCAGGTCATGCAACTACGCACGCCACTGCCCCTACGCAGAAACGTAACCCTCAAACAAAAACATCCTCACCACCTTCCCCACCAAGCGAGTAACCCTCAGACAAAACAACCCTACCCTCGAAAGCGCCAGGAGTAATCAAGAAAATCTGAACATTATACCCAGACCTACCACGCAACAACCTCCTCAAAGCAGCCTCCAACTCCACCCTACCAGCACCACTCAAAACACCAGCAAAAGCAGACCTCTGAATCCTACACAAACCAAAACGACGCAACAAAGAAGCAACCGCGTACCTCAACCTATCATCACTAATATCATAAATAACCAAAGTAACACCACCCAAACAAACCCCCAAAGAGAAAACAAAACAACCAATAAAAACACGCAAGCAACAAATGAACATCAATTCATTTTGTGGAATAACTACGCGTGGATTGGCTTGCTAGTGACTACTTCCAATTATGTCCTCACAGCGCCGACGCTCG
>JALWZB010000050.1 GCA_027002995.1 Desulfurococcales archaeon
ATCCCCGAAACGCTAGGCACTCCCTGGGCTTCTCCTTAACTCACTTAGGCACCCTATACTAAATGATAGTTTAACGCTCTTTCCCCCATACATGCCATGTAAACAGGATCGGAACCAGTTGCTCAGGGAGGTGGGAATCCTACCGTGTAGCCTTCTTGCTGATATTTTATCCAGTAGAATACGTAAAATGTTTAATAATAATTTATTCAATACCGTATACGGCGAAATTCGTTTATATTGCTTACACCACTTAAAGTGATGGAGGCGATCTACAGCCACGAGCAGGGAGGCAAGTGAGGCGGAAACCCTCTACATTAAGGCGGATGAGGCAAGGAAGTTAAGTGTTGAGGAGGTACTGCGTAGGTTAAGAACCTCGCTGAAGCACGGGTTGAGTTCTGAGGAGGCTAGGCGTAGGTTAGGTGTTGTTGGGCCTAATGAGATTCCTGAGAAGAAGGTTCACCCAGTAATTAAGTTTCTGAGCTACTTCTGGGGCCCCATACCATGGATGATTGAGGCAGCGGCGATAATCTCGTTGGTAATCCATCATTGGGTGGACTTCTACATAATACTCGCGCTCCTCCTCACGAACAGCATAGTTGGTTTCTGGGAGGAGCATAAGGCGGAGAACATCATCGAGTACCTCAAAAAGAGGTTATCACTAACCGCTAGGGTTCTGAGGGACGGCAAGTGGGTAGTCATACCCGCGAGGGAGCTAGTGCCGGGGGACGTTGTGAGGGTTAGGTTAGGCGACATAGTCCCTGCTGACCTCAAGCTCGTTGAGGGAGAATACCTCATGGCGGACGAGTCCATACTGACCGGCGAGTCACTACCTGTCGAGAAGAAGGTTGGTGATGTGGCGTACTCAGGCTCCATAATAAAGCGCGGTGAAATGACGGGCGTGGTAATCGCTACAGGTCTGAAGACCTTCTTCGGTAAAACCGTGGAGCTTGTTCAGAAGGCGAAGACCGTGAGCAAGTATCAGAAGCTCGTTGTCAACATAGGCAACTACCTAATAATAGTGACCATAATCCTAGTGGTCGCGATGGCCATTGAGGAAATCATGAGGGGCGTTAACGCCCTAGAGCTCCTCAAGTTCTCCTTGGTTCTTGTTGTTGCTGCCATACCTGCCGCGTTACCTGCCGTCCTCTCCATAACGATGGCTATAGGTGCTTACGAGCTAGCTAAGAAACAAGCGATTGTGACTAAGTTAGTGGCGGTCGAGGAGCTCGCCGGTGTGGACGTCCTATGCGCAGACAAAACAGGAACACTAACTAAAAACCAACTGACGACAGGGGACCCAGTACCTGTGGGTGAGGGCTTCAGCAAGGAGGACGTCATACTATACGCCGCCCTAGCCTCTAGGGAGGAGGATAAGGACCCGATCGACCTAGCCGTGCTAGGCGCACTAGAAAAATACGGGCTAACAGAGAAGTACAAGCAATATAAGCAGATCGAGTTCAAGCCCTTCGACCCAGTAAGGAAGCGCACTGAGGCAGTTGTTGAGGGACCTGACGGGGAGCGCTTCATGGTGGCTAAGGGAGCCCCGCAAGTCATACTGAGCCTCGTCGGTGCTGGAGAGGGCGTTAGGCGCAAGGTGTTAATGACGGTCGATGACTACGCTAAGCGTGGTTACAGGATGATTGGCGTCGCTAGGACCGTGGGTGGTGAGAAGGGTGAGTGGGTTTACGTGGGGCTAATACCGCTCTTCGACCCGCCGAGGGAGGATGCGAGGGACACTATAGAGTACCTTAAAAGTAAGGGGATTAAGGTTAAGATGATCACGGGCGATCACGTAGCGATCGCTAGGGAGATAGCTAAGATGCTGGGTATCGGGACGAGAATATACACGATCGATCAGCTGAGGGAGGCGAAGCCCGAGAAGGCGGCTGAGCTGGCGCTGAAGGCCGACGGGTTCGCGCAGGTGTATCCGGAGCACAAGTACATGATTGTCGAGGCACTCCAGAGAGCCGGTTGCACCGTGGCGATGACCGGTGACGGCGTTAATGACGCCCCCGCACTCAAGAAGGCCGAC
>JALWZB010000051.1 GCA_027002995.1 Desulfurococcales archaeon
CGTCACACTTAGTAACTAACTCCTTAGCTAACTCAGCAATGTAGTCCTGATACGTGGTGTTGAATAGTCGTACCCTGCTAGTCATCGGATAGGGTAGCTTGAACTCGCTTGGTGAAACCCACTTACCACAATGCCACATCGGGTCCTTAGCGCCCCAGAACTTGTCGTACCACACTATTATCCATGCGTTAAGCCTTATGCCGTACTTGTGTAGGGTGTCGGCAAATAGCTTAATCACGTTGGTCAGGTTATAGGGCTCCTTCCCATCCTTACCTGCTAAGGTCGGGACGCCGTACTTCTCCCCCACGTCACTAGGCCACAGGAGCGTGCCGCTGAGTAACTTAACCTCCAGGAACACGTCGGTTATGTTGTAGCTCTTCAGCTCCGCGGCCAAGTAATCCAGCGCCTCCTTCAGCGCGTTAAGCTTCTGCTCCATGCTAACGCTGGCGGTGCCGTACTTCTCCCTAAGTATCGCTTCGTAAGCGTTGGTTATGAGTGAAGGCCACATCCAAGTCCCAACGATTCGGCCTCCAAGCGCGACCCTCCTCCCGGCAACGAAATATATGGCGTTCCAGAGCATGCGCCAGTTATACTTGTCAGTCAGATACGCCTTAGGCGCGCTACTTAAGTCACCAGTTATTAGCTCTGGGTGAACACTGAAGAGCACTATCTGCCCTGACCCGTACGTTGAGTATGTTATGGCGTACCCCTTACTTATGACCTTATCAACGTACGTGATGTTCAGGCCTGAGCCAGGAGCGAAGTACTCACTTCCTAGTGTCTTTACGAAAGTCGCTAGTGGTGTGGGTGGCTGTACATCTATGCCTAAGGTCGTGTCCTTGCCTAAGTCATAGGGTATCAGTACGGGCCCGTTCCAGTATATGAATTTCCTAATGCCTTTGAAGCCGTACGTAACCGGCGTGTCCGCAGTTATGTTGACCTCAACCACACCTACCCCTAAGTACCATATGGGCCAGTTCTCCAGTGTGGCATCAACTAGCTGTATCCATGACGTCGGTTCGTTGTAGCCTTTTATGGCGGCGTACGCGCCAGCACATATGCCTATGAGCCCGCCGCCAGAGTAGACGAACTTAGCGACCACCTTAGAACCGCCCGGTCCCAAAGCCCTAGCGGTTGCTGTGCCGCTGCCTGGAGGGAGTATTAGTAAGTCATACTTACCCTTAAGCAGATCCTCAATTGACGAGTTACTTACTACGGTATACTGGAAGCCCATGGCCTTAAGCACGTCAGGCAGTGAGATCTCGCTTAATGCACCGTTATCGAATAATGCAATCTTAGGGGGTTTAATCACCACTGCTGATGCGTGAGGCAGTGACGCTATCTCCACGAGCTTAACGGATCCCCTGCACTTACTTACGAGATCCTTAATCGCCTGTAGGGCGTCTTCGCTGAGATCTTTAAGTACTATGGCTCCCGAAGGCAGTTCACCATTACCGACCTTAGCCGAGGTTAGTAGCCAGTAGAACTCGCCCTTACCGGAGCTAGCCAGTTTATTCAGCGTTATCAGTAAGTCGACGGTCGCGTTAGCGATGCCGGCATCTGATGGGGGAGTGGCAGGTAGTATTAGGGCGTAAACCCCGCTGGAGTTAGCCTTAGCGGTCACTGTTACAGACAGACTTAGCGTTCCCAGCAACACTAATGTGATTAATACTAATGCAGTAACATACGATTTTTTCTTCATTAAAACGCACCGTGATGAAAAACGGGGTGCCTTATCATAAAAGTAACTTAAGTAAAGTTCTTCACAAGCATGAAAAATCAGCACTAGTGCAAATTGGGCCTTCACCACCGGCAACAAGCTTTAATTCCAGCACGCCGTAAGTCATTGATGACTCCACGCGAGGGCCTCAAGAAAGCACGTGCATGGGCCGAGATCATCAGGCCAGGGAACTCCATAGTTATCGGTGTGGGCGCCCTAACAGGGTACTTCGTGTCCGGCGGGCATGACTTGCTGGAGGCGTTGCTCCTTGCGTTATCGGCCGCGTTGATAGGTGCTGCGGGGAACGTAATAAACGATTACTTTGATGTCGGGCCGGACACCGTGAGTAAGCCATGGCGCCCGATACCTTCAGGCAGGATTTCATTGGTTGAGGCGAGGAATGCTTGGGCCTCGCTAACGCTCGCAGGGTTGGCTATGGCGTTATTCGTTTCTTTGAAGTGCTTCCTCGTAGCGCTGGTTGCTGCCCTACTCCTCTATGCTTACTCATGGAGGTTGAAGAGGTTAGGGCTCCCGGGTAACGTGGTGATAGCGTTCCTTTCACTCCTCGTCATTATTTACGGCGGTATTGTTGCGCCTAATCCCGTGTACTCGTTAATGCCGGGCGTGTACGCTTTCTTGGTGATTCTTGGGAGGGAGCTCTACAAGGGTGTTGAGGATGTGAGCGGCGACTCCAGGTACGGTATACGGACCATTGCATCGAGCTTGGGAATAAGCGTGGCAGTACTCTGGGGGACGGTAGTGCTTTACATGCTCGTCGCGATAAGCCCGCTACCAGCGATCATTGGGTACTGCTCGAACACGGCCGCGTACTCTGCGTTTGCTTTCCTCGGCGTTGATGTGCCCGTGCTCATTGCTTCGGTTATGATGCTGTCTAACCCTGTACGTAATGCGTGGAGAGCAACTCGGATCCTGAAGTTACCGCTCCTGGCAGGCCTACTAGCCTTCATCGCGGGGTGCTTGCCGTGAGTAGATGGGATGAGGTCGTGCGGGAGGTGAAGAGGAAGTCTATCCACATAATACCGGGGGTCATGGCGATCCCCGTAGTCGTTTGGGGCGGGAAGCTAGTCTCAGTTCCCATAGCGGCGTTCTTCTTCACCCTATACTTACTCCATGAGGTAAGCTTAAGGGTAAACATGAGGTTCAAGGTTCCCATAGCGTACCATACCTACGTAATGATGGCTCGTGAGGAGGAGATTAAGGGGAAGCACTTCCGAGGAGCCACGTACTTCTGGGGAATAACGTTACTCCTAGTGACGCTACTCCCACCCATACATGCCGCCGCGTCGGTCATGGTTTCAGCCTTCGGGGATGCCGCGGCAGCGATAGTTGGTAAGGCGGTGGGCGGGCCTAAGCTCCCTCTAGTCCCTCGAAAAACCCTCGCTGGAGCCACAGCCATGTTTCTGGCTGGGACAGCATCATGTCTAGCAGTGGGTTTACCGGTACTCATTGCCTTACTTACCGCGACAACGTCAACCGTAGCGGAATGGCTTTGTAGGAGATCAGTTGATGACGAACTAGCGGTACCTGCGGTAGCGGCCATAACGATCACTATTGCCGTGAACGCACTCAAGTAGGGCGAGAGAATTTTACTGGTGCGAAAAGCGCTATGTGGAAAAACACTTTAAGTTAGGGGTTCAACCTCCCTTCTCCTTAATGAGCCTCTTTAACTCCTCAATACGTTCCTCAACGCTCCTCAGTTCGTCCTGCAGGTCCTTTAAGCTAGCCTCAAGCTCCTTCTTGTACTCTTCTAGCATCGCTAGCTCTTCCTCAGGGCTCTGAGGTGCTGGAGGTCCATAGGGGTATGGGTAGGGCGCTGGCGGCGCTGCCCACCATGGCGGTGGGTAGTAGGGTGGCAGGTATGGCGGGCCGTACCGGTAGCCTCTCTGCGTTACGTCCTCCCTGCTCTGGGTTTCCTTCTCTACGTTCTCGGACTCCGGAGGTCTCTCAGCCCACCAAGGCCCTGGCGGACCGTAGGGTGGGCCGTACTGCCATGCCCTCCGTTTCCACCAGCGCCTCCATCCCCATCCGTAACCGTAGCCGTAACTCATGATTATCACCTCCTGATTTCTGTTTTGTTTTGCACTATGTTCAGTAAGGTGGGACTCCCCAGTACGTTACCCACCATGCTGGCGGGTAGTACGTGTAGGTTGCTGGGTTAGCGGTGTAGTAGCTCCATAGCCATCTCCATCCCCAGCCCCATCCAGGCCATCCCCAGTATCTCCAGTACCACCACCTAGCGCCCCACGGGTACCCGAAGAGCCACCAGCACGCGCCTCTGCCGAATACCCATCCAGGCCTTAGCCATGGCGGTAGGTAGCTGAAGGGGCCGTTCCCGGGCCAGGGTCCTCTCCATCCTCCTCTCCATCCCCATCCGGGCATGTTCCCACCATTTCGTGTTATAGCACAGAAATTAATAAGGATTACGTGCAATAACACGAAAGTATTCCTTGATGCGGCTTAAAGATGTTGGTGATTTAATGTATCATTAGGAGGAGAACGGCTGCGAGGCTGGATGTGCCTATGATGTCAGCGAGGCTAGTGAGTATGGGTGCTAAGACGTTATCTGGGTCTATACCGACCTTGAAGGACGCTATTGCTGCGTAGTACGTCAGCACCGATATTATTGCGGTGAGCATCAACCCAGCAAGTAGCACCGTAGTGAATACCTTGAACCCCCACGCAGGTGTCGCGCCTCCCCAAAGCGCGATTGCGTAACCAAAAACACCTAGCGCCCCGAAGATCATTACCGCGTGAATCGCGTTGACGATGAATTGCGAGATAACCCACCTATCCCTCGGGACGACCTCAACACGCACCTTACCCAAGTGCAGGGAGGTGGAGAGCCTTGCCGAAAACCTGCACGCTATGGCTCCTCCATCCTCCAGGAATGCGGGAATTACTGCAAGGATCCCTAACCCCTGAATTATTGCTTCGATATTCACCAGCAGGACTATGCCTGCAGCCATGCTGAACGACGTCGATAACATTATGACGGGCAGGTTCTGCTTTATGATCCTCCATGCCCTAACGTACATTCCTCTACGCTTGTACTTAGCGGCGACGGATGCTGTCATGATTACTGCAAGGCTAAGGAGCGTAGCGATCATTACCGCCCTAAGGTGCGGGGGTAGTTTGGTGGCTATCCCGTAACTAGCTATTATTGTCGGGACCGTTATTATGTCTCCAAAGAGAGTCGCTATCGGCGCGACGAGGTTATCTGGATCCAGACCCCTCTTGAAGGCGGTGAAGGCAAGCCACGTTGTTGCGGGAATCATGAATGCGGCGGAGAAAACAGCCGACGCCATGGCGGTGAATATTGTCGTGGTGGGTTCGATGCCCGCCTCAGCGCTAACGACCTGAGCGACAGTAGCGGTCAACGCCCCAACCCAGAAGTTAATGCTTATTAATATCGTTACTAATGCCGTCAACTCCTCCCTAATCATCTTCTTGGCGAGGCCTAAGTGAAGCAGCGTGCCTAACCTAGACCCATAGCTAGAATACACGTCCCCCCTAGCGTCGCTTGCCGCAGGAAGCAACGCGATGAGGATAGGTGCTGATTGAATTATTGGGGAGAAGACCTGCAGGAAGAAACCGGATATGTAGTCGCCAAGGTTACAGAGGATAAGTGAGAATGCACCCTCCTTAAAGTCCTTCCTAACCTCCTCAGAGATGTCAACGCGCCACTCCCTAAACCTCCGCAGCCTCCTCAGCTTCAGCGCTCCTCGCCGCAATCCCCTCGACCGTAAATATTGGGAGGGTAACCTTTAATACTACACTAAATTAATGAACTCCCCTCAGCCCTCATTGCTTGAAGGTAGCGTTGCGGATGCTAGCAACGGTATTAACAGCAATGACGCCATAGCTAACATAAAGCACGAGGCTGGAAGCGTGCCTACAGAGATAACGCAACCCGACATCACGTCATAGAGGTGCCCAGCAATTAACGAGCCCAGAACCTTACCGGCATTGCCAGTAGCGTTTATTACCCCGACAGCAACGCCTCTCCTCCCGTAGTAGGTCACAGCAACCTTCCTGCTGACAGACATTACCGCGGAGCCGCCTACGGATGCTAACGCCCTACCAGTAATTACCAAGGGGAGTGACGGTAACGCCATCATGAACGCCCCCACTAACCCAACTAATATCGACAACCTTAGGGAGACCCTATCACCCACCTTGTCTGAGACCCAGCTAAGCGCGTAGGTTCCGAGGAGGGCGACGATGCTTGAGACAGCAACGGCGTCCGCAACCACGTACTTAGGGATACCTAGGAACTCCTTAATGTACACGTACGTTAAGTCACCGCCAATTACCGAGCCAATGATGCTGGAGCCTGCAACCACTACCGCCAGCGGAACTATAGCGACCAATCCAAGCATGGGGGAAGGCTGTACCCCCGTAGCTCCGTGTGCCTCGGACTCCTTAGCCCCGCCCCCCACCTCAGCGCCCCTAACAAGGAACGAGAGCGAGACAGTCAACGCGGATGTGGCGAGGAACAGAAGCGATGATGCCGCAAGCGACGCAGACAGCGGTGCGTTGGAAAGCATCGAGTATAGCGCGTTACCTGCGACGGTGCCGAATGTGCCGGCAGCAAAGTAAACTGCGAAAGCACGCCCGCGAACGTCCTTAGGGGCTAATCTACCAAGCATGTATTGCATTGACACCCACGCCAGCCCATTGAGGGCTCCCTGCATTAACCTGACAACGATGAACCAGGCTATGTTACTTGAGAGCCCGTACAGCTGGACGGCGAGCGCGTTCAGCGCAAAGCACACCGCGGCTAGAAGCGACACCTTAAACCCGTACTTATCTGCTACACTGCCTGCGGCAATGGCTGAGAGGGCCCTAGCGAAAAAGAATGCGGAGGTCAGCATCCCGACCCCTAATGCCGTCGCCTCAAGCACGCTTCTAGCGTAGAACGATATTGCCGGTATACTAACCCTGAAAGCGGCGGTACCCGCGAAACTTACGGCGAGTATCACTAAGATGCTAGCGAGTTGAGGGCGCTCCACACCGCATCACGTCCTCAACGCTTCCTTGGCTACTCACTTACCGACGATATACGGGGGTATAGTGACTGACGGAACGACGACTAAGCCCGCACCGACATCCTCAAAGCTGAAGTCCCTAATCACCTCAGTACCTCTCCCCTCCCTAATCAGTAATGAGAGCAGATCCACGTACGCAAGGAAGGGTTGGGGCTCCTCAAGCACCTCGGTCTTACTAGCACCTTTCTTCCCGCCCTTACTCGGTTGCGTGGTTAGGCGCCAGTACCTCTTGGAGTCCTTCACGACCATGTCCTTACGTAGCTCG
>JALWZB010000052.1 GCA_027002995.1 Desulfurococcales archaeon
ACATGTTCTTCCGGCTAAGGCGAGCTCGCTTCTCGCCCACGTCCTTCTGGTAAGCGGTCTCGACTCTTAACTCTATGTAATCTCTCTCGGACACATGCCACACCATTAAATTGTCCCTAACGATGCTTATAAGTTAATTTTGTCTATTGAAACTTTAATTCTTGCGTTCAATGGAAGCGCAAATGGTGAATCTATTTAAAGCCTTTGGTGTTGCTTTACACTCGTTCCAGAACGTCCATGCCTAGCGCCTTCATGCTGTTGGCTAATACTACAGACACGCCGTACGTAATGGCTAGTTTGAGCGCCCTTAATCCCTCATCTACCTCTTTAGCTATGGGTTCGGCGCCGTACCACGTGTTGAAGGTGTCCGCAACCTTATTCATGTACGCAACCAGATCCTCAGGCCTTAGGCTCTCGAGCACTCTCTTCATGACGTGCGGGAACTTACCAAGTAACCATATTAGTTCACGACGTAGTCCCTTCCCCGCACCTTTGAATTCCAGCTTATTCCATGGAACCCCTCCTGCCTTGGTGAGCACCGCTTTAGCCCTGGCGTAGGTGTACTGTATGTAGGGGCCTGACGCCTGACGTATGTTCAGGGCTTTACTCACGTCGAAGACTAAGGTCTTGTTAGGTGATGTCGAGAGCATCATGTACCTGAAGGCTGACCTGGCCATCTTCTCCGCTATGTCCTCGCTCCGTGACCCTCTCTCACTCATGATGTCAAGTATCCTCTCCTTCATCTGGTCTAGGAGGTCGTCTACGGTGACGTACCTGCCTCTCCTGCCAGCCATTGAGGCGCCGACTAGGTTAACCATTTCGTAGGAGTAGTGAATAGTGTTTTCTGCCTCGAACTTGTGTCCGAGGGCGTAGAGGGCTAGCCTTAATTGAGCCTGCGGTAGCGTTTGCTCTATAGCGATCACGTTGTACACTTTCTTTGCTTGAGCTTCCCTGAACTTCTTTAGGGTGTAGGCTATGTCCCTAGTCGTGTAGAGTGTTGTTCCGTCAGACCTGACGAGTATTAATGGAGGTATCTCCAGTCCTTCAGGTATTCTTAACCTGCGACGCAAGTCCTTATCCTTGAGGAGTTCCTTGAAGTCTAGGGCAGGTACCCCTCTGTGGATTGTGAAGTATTGTGATTTCCTCGCCTCCTCAAGAACTTTCCGGACTAATCCTTCCCGAACTAAGTCGCTTTCCCAGTCCCATACATCCATGTTGATCCCTAACCTGGTTAAGGTCTCCTTAATGCCTTCCATAACCTTCTCTGAGACCTCACGCATTACCTGCGCTTCCTCATTACCGAATTCATAGTTGCGCATTAACGTGGCTATGGAGGCTCTCGGATCCTCATCCTTCGATATCTCCTCTATTAGCTCGTCAACCTCCTCGGGTATTCTCTCTCGTATCCTTGCTAAGTCACCCATTAGGGAGTCAAGTTCCCTTAACGCGTCACTGTATTCATGTCCGCCCTTCTCCTTCAGTGCCTCGACCTTCTTTTTTGCTTCGAGTAGGTCTACTATAGTTGCGGCAGCGGCGTAGATTAGGCCGTAGTACTTGTCCGGCTTCATTCCTTCAGGCGGGTTCGGCCTACCTAGTTTGAGGTAACCGTACGCTAGGTAAGCCACCTGAAGACCCATATCGTCGACGTAATACCTACGCTCAACGTTGTGGCCCGCCATGCTTAGGATCCTGTAGATGAAATCACCTATCGCGGCGTTCCTCCCTGAACCGATGTGAAGCGGGTGGACAGGGTTCGCTGAGACGTACTCTACAACGATCTTTTGCGGCTCTTCAACTCTCGGCACCCCGTAATTTTCGCTAAGCTCCTTAAGCGACTCGAGGACTTTGGACGCGTACTTCTCTGCGTCTATGAAGGCGTCGACGTAAGGCCCTACGCGCGTGACCTTACTTATTACGTTGACATTCCTTAAGCCGGCCTCAACCGACGCAGCAACTTCCTGGAACTTCAGCCCCAGTTCCTTAGACAATCTAGGCACGGGTATGCCTAGGTCTCCAAACTTTCTCAGCGGTGGTTCCTCGATCACTCTTACGATGAGGTCTGATGGCACGTCAGTACCTAGTGATTGCGAGAACTCCCTGGATATGGACTCAGCTATCGTTTTAAGTAAGTCCCTGTAGGGGTCGGCAGTCGTCAATAAGCATCACCATAGTGTCCGAAGTGCCGTCGACACGCTTACACGAACATCGTAAGGTCCCTGAAGTCCACCGGAGGCGTCTGGCCTGATGACTTAAACCACTCGTACTTCTCCTCGAGGTATTCGACGAAGACTGGGCAACCGTCGAACCTGCCGTCCCTGTCACACCTGGTGTTCTTGGTGAACTTCAGTTGCTTTATGAAGCAGTTGCCGGTCTTCTTGTCGAAGTATGGGCATATCTTGTGGTACTTCTTAGCTGACCTAAGCATTCTGTCTATCCATCTCTTCTTCGGGTCCGCCTTCTCCTTAGTGGGTGCCGTGGTTGAAAGCATCTTGTTCAGCTCTTCCTCACTTATTCGGGAGCTCATGGGATACCACCTCCTCTAACGCATGTCTAATAAGGTAAGGGAGTACAGATTATTAATAAATTGCGCCTTTATACGGGTTCCTCCTGCATCAAATATTCTATTATCATTCTTAGGAAAACTGTTTTCGTCGCCATCGACTCCCCGTAGTATTTCTCTTATTCTAGACCCACTATAGTGAATCTCCCGTCCTCAAGCACGTACACTCTTCCTTCATTGACTAGCCTTGTTAGGGCCCTTCGTATCTTATCCTCGCTTGCTAGTCCTGAAAGGAATGAATGGAGTTCCTTAACTGACATTGGTCTGTCCCTAAGCAAGTCCGTCAATATATCTACAAGCTGATCCTCTGTTGGCGCCCTTACCACGACGACCTCAGAGTCTTCGTAAACCACCTGCAACCCGAGTCGCCTACTAGGATCGAGGTCTCTCTCGCCACCCATTTTTAAACCCTTATAGCCTACTGGGTTTACAGCTTATAAGTTATTAACCTCCCCTCTTACTGGGTGTTAGTCTTGCCATGCCCTTGGTATCGAGACGGTTATTGTCACTCTCCCGCATTAGGCGAGCCTTCAAGCGACCCCGTCATAAACGCTGTTTGTTTGGGTAGTGAGGCCGTATACAAGAAGTGTCCCTTCTATAGGGAGAGGGCGGAGGTGAGGAGAGAGGAGGAGGGTGTTAGGAGGAGAAGCGGTAGGTATGGGAGGCCCCTGCTACTCATACATTCACTGAAGAAATGCCCGAAGTCAGGTTGTGAGTTCTTCGTTGTTGAGGAGGATGAGAGCGGTGCGTACCTAGCAGCATGTAACGTCCTGAGAAGATACTTAACGAGGTATGAGGTTCCTCTCTGTGAGAATCACTGGAAGGACTGCCCCTACCGAAGAATAGGCGTAACCATAGAGTCAAGTGAGTGAAGGAGTGCGGCACCCTTACTTGATCTCCTCAATCACTACTGAAGGTATTGAGAGCCTGTCAAGCACTGCCTGCCTGCTTTCCGGGATCTGGACAATGGTTACTTCATCGAACCAGTCCTTGTACCTTCGGACTCTACGCAGAACCGACCTGCTTTTCTTGTCGTACCCAACGTAAACCACTAACCTCCTCACCAGAACTCCCCAGGTGAGGGTTGGAAGCGTTAATACCTTAAAAGGCTGGAGACCGCGTGCACTGCTTAAGTGAGGGTTAGCGGAGGAAGTCGTCGAGTTTCCTGTACTTCACCGGTACTAGTAGTTCAACAACTTCCCTGCGTGTTGAAGGATCCATGCCGGCGACGGCGTCCTTCACGGCATCCAGTAGTGTGCGGTACTTGCGTGGTGGCTGAGATAGGGCATTCCGAACGGTTTCACGTATGTGCCAATTCCCGACACTTGCGTAGTACTGCGGAGTTATCTCCCTAATCACTATTGCCGCCGCCTTCCTCCCTCTTCTGCTTAGGTGTTCAATCACGGCGAACTTGGCCGCGTCGAAGCCACCGTCCAGCGTCTCGGTTCTTCCTAAGGGCGTTGCTTTGTTGTATATTATGAGGGGTTTTAGCGCGGTCTGCGTGAATACCGTTAGCGGATACCATACCTCAACCCACTCTATTAGTGGTCTGCCGGGATACAGGATCACCTTGAACTTATTGCCTAGATATTCGCCCTCGTAGAGCTCGACGTCACTTATTTCCGGTAATGTCCTCACCCTCCTCAGCATGTAGTTAGTTAGTGTTCTGTCGACAGCCGTTATAGCCCACCTAGTAGGCACTAGCTTCCTCCTGCGGACACGTCCTAGCAGGCCTAAGCTAAACGCCCTGATGATCGTGTACATGTCAACATCTCTCCTGTACAGCTCCACAGCACCTTCGGACGCTGGTAGGTCGTCCCACATCAGTCTCTCAAGGGGGCGAGGAAGGTGTGCATTACCAACCACGCGCACTTCCTCCGCCTCGGCCGCCGGCCCCACAGGGTCTAGCCCGGCGCTAAAGGTTAGTTTAGGCTTGGGTGGCTTACGTAGCACGGCTTCACTCTCAACAGGCTTTAATGATACTGCAGCCACACTTACCTCATTGTCGTAGAG
This sequence comes from Desulfurococcales archaeon, assembly GCA_027002995.1. Taxonomy (GTDB): domain Archaea; phylum Thermoproteota; class Thermoprotei_A; order Sulfolobales; family NBVN01; genus WAOL01. The sequence goes on from JALWZB010000052.1 coordinate 4,574, forward strand.
CTTGAAGGGATCCGTAACCTTGACCTTGACTATTGATGCTACTTGCTGAGCCCTCCTCATGATTATCTCGTCGAGGCTTACTCTTCCCCACCATCCTAGCGGGTCGTCGAACCCCTTCGCCGCATCACCCCGTACGTTAGGTGGGACATTAAATATTACGGGCACGTTAGGGTAGTGCGCCTCCCCCACTATCACGCTCGGCGGTGTTGCGCCCTCAACTTCCCTTCCTTTCACTGACATGATTGCCTTGATGTTCGCTCTGAACCTCTCCATAATAGGGCATACGGGGAGACCACAGAGTTTCCTGTAGCCCTTGCACTTCACACATAGGTGCGGTGGGACCTTATTCATCATCCTTCTCGCTCACTCTACGGTATGTGTGTTTGCAGAGTGTTTAAAACTGGCTGGGGGGTAAGGAATAAGAATTTAAGACTAGTCTAACTTACCTTAGACGGGGGATACGAAACGGGTGCTACTAAGCAAGAATGCGACATTATCGTAGCGTTAGTCGGAAACCCGAACGTCGGCAAATCCACACTATTTAACGTACTTACCGGGGAGACAGCACATGTAGGCAACTGGCCCGGCGTGACGGTCGAGCTGAAGCTGGGTATGCGCAAGTACGAGGGCAGGAGGATATGCTTCGTTGACCTCCCTGGAACTTATGGAATCAGCGGCACTAGCCTCGAGGAGGTCGTCGCCCGGGAATTCATTGTTTCCAGCGAACCAGACGTCGTTATGGTGCTCGTCGACTCCACAGCCCCTGAAAGGACGCTCTACCTGGCGATCCAGGTGTTGGAGTTAACGCCGAACGTGATACTGGTTTTCACGAAGACTGATGAGGCACACCCGAGGGGAATTCACATACATTACGATAAGTTGGAGGAGTACCTAAGCGTCCCGGTAATCCCCGTCTCCGCGCTTAAGGGTGAGGGCATTAGGGACCTTCTCGAGGCACTCCTCAACTATAAGTCCAGGATTAAGCGGTCGGAACCCCTCACAATCGATTACGGCCCGCTGGAACACTTCATACGTGAAATAGCGTCACTAATTGAGGAGGAGGGAGCCCTTCGCCAGTATCCCTCGAGATGGGTTGCTATTAGGTTGTTAGAGGGCGACATGCGTATTGAGGATCTGCTGAAGCAGGAAGGGAAGAAAGCCCTACTTAAGCGTGTGTGGAGCATCATCGACTCAGCGAGGAGGGTCCTCGGCGGCGACCTCACGGAGCTCGCGATAAGGCAGCGTTTTGCGTTCGTTGATTCCCTGATAAGGAGGGTCGTGGTTAGGACGAAGGTTGAGGGAGGAAGTAGCCTTGAGAAGGTACTACGTAGGCCGTTGGCTGGCCTCCTATTCAGTACGGCACTAACGCTGGGTGTCTTCCTGCTCATATTCTCGATAAACACAGGCTTCCCGCTGAACATCCTGCTTGAGTTGGCTGGGCAGGAGGGCTTAGCAGAGGCGGTGAGTACGTACAGCTTAAGCGGGATAGTCAGCATGGGATTCAACGAGCTCTCATCGCTGGCAGAGTCTGGGTTAAGTGCTGTGAACGCGCCCCACTGGTTCGTGTCCTTAGTGGCGAACGGCATCATACCGGGTGTTGGGTCTGTGCTCAGCTTCTTCCCCCTCATACTCATGGTGTTTCTGTTCCTGGCGATGCTTGAGGATAGCGGACTAATGCCTAGGATGGCCGTGGCGTTCCACTCCACCTTATCTAAGTTTGGTCTTTCCGGGAGGGCTGTTTACCCGTTAGTCATAAGCGTGGGCTGTAACGTGCCGGGCGTCATGACTAGCCGAACATCCCTCGACGATGTTGAGAGGCATGAGCTAATCTTCTCAGTTCCCTTTATCCCCTGCCAGGCTAGGTTAGTGGTTGGCTTAGCTTTCGCTATGGCTCTCTTCAAGAGCGCGGTCATGCAAGCAGTTGCCGTTGTATTCATCTATGCGCTAGGCACCGCGGCCGCCTTGCTGACAGCCATTATCATCCGTAGGGCTATCTACGGTATTCGCGAATCGCCTGAACTCATAATGGAGTTACCACCCATACATAAGCCTAAGGCTAAGGTGGTGTGGTGGCTCACGTGGGACAACACTAAACACTTCCTCCGTAAGGCCGGGTTGATAATATTCTCGCTAAGCATCGTTGTGTGGGCACTCCTCTACACGGGGCCTGAAGGGTACTTGCCTGACGTGTACGGAGAGAACTTCTTTCAGCACAGCTTCGCGGCAATCATAGGGAATGCTGTGGCCCCTGCCCTCACGCCTTTCGGGCTGAACTACACGCAGGCATGGAAAGTTGGGTTCGCGTTAGTGAATGGTTTCGTTGCGAAGGAAGTCGTGCTTGACAGCTTGTCCGTCCTGCATGGTGGCGCTAACCCGATAGTAGCCATTAGGGCGTTAGGGCTCAATGTTGCTCAAGGCCTCGGGATACTGGCGTTCATAACGCTTTATCTGCCCTGCTTAGCTACGCTCGCCGTCATGTATCAGGAGAGCAAGAGTTTAAGGAAGACCCTAATCTCCTTGATGTACATGATGGGGTTAGCATACATTATCGCATTACTTGTTTACTACATTACAACCGCCCTACTCACCCTATTGTGAGTTCTGAGTTACGCTGGAAGCATGGAATTTTGTATCATAGCAAATCACTTAAAAGGGCGGCTAGTGAGACTATGAGATAGGGTGATCGGCATTTAGTGATAAGTTCAGGATATCGAAGAGCGAGCTGAAAAGGCTCCTGAGGGAGCTGAAGAAGTGGAGTGCCCATGCAACCACGCTCCTGAGCCTCTACATACCTCCGGGTAGGCCGATTGCTGACGTAGTTAACGTTCTGCGTCAAGAGCTGTCCATAACCGAGAACATAAAGCTGAAAGCAACTAGGAACCGAGTTCAGACAGCGTTGAAGGCAGCCATAGATAGGCTTGTTAAGATACCGAAGGTCCCTCCGAATGGCTTAGTAATATTTGCGGGAGAGCATGATGAAACTGGTGAGACCATAGCCCTAGTGTTTGAGCCTCCAGAGCCCATTAAGGCGTTCTTCTATAGGACCGACAAGTTCTTCCACACGGAGTTCCTTGAGGATATGGTTGCGGAGAACGACGTGTACGGCCTTATAGTAATTGAGAGAGATGAAGCAACAATAGGTCTGCTTAAAGGCAATGCCATAAGGGTTCTGGACGAGATCGAGGGCTACATACCGGGTAAGCATAGCCGAGGTGGGTGGTCTCAGAGGAGGTACGAGAGGATCATAGAGGAACTAACTAGGGACTTCTTCAAGAGCGTTGGGGAGAAAGCTACTAACCACTTCCTACCGCTCCTCCAAGATGGTAAGCTCAAGGGAGTAATCATTGGAGGTCCCGGCTACACTAAGCTAGACTTCGTTAAGGGCGACTTCCTAGATTACAGACTTAAGCGCTTGGTGCTCCCCAAGACCATAGATGTGAGTGACCAAGGAGAGCCCGGGCTCAAGGAGCTGGTTATGAGGGCTGAAGACATGATAAAGCAACACATCTACATAAGAACCCAGAAGGCCCTTGAGGAATTTAACTACCACCTAGCCAAGGACGATGGCCTAGCAATCTACGGTGAGAAGGAAGTTATCGACGCCTTAAACCTCGGCGCTGTTAAACACATTATAATAACGGAGGATCACCCCAAGTTCGAGGAGATAGTTAAGCTTGCCGAGAAGAAAGGTGCTGAGGTCTACGTGCTCACTGATGAAGTACCAGACTATATGTGGATTAAGAAGACGTTCAACGGCTTAGTAGGTGTTCTCAGGTACCAGATCTACTAGGAAGAACCCTAACCCACTATTCCTCAGGTTGCTGGGTGTCCTAAATTCCCTATGTCGTTTTACTGCTGCTTAGTCAATCCACTTATAATGACTGTCTCGTAACGTTATGACAGGTGTGGAGGTATGGTCAGCACTAAGGACGCAGGTAAGAAGGGAGCTAAGCTAAGGTCACCAATAGTTACCGTGCTAGGACACGTAGATCATGGCAAGTGTCTTCACCCAGACGAGAGGGTGGTGTTAGCCAATGGTAGGTTAGTCAAGGTAAAGACGCTCTTTGAGGGTGTCGCAGGAGGCAACATCATTAATGCTGGGGATGGATATGAGTTCATTAAGAGAAAAATTGGGGTGACGACCCTCACCCCTCAAGCACGCGTGAGGCGCGGCAGGACGAGTAAAGTGTGGCGCGTTTGGTATGAAGGGTACCTATACGAGATTACCCTAAGTGATGGAAGTAGGGTAAGGGTGACGCCAGAGCATCCGTTCCTGACTCTTGATGGATGGATTAGAGCGGGGGACATTACCGTGGATGACGCGGTCGCCGTAGCTACGAGCGTACCCAACCCGGAGAACTCGTGGAGCATTCTGGCCCGCATCGCACGCCTAGCGGGGATTAAGGAAGGTTTAGGACGTGTCGGTAGGGCCGCCTGGCGCCGTGCATTCGAACTCGTGGGCCTCAGGTGCGCTGGCCGGGTAATCGACTCGTCACTTAACGACACCATTGAAGCGGTAGCTGTCGCTAACGCTACGTCGGAGGTGCTCGCGGCCGCACTAGGGCTTAAGGTGAGTACCTCGGCTAAGCTCGCGGGGTGCGTACTCGCAGCCAGTAAGGCATGGGGCGATAGTGTATTCGTGCCTGCCTCAGTCCTTCAAGCCCCGAATACCTTGCTTGGAGACTTCATCCGCGGCTTAGTGAAGGGGTCCGGAATCATAGACCCTGAGACGCCTGAGATCCTGATCCCCGTCCCAAGCCTTGAGGCTGGTGTGGAGGTTAAGTATGTCCTAGCCCGCTTAGGCGTGTTCTCCTCCATCACCGAGTTAAGGACGCACCACTACGTTAGGGTTGCTGGCGTGAAGGACGTTGACTTACTCGCTAGGAAGGCAGGATTGAGAATCGATGTTATTGGTGAGGGTAGTATTGATGATGGCAGGGTCCTCAAGCTAGGTGACGTGCAGTTCATCAGCGTCAAGTCCATCCGCAGGATCCCGTATAAGGGATACCTTTACGACCTCTCCGTACCGCCAACGCAGTGTTTCATCGCCAATAACGTTGTAGTGCATAACACCACGCTCCTCGATAAGATACGTGGTACGGCAGTCGTTAAGAAAGAGCCTGGCGAAATGACCCAGCACGTCGGCGCATCAATGATTCCTGCCTCAGTAATAGAGAAGATCGTTGAGCCGCTCAAGTCAATGTTCCCAATAAAGCTTAAGATCCCGGGCCTGCTCTTCATAGACACGCCTGGCCACGAGGCCTTCTCTAACTTAAGGAAGCGCGGAGGAAGCATAGCTGACTTCGCAATACTAGTCATCGATGTTATGGAGGGCGTTGAGAAGCAAACCATCGAGAGTATCCAGATACTCATGAGTAGGAAGGTCCCCTTCGTTGTCGCCGCTAACAAGATAGATAGGATCTACGGGTGGAGGCCTCAGCCCGATCAACCCTTCCTCTTCTCAATGAGGCAGCAGAGCAAGAGGGCTTTAGAAGAGTTGGAACGGAGAATATATACCATCGCTGGACAGCTCTCTAGCTTAGGTATCCCTGCCGAGAGGTTCGACAGGATCAGGGACTTCACGAAGGCAATAGCGATCGTGCCAGTCTCAGCCAAGACAGGGGAGGGTATCCCCGAGCTACTTGCCGTCTTAGCCGGCTTGACGCAGAAGTACTTAACGAAGAGGATACTATTCACGGAGGGTCCGGCGAAGGGCGTTGTGCTGGAGGTTAAGGAAATACCTGGTCTGGGGACGTGCTTAGACGTCGTGATATATGACGGGATCCTGAGGCGTGGCGACATAATAGTCGTGGGCGGAATGAAGGAACCCATAGTTACTAGGGTTAGGGCCCTCCTCATGCCAAGGCCCCTCGAAGAGATGAGAGCCGCTAGTGAGTCGGCATTCAAGAACGTTGACGAGGTCGTGGCGGCGGCGGGCGTTAGGGTCAGCGCCCCCGGCCTTGAGGAAGCAATAGCTGGCGCGCCGCTGTACGCAGTGGAGAGCGAGGAGAAGGTTAAGGAGTATGTTGAGAAGGTGAGAGAGGAAGTAACGCAGGTGAGGTTCTCCAAGGACATTAACGGCGTCATAGTTAAGGCTGATACCCTAGGCACACTTGAGGCTGTCGTGGGCATGCTTGAGTCCAAAGGCATACCGGTTAGGCTAGCAGACGTAGGTCCCTTAACTAAGAGGGAGGTAATTGAGGCGTCAATAGTTGCGAAGCAGAACAGGTACTACGGTGTGGCGCTCCTGTTCAATGTCAAGCCACTACCAGACGCCGAGGAACTCGCTAGGAAGGAGGGTGTGCGCATATTCCAAGACTCGATAATCTACAGGTTAATCGAGGCGTACGAGAACTGGGTGGCAAAGGAGAAGCAGAGGGAAGAATACTACGAACTCCTCAAAACGGTGTTCCCGGCTAAGTTCCAGGTGCTTCCCGGGTTCGTGTTCAGACGCAGTGACCCGGCAGTCGTCGGCATACGGGTGCTGGCGGGCGTGATCAGGCCTGGCTACCCGATAATGCGTGACGACGGAAGACCCCTTGGTAAGATATATCAAATCCAGAGCAAGGGTAAGAACTTAGATGAGGCGAAGGCTGGGAAAGAGGTCGCTATTTCAATTGAGGGCAACGTCTTAGTGGGTCGCCACTTCGATGAAGGCGACGTCCTCTACACCGACCCCAGCGAGAAGGATTTGGAGACTGTGTTAACTAGGTTCAGGAAGTACGTGACTAAGGACATGCTACCCTTGATCGAGGAAATCATTAGGATCAAGAGGAAACGAGATAAGAGGTTCGGGTTACCTATACTCCTCAAGCTGAGGAGTTTGAAGAAGGAGTTTGAAGGTAAGTGATTTTCCTGTTATACATAAACACGTCCTTAAAACTCACCGCAATCGGGGGAGAAGACCACGCTTATTTCATATTCAGCTCTTTCAGGGCTGTCGGCTGCGTGCACTATGTTTTCTTGAATCGATAAGGCGTAATCGCCCCTAATGGTTCCCGGAGGTGCTTTGCGCCCATCGGTCGGGCCTATTAGGTTCCTGACGACGCTTATTGCCTCGTCACCCTCAACGATCATCGCTACTATGGGTCCGGAGCTCATGAAGGTTACTAAGTCCTCGAAGAATGGCTTGCCCTTATGGATGTCATAGAGCCTCTCCATGCACGCGCGTGTTGCGCGTATCATCCTTAGCTTAACTATTTTCAGGCCCTTGGCTTCCAGCCTCCTTATGACTTCGCCGATTAAGCCGCGCCTAACGCCGTCAGGCTTGACGATAACCAGCTCGCGCTGGTTCAATCAGTTCACCTTCTTGACTTCTTGCCAAGGTAATACGCTGTCCATGGTAGCCTCTTCGGGTCCCTGCCTAACTTGAAGTTCTTGAAGCACTTGCTTGAGCAGAACCAGAGTATCGTGCCGTCATTCTTAACGTACATTATCCCCGTGCCAGGCTCGACAGGCCCCCCGCAGAATGAGCATCGCTTCGGCCTAGGCATCCCTTACACCCCCTCAGACTAGTGAATCAACTTAAAAGTTTGAGGCTACCTTACCTCCTAGTTGAGAGCTTCCTCGCTTCCCTCTCCGTCTCTCTTAGGATCACTATGTCGCCGATCCTCACCGGGCCCTTAATGTTCCTCGCTATGATCCTTCCCTTGTCCCTTCCTTCAAGAACCCTTACTCTGACCTGGGTTATCTCGCCGGTAACACCTGTCCTACCAACAATCTGTATTACCTCGGCTGGGAACCCGAACTCCTCGATGACGTTTACCTGCGGTTGACTGACGTCTATCTTCTTCTTACCTTCCTCTGCCACGACCCAAGCACCGTAGTTTCTAGGTTCTGCGGTTTTAAAAGAATTCCTTAGTGCGTGGCATGCAGTTGTTAAGGATTGATGTAACGCTTCTAACTTTTGTGTGAGTAGTTATTAAAAATGAGTGGTTCCCGTAGTTGTTTGCTTGCGTTGCCTTAGGTTTAGGCTTTAGTCTTGAGTTCTTCGTAGGCTTTGATTAGCTCATCGACTAGGTCCTTGGCTTCACCGGGGTCGACGATGGCTACTGAAGATGCTTGGACCTCGATGCCCGCCATCTCTCCGAGCTTCTTCTTGCTTGGGACGTATAGGTAGGGCACCTTCTTCTCCTCGCAGAGGAGTGGTAGGTGCATGACTACCTCAGGTGGGTCGACGTCTTCGGCTATAAGTACTAGCTTCGCTAGTCCCCTCTCGACAGCCTTGGTTGTTTCGTTGACGCCCTTCCTAACCTTACCACCGGTTTCCCTAGCCTTCTTGACTGCTTCGTACGCTTTCTCGGCTATTTCAGGTGGCACCTCAAACCTTACGTATGGGGGCTTGCTCATTCTCATCCACCTCGGTCGTCGCAATCACTACTCTCTAGGGGCGCTTAAAAGCGTAGCGCCCTGTTACTTATGCATGAATACTGCCTCGACCCTAACGCCTTCCTTAGAGCGGGTCACGCCCCGCACCTTAATGAACCCGTACCTCACGAACTGATACCTATCTCCCGGTGATGCCTGCGCTAAGGAGGGTTCCGCCATGCCCTCATCCACCATTAGCTCTAAGCCCTCAGGTACTTTCACACGCACCGTTACGGGGGTCGTTACCGGTACCCACTGAATTATCCTCATCCTTTCCTGCTTTGCTTGCTCGACGCTACTTCCTAAGTACCTCGCTACCGCCTTAGTGTGCCCCTCAGTAGCGATTATCTCGACGTTACATAAGCCCATGAGCCTAACTCTCAACGCCTTACCCTTAGCAGTGAGGCTCTCTAAGTCCTTCTTCGATATGTAGACAACCGGCTTGCCGTTCTCTACGCTGACCTCGATTTCCCTTGCGCCTAAGCCCTTATTATCTGGGTGGTATGGCAGGCTTGTCTTTCTTGGACCCTCGTATGATTCTATTACTAGCTTTATCGGGTTGAAGACCGCCATTACCCTCCTCGTCGCCGAGTCTATGATACTTCTGTTGAGGGCCGCTATGTTATCCCAGCTTATGGTTGCGTCGTTGGGGTTCGTCCCTACCTGCAGTATTATCCTGCGCAGTGTTTCTGCCTCTATGCCCCTATTCCTCAGGGAGGCAACGGTCCCGAACCTTATGTCGTCCGGTCCGCTGAACTTGCCTGGGTTCTCCTCAATTAGCTTCTTTATTTGCGACTTACTTAGTATCAGTCCCTCCAGCTTCAGCCTACCTAGGTTTATGACGGTTGGGTACTCCCAACCGAAATGTGTGTAGAGGTAGCCCTGCTTCACCGTGTTCACTGCGTGTTCCTTCCCTCTCAGTATGTGGGTCACTCCAAGGAGGTGGTCATCAACAGCTGCTGCGAAGTTGTATGTTGGCCACACAACATACTTCGACCCGACTATGGGGTGTGGATGCTTGTCCGTGTCTATTATCCTGAAGGCGACCCAATCTATCACTGAGGGGTCCTTATGCGTGATGTCCGTCTTCACCCTCAGCACTGCCTCACCCTCACTGAAGTGGTCTGAGATCATCTTCTCGAAGAGCTCCAGGTTCTCTTCAACACTCTGGTCCCTGTGCGGGCATGGCTTCCTCCCGAGCTTGTACTTGAGGAACTCCTCTTGCGAACAGAGATCTACGTACGCTCCCCCTCTCCTAATCAATTCCTTAGCTAGGTCGTAGTATATCTCCATCCTCAGGGACTGGATGTACTCCTCATCCCACTTAACGCCCAGCCACTCAAGGTCCTCCCGAATCAGCCTGTAGGCTTCAGGCATTGGGGGCTTGGTCTTAGGGTCGGTGTCCTCGAACCTAAGTATCATCTTCCCTTTGTACCTGCGGGCGTACTCGCAACTTAGTATTGCTGGCCTAGCGTTGCCTAGGTGTATTAGGAAGTCCGGGTTGGGGGCGAACCTAGTCACTACCTTCCCTTCAGACGCGTTGGGGAGGGGCGGTAACCCTCCCTTAGCCTTCCTTTCCTCCTTCCTGCTTTCCTCAGGGGGCTTTAGCTCGCTTAGCCTACGTTCCTGCTCCTCTAGGGTTAAGCTATTCACTTCCTTCACTACCCTAGCCACGAACCTTCCTAACTCCGGCATTACCTCCTTCCTACGTAGCTCAGGGTGCCTGCCTAACACCTTATTTATTACTGGGCCGGGCCTTGCCTTACCGCCGTGTTCCACCGCGTTCAGTAGTGCGTAGTATGTGACTTCATCGCGTATCTTCTCGAGGATCTCCTTAACATCGTCGCTCATTCCTCAACGCCCTCCGAAGCAACGTATATGCGGTAGTGATCCGGTTTCTCGCCGAGTACCTCCTCTATAAAGATTATCTTGCCTGCTTTGGGGGTTTTGATTGTTCTTCCCTCGCCTTTCCCCGTTATTATGTACCCTAGCTTGCTCCAGCGCTCCACGTCCTCGGTCTCGTCCTTTATTAGGTAGACCTCTCTTCCCTCGGCCTCTATTACTTCGATGCTCGTGCCTTTGGGTGCCTTAACGCATTTGCCTAGGCGTTCGTTGCACACTATCACTGTTTCCTTAGCCGTGCCTTCTCGCAGGAGTTCAGGTATGCTCTCGCAGGGAACCTCCTCTCTCCTTTCTTCACGCTCTACGTAGCACTTTGTCGCGCCGTAGTATTTCCTGAGTTTCTCGAGTTCCTTTCTTACGCGTTCGGTTGCGCGTCCCATCGCTTACTTTCCTCGCAGGATTACGTACTGGCCTAAATCCTCAAGTAATTTGCGTGCCTCCTCATCAACCGGTTTCGTGTTACGCAGAGCGCTTAACGCATCCTCAAAGTACTTCCTAGCTTCCTCCCGGGCGTACTCCACCGCGCCCGTCTTCTTTATTAGGTTAGCTGCTTCCTCCAGCTCCTCCCTAGTGGCGTCTTTCTTGCCTAGCGTGCCCAGCAACTTACTGCGTTCTTCGGGGCTGAGGTGTTTGAGCGCGTAGATCACTAGTATTGTTTTCTTGCCTTCCCGTATATCGCTGTATACTGGCTTACCTAGCTTTTCCTCCGTAGAGGTCAGGCCCAGGATGTCGTCCTGTATCTGGAACGCTATCCCTATTCCGCGGGCGTAGCGGGATAGTTTCTCGAGTTCCTCCTGCGGCGCGCCAGCGAGTATTGCGCCTATTAGTAGGCTTGCTTCGAAGAGAGCCCCGGTCTTCTTGTAGACCATCGTTACGTACTCATCGAGGGTTACGTTGTCCCTCTTAACCATGTCAAACTCTAGGGCTTGACCCTCGGCTATCGTTGTCGACGCCCAACTTAGCTTATTGAGGGCCTCCACAACCCTGTCTGGCGGGACGCGCTCCGCTAGCTTACCTAGGGCTTCGAAGGCCTTTGCAAAGAGGAGGTCGCCAGCTATTATCGCTACGTCGGTGCCCCACAGTACGTGGACCGTGGGTACTCCCCTCCTTAGGTTGTCCCTGTCGATTATGTCATCGTGTATTAGGGTGAAGTTATGAAGTATCTCGACTGCCGCGCCTGCCTTAACGCCTAGTTCCTCCGGTAATCCGTACATTCGGCCAGCTAAAACCGTGGCTAGGGGCCTTAACCTCTTGCCCCCAGCCCTTATGAGGTGCATTGCGGCTTCGTAGAGGTACTGGGGTTCACCCTTAACTATCTCCTCTATGGTTCTGTTCGTGAGTTCGGCAATGTATTTAGCATACTTTAACAGTCCTCCGAACCTCTCCCTTAACTCTTCGGTCAAGCGTTCAACACCAAGAGTTAGGTGGGGTACTGAATTAATAAGTGAGGTAGTGACCTGGTTTCAGGCCCCGCGCGCTCACCCAGTGGGTTAGGGGCGGCGTTATTATTGGTTTCAGGCGCTTCAGTTCCTCTACGTTGCGGGCTCCCGTCATGAGCACTGCCATCCTGAATGAATGTATTAAGGCTTTCGTGAACTCCCTCAGCTTGCCTGAAGCGTAGGCTTTGAGGAAAGGCAGGGCCATCCCTGCTGCGTCAGCCCCTATCACTATGGCTTTAACGACGTCGACCGCTGTTCTTATCCCTCCGGACCCTATGATGTAGGCGTCGGGAGCCGCGTTCCTCACCTCAATTATTGAGGCCGCCGTCGGTATTCCCCACGTTAGGAGGTTCCTTGCTACTCCCTCCTTAACGTGGTCCCCTGCTTTCATCGCCCTGTACATCTCCACCTTGACCCAGTTGGTTCCCCCGGCTCCCTCCACGTCGAAGTGCTTTATCCCCACGGACCTCAGCGTGCTTGCTACCTCCTTTGATAAGCCGTTTCCAACCTCCTTCACGATCACCGGTACTGGGGATTCGAGGATGAGCCTCTCTAAGCTCTTGATTATGCCTTTCATTGATGGTGTTCCTTCGGGTTGTGCCGCTTCCTGCGCTAGGTTTAGGTGCACTGCTAAGGCGTCAGCGTCAATCATCTCAACAACCTTCAGGATCTTTGCTGGCGGGTACTTGACCACCTCCACCGCACCTATGTTAGCTATTATTGGGGCTGTGGGGGCTGCCTTCCTAACTACCTTGAACGTGTATTCTAGGTTCGGGTTCTCCAGTGCCGCCCTCTGGCTACCGACGCCCAGGGCGAGCCTTTCCTCTTCGGCGATCGAGGCTAGGGCTGCATTTATTTTCTCAGTTCCTGGAGCGCCGCCGGTCATTCCCGAAATTATTAGCGGTGCAGATAACTCCTTGCCTAGGAACCTTACCCTAGTGTCCACATCCTCGGGGCCTGCGTCGATGAGGGCTTGGTGCGGTATGTGAACGCATTCGAGGAGCGTTGTTAGTGGACCCTCTACGTCCTCCTTGAGAACTACGTCTATGTGCTGCAACTTTCTTTCCGCGTTATCGTCTAGAACCATACTACAGTACCTCTCACTTTCCTTCCTTGGAGGGCATTAATTAAGTTGTGAGGTTTGAGCCCGTTAATTATGAGGGCCTTAACCCCCTTCACACCGAGCCTTAACCCTGCTTCGATCTTGAACTTCATCGCGCCCGTCACGTCTGCTTTCCCTCTAGTATCGGTCGATAGCGTCGCTAGGCCCCGCACTAGTTCCTGTGCCTGAACCTCAGGTATTAGCTTCGCGTGAGGATTTAGGCGGGGATCTGCGGTGAATATTCCGTCAACGTCCGTCAGGAATATCACGGTGTTCGCCCTCAATTCCTTCGCAAGCAACCATACTAAGACGTCTCCTGAGATCACCTTAAAACCCCCGCCCTTCGCGGGGGCTACATCCCCGAACATTACTGGGATCACGCCTGCGTGAACGAGTTCCTTAACCATGCTTAGGTCGCAGTCCGCTAGGTCATCCTTTAATGCGATACACACAGCGCGGGTGGGTGTGGAGACCGCCGGCACACCACCCAGCACTAAGGCTCTCACGACCTCTGCGTTCAGTATGGTCATGTAGTGCGCCACCCTCGTAAAGCACTCCCTACTTATCACGCCCCCATGCTCTAAGCACTCCCTAACCAAGGGATGGCCGAAGGAGCCGCCGCCATGGACTAGGGCAATGTAGGCGTCGCCGCTAGCCCCTCTTAAGTACGTGCTTAGGTCTGCAGCTATGCTGGCTAGGACGTCCCTCCTGATGGAGAAGGGCTTGCTCTTATCGGTTATGACGGAGCCTCCTAGCTTGATTATTGTTGCGTTGCTCAAGGGCTCCTCACCCTTAAAACAATTGCCTTGTCTCTAAGCCCCTCCACCACTGCGTGTGTTTCCTCGCGCGTCGTCGCGGGTAGTTCCACGCCGTAGAGGGCGTGCCATAGCGCGTTGGCTAAGCGTAGCGCGGGGATCAGTCCCTGAAGCGTACCTCTCTCCTCCAGGGCTCTAAAGGCCGTCACTACCGCCATGCCTGCCAAGTGTGTTAGGGTGTTGACTTCGACGGGTTCGTCAAGCATGCTTAGGTCTCTGACTGCTACGGTGTTGATAGCGGTCGTGAACTCCCTTGAGGCTTCAATTATTCCTTCACCTGAACGCCATACGTACGGCCTGCTCTTAACGGCTGAGAATCTTAAGGCCTTAACACCGTCCCCCACGCCAAGCGCCGAGTCCACAGTGGTGGCTGCCCACAATATTTCCTCATCCACCCCACCACTTAGCGCCCCTACGACAGCGTTCGTTACCGCTACGTACGCGTAGGGCACGTAAGCCGTGTTCCCGACGTAAGCGGTGATCTCCACCGACGCGTTTATGCCGACCTCCTCAAGCAACTTCGAGTAGAAGTTAGTAATGATTTCAACTACCCCTTGAGGGATATTCGCGGGCAGTTTAAGGGATCTTCCTTCAGGGGTTACTTTAACCTCCACCATTACCCTGTTGGTCGTGGGCACTACTAAGACGGGGTTCTGCCTACCGGGTATCAGCACGTGTATTAGTGGGACGTGCTCGGTGAACTCATACTTAACCCTAACTACTTCTCCGCTCAACCACGGCACCTACTTACTTCTTCGGCGGGGCGCTTATTTTGGGTACCGTGTTAGAGGGTCCTAGCCGCTGCGTACCCCACTACCCAGGCCTTCTCTCCCGTCACGTCACCTGACGTCGCGTACTTCAGTACCTCTCCCTTAGTCGCGCCCAAGGACTTGCTGAAGTACAGCATGACCATTGTGGGGCCGGGACCGCACATTGATATGTCCCTAGTGAGGACGGCGTCGTATAGTCCTTCAGGGTCTAAGGCCTCTATCCTGTCCAGTACTATGCGGTCCTTCCTCACCGCTAGTTCGTGTGGTTCGTAGTGACTCATGTCCGTTGACGCTATTACCATTACGTCCCTGCCCAGTTCCTTCGCTGCCTCAACTATTGCGTTGGCTAGGTCCTTAGCTATCTGAGGTGTTTGGTAGAGCATGGCTATCGGAACTATCGATACTTCACCGAAGATGTACTGTAAGAAGGGCAGCTGCACCTCTATGGAGTGCTCAGACTCGTGAGCCGACTTGTCGGGAGCAGTGACCTTCGACCTCCTGAGTATCTCCGCCGCTAACTCAGCATCCACTATGGCCTTGCCTAGTGGGGTTAGCCACTCACCGTCCGGGTATACCGCTACGGGAGCACCTCTCCCAGTATGATTTGGACCTAGAATGATGAAGGTGTCGGGCTTCCCTTCCTCAGCTATTTTGAGGTACGTGTGGGCTGCTATGGGTCCGCTGAACATGTAGCCTGCGTGGGGGGCTATGAAGCCCTTGCTTTCTGGCTTCCTGGTTCCGCTGGGTCTGGGTAGCTTACCGGGGCCTAGTTTATGTGTGAAGCACCACTCTATCCTAGACCTAAGCCTGTCTGGGTCCGCCTCGTAGAACTGCCCCGCGACTGCTGGGGGGCGTGTCACCACCTCATGGTCACCTTGGTCTCAAAAGAGTCTACGCTTACGGGTAGGTCACCGTCGGGCGGTATGACTCCGCGCTCCCTCAGCACCTGCCTTGCTAGGAGCCAGTATATCAGTGCTAGGGACTTCCTACCCTTGTTGTTGCCGGGTATTACTAGGTCGACGCTGCTTAGCTTGGCATCGGTGCTCGCTATCGCTATTACCGGTATGCCTATCTTGGAGGCTTCTAGTATTGCTTGCTGATCTACTCTAGGGTCGGTCGCTATGAGTATGTCTGGCTCGACGTAGTGCTTGAGCCAAGGGTTGGTTAGGGTTCCGGGTATGAACCTCCCAGTCACCGCCTTGCCGCCCGTCACCTCGGCGAACTTCCTTACGGGGGTGTAGCCGTACTGCCTTGCGGAGACCGCTAGGACGGCTTCCTGCGGGTACCTGGCTATGAACTTCGCCGCTATCCTTATTCGCTCGTCTATCTTCCTTATGTCGAGGACATAGGGTCCCTCGGGCTTTTGCTTGTAGACGAACTTCTTCATGTGCTTCGTGCACATGTGGGTGCCTATGTGGACACCTGACTCTAAATATACGTTTAGGGGAACTAGGAGTTCTATTGATCCACTTCTCTCACCTGACTCACTCACGGCTTCACACCCTCCTCGTGTACATCACCATTTCCTCGATGAGGTTGACGTGTGAAATAAAGACGCGTCTACAGCAGTACCTCTTTATCCCTAGGCTGTCAAGAACTTCCTTTGGATCCTCCCCTCTCTTGACTCTCTCCGCGAATTGTTCCCACTTGTCCCCTATTACGGCGCCGCAGGTCGGGCACCTTACAGGTATTAGCACCATGCACGCATCACCTGTATGACTTCTGCCTCCACCTCCTGGCGGAGTACCTCATCCACTTTTCTGGCTCCGTCCTTCTGGGGTCACCTGCCAGCATGGGGCGGCTATACTCCTTGTATATCCTTTTCAGCTCCTCGCTACCAGTGAACTCCACTAAGCCCCTAGCTATGGCTGTCCTCACGGCCTCGGCCTGAGCCATGAAGCCTCCTCCCTCAACGCTTACCTTGATATCCACCTGATCCCAGATCTGTCTGCCTGCAAGTAGGAGGGGCTCCATCATCTTCAGCCTAGCCATCTCGACAGGCCATATTTCTAGGGGTATGCCGTTGATCCATACTCTGCCCTTGCCTGGCTTGATTATTGCCCTAGCTATGGCAGTCTTCCTCTTCCCCGTTGCAATAACTATTTTTCCGGTTTCCTGCTTTGCACTCATCCTTTCCACCCCATGGCTCTCGCGACTTCCGCTAGGGTTACGTATTCCCTCCCGAGGCGGGAGGCATCCGCGTCCGGTACCTTAATGAATTCCTTCCCTCTTAACTCCTTCGGGACGCCGACATAGACCTTTAGGTTTGTTAGGGCTTCCCTGCCCTTCAGGAAGTTCTTAGGTAGCATTCCCTTGACGGCGCGCTTAAATAATAATTCGGGGCTTCTAGGCCTCTTCGGTGAGCGCTTCTGTGGGTTGCGTAAGGTCTTTATCCTTAGCCAGACCCTGTAACCCTCAATCACCATGTTCTTCTTCCCCGAGAGAATTGACTTCTCGACGTTAACTACGTACACTTTGAAGCCCTCCTGTAGAGCCTTAGCTACGTGGGTCGCTAACCTCCCTAGGACCGCGCCTTCCGCGTCTATTATTATTGTTCTCTTCAGCTTGGGTTTCCCCTCACTCATTACGCCATCACCCTAACGCCACTTCCTTTCGGGTTCTCACGAATTAAGTCTTCTATGGTTATTGCTTTACCGCCAGCCGCCTTTATTTTGAGGAGGGCTGACTCGCTGAATGCGTAGGCGGCGACCGTTACTTTCTTCGTTAGGGTTCCTGCACCTAGGACTTTGCCTGGAACAACTATGGTTTCACCTTCCTTGGCGTAGCGTTCTATACGGGAGACGTTAACCACTACCCTCCTCCTAGCGGGTCTTGAGAGTAGTTCCGCGACGTAATCCCATATTGGTGCGTTATTCTCATTTGCAGCCTTCTTGAGTTTCCTTATGAGTTTCCTTAGCACTATGTTCGTTGGACCCGTTCTCCTGACCATGTGACTCACCCTCCTGCCCCCTCAATTCCTTCAATCTTGCTTAAAAGTGTGTCCAGCTTGCGGATTATTTCCTTCACGGCCTCAACAACTATGGTTTCGGGTTTGAGCGCACCTGACGACTCGATGTAGAGCCTGTACTCGTTCGGTCTCGCCCTAAGCGTTATTGCGTCGTGCTCACATACCCTGACACACTGGCGACAGAAAGTGCATTTGTCGTTGTCGGCCACCAGCTTTCCTCCCTCGATCCTTAGGGCGCCTGTCGGGCAGTACCTGACGCAGGCTCCGCAGAGGGTGCAGTCCTCCTCACTCACCTTTATGTCGGCAACGTATGTTGAGACTGCCACGGTCGCTGGGGACCACTTTATGTGCTCAACTCCCCTGCCTAGGCGTGCGTAGGCTTCAAGCTCTATTCGCTGTCCAGGGCCGAGCACGACTATTGGGACGCGTTCCGTGACTGGCTTGACATTGGGGTCGGTTATTGGTCTCAGCTCACCTGAGTAAACAGTCTTGATTTCGTCCTCCCCAGCTTCAGCCTCAAGCATTAGTATGGCGTAGCATTCCGGGTCATTCTCAGCTTCCGGCTCCTTGCATTCCTCGGGTTGCTTATACCTCTTGATGGCTTCCTCAGATGTTAGTGGAATTAGCCCTATTCTGTGGGCTATGATTTCGTCGTGAAGTACTGAGGTGTTAGTGCGGAAGTAAATGAAGTCAACAGCCATTGAGGGGACATACTCTAGGGTTGCTCTCCTAACAGCGTTTACAAGGGGTAGCGGGACATTTTTGAGGTGTAGTTTCACGTGCGTGTCGTTTCTCTCTAAAACCCTAATTTCTGGTTTCCCTTCATTATTCATTGCCCGGCACCTTCAGACTCTCCTTCCTCTCCTGCCGCCGGGTCTCCTCGTTGTGTCGTGAGGTATTGGCGTCACGTCCTCTATCCTCCCTATAATGAAGCCGGCCCTCGCTAGGGCTCTGATTGCTGCTTGGGCTCCGGGTCCAGGTATCTTGGGTCCGTGACCTCCAGGGCCTCTGACTTTAATGTGTATGGCCATTATGCCCTTTTCCATTGCCTGTTGTGCCGCCCTGTACGCGATCATCATGGCTACGTAGGGTGACGGCTTCTCCCTATCTGCCCTAACAACCATTCCCCCTGACATCCTGGCGACCGTCTCTGCGCCACTTAAGTCGGTTATGTGGACTATCGTGTTGTTAAAGGAACTAAATATGTGTGCGACGCCCCACTTAATCTCCCTTGATGCGAACGCCATGCGTGATCACCTCTATCCATCATGCTTGAGTGGTGAGTGCCTTGGCCTCCCCCTCCTGCTGGGCTAGCCTTTCCTTGATCCTTTGGGCTAGGGGGGAGCCGGGCGCTATGTCTATTAGGTCTTCCTCCTCCCTCGTGACTAGGTAGCCCGGGGACGTTACTCTACGGCCCGCTATGGCTATGTGGCCGTGCACTATTAGTTGCCTTGCCTCATGGATCGTTCTGGCGAAGCCCTTCCTGTAAACTATTGTCTGTAACCTCCTCTCGAGGACGTGCTCTGTGGTTAAGCCAAGGATCTCGTCGATAGTTGCTGACTCGCTCTCAAGTAAGCCCATGTGGTAGAGCTTCCTTATTAGCTCGGCCTCCCTAGCGGCTCTAATCTCTGGTGGGAGTGATAGGAGTGCCTTCGCCTTCTCTCTGATCCTCCTGAGGAGTGTTTGAGCTTTCCAGATCTCCCTCTTGTTCCTTAAACCGTACTTACCCAGTAGCTCCATCTCCTCAAGTAGCCTCTCCTTGATCCATGGGTGCCCGGGACGTTCCCACTTTTTCCTCGGCTTCTTTGGATCACCCACCCACGATCACCTCCATCACTTCTTGCCCTTCGTCACGCCAACAACTGGGCCGAGCCTGCCGGTTGTATGTGTCCTCTGTCCCCTTACCTTTAGTCCTAGTGAGTGCCTTATGCCTCTCCAGCACCTTATCCTCTTTAAACGCTCTATGTCCTGCCTTGCCTCGTAGATTAGGTCAGCGCCAATTAAGTGCCTGTCCTCGCCCGTCACGTAGTCCTTCCTCCTGTTGAGGTACCATGAAGGTAAGCCAATAGCCTTCGGATTCTTGACGGCTTCTTCTATCTTGGCTACGTCCTCCTCACTGAGGTAACCTATCCTTAGCCTGGGGTCTAGGCCGAGCTTCCTTGCTATAGCTAGGCCTGTGTGGTAGCCTATCCCCTTAATCTTAGCTAGGCCATACGCGAGGGGGAGTTCCCCCTCAACGTCAACGCCGGCGATCCTGACTATGTGCTTGTATGTTTCCTCAGGCATGATTACTACACCCACGCACCTACCAACCAAGACAGAACATAGTATTTAAGTTTTAAAGGTTGTTCGGCCCGTGTATCACGTGCTTAGGGGCTTAATGGCCTCCTTTGGATTTATTGAGGTTAGCCTGTAGGCCTCCGTTACGTACCCTTTCCTTACGAGTGCTTCGTAAGTTTCAGCCACGGCTAGCGGATTTGAGGGATCCCTCCCAGCGTCGCTGTTCACTACTACGTGGCTAAGTACGTCGGGTATGGACTCTACTAAATATTCTAGGTCCTGCACGCTTGCCTTGCCTGGCTGGATCGTTATGCCTGCCCATGCCCCCAACCCAATCACCTCATTCAGTAGTGCGGGTTCCGGGGTTAGGTGGTCTATGATCACGTTCTCGGGCTTGATGCCCGATTCCTTAACCGCGTTGATTATTACTTTAAGCACTTCCCTCTTCCGGTTGCGTGGCGTGTGTATTACCGCTGTTAGGTCAGCTTCCTTAGCCATGATTAGCTGAGCCCTCAGCACCTCGGCCTCAAGGTTGGAGTCCGGGTTCTCGATCCCTACCTCTCCCAGCACCTGCGCCTTAGGTAGCCACTTCCTCACAACCTCTAACTGGGCGGATGCATGCTCCGGCTTAATGCACCTAGGGTGCAGGCCCACACCCACAATCACCCTCAACCCCAGGGACTTGAGCCTCGCCACCTCCGCCCCCAAGTGAGTGAAGTGATCCTCCAGCGACGCTGGGTGCGAGGGCACATAGGGAGTGTAGGCTAACGTGACTACCGCTTCGTAACCTGCTTCCGCTAGATAGGTTAAGTCCCTCCAGCTAAGGAAAGCTGTGTGCATATGCGGGTCAATTAACCCCGTCTTAACCACCGTTCCGTAATGGCTGGTGAGGCATTAACCCTTGCGCTCACTAAAGATACGTTAACTCATATGCATGGGGCTTAAAGCAAGGTAACTACAAGTTAAGGCTAAGGATAGGGTTCTAATGCGTAACGACACGACTTTTGGAAGCAGAAGTTGCTGGTTTGCTCTTCTCATACCTTCTTCTCAGCGCTTGCTTTAGTTCTCGCTTCCCTCCTTACCCTCCCTGTTTCTCTCCGTTTCTTGGCTTCCTTCCTTATTAGTGTCTCCATGGCTTTCAGCGCTACTCTAACCGCCACTTCCCTCGGTAGTCCCAGCTTGATGCTTGGTGGATGATGTGGTCCCGTAAGCATCGGTGGGTGCCGCGAGCCTCGCTCAGGGGACGGTATTCCAGGGGCCAGCTCCTCTAACATTGTTGCAAGTCTCCTCGAGGAATGCTTGGCAGCTGGGCCCGTTACCGTGGTTGCAGCCTTAGCCACCCCACCCTCCTCTAGGATCACGACCACATACGCGGTGCTTGGTTTATCCAGTAGCTCCTGCGTTATAACTGCGGTTCCATACCTCGCAGGCCTAGCGATCCATCCATCAACGACTAGTTTCGACCCATCATCACCCACGACTACGTATCCCATAACACCTCCTAAGCCCACCTGTGCCTCAATCTTAGCGACGTGTCCACAAGCCCTAACAACGCGTTCACCAACACTTCCCAGCACCTCAAGAACCTCCTCAACACCCTCTAAACCTCGGGAAGCATGATATCTCCACCCCATGTCCTCGGCAAGGGCTGAAAGCCCCACAAACCTGGGATCCCTCATAAGGGATGGTGGTGGTGGAAACATCGTTATGGCGGATTCAACAGACTCAGTAAAGTCCATTACAGAGGAAGGCATAGGAAGCCCAACAATAAGGGAAACGACGCCCGCAGACCCGCACTTAACCGACCCAAACCTATAAACACTGGCCACGCTCCCACCCCTAAACAGGATCGCTAAGCCATGCCCACCCTCATCAACACCTAACGCAAGAGCCTCAACACAACAACCGCTAACTAAGCCAACACCTGGTGGGGGAGCACCCACAAAAACAACCCTCCCGCCGCCAGGAAACGAAGTAGCGCTACCCAAACCAACGGGTTCAATGGAACCCCTCAAACCACCCTCAACTAGGAGGGCAGCACCAACGAAATCACCCCACCTCAAACCAAACAAACAACCCTGACAGCCTAACACAAAACCACGAAGAAAGGAAATATCTGAATGAGGGATTAATCCCACACCATGCACCTACCACCAAACGCGCAAACAAGCCATAAACCTAACTAACCACAATACAAAAAACGCAAAAGAAAACAAACAACACTAGAACCTAAAAGTCAAACCACTCAACAACACTACTTACTGGAAGTAGGTAGGGCTCGGTCTCCAAGTTATATCATCTTAGGCCGAAAGTGCTTTGCTACCTTTACCTTCTTAATAATAAAAATGGAACTTATAAGAGCGCGTCACCAAACAATTTTCTTCATGGAACGAAAACAAAGCCGTTTTCGTAAGGTAGTGATGTTGCCGTTCAAAGTAGTGCTCAGCCCGCAATCGCGTCTTAGCAATCTAGCACATAGTGATGAACTATCTCTACGGACTCTGTTACCTGCCTGTTGCTTTCTTAGCTATAGTGGTGATCATGTTTGTTACTTCCCTTAGGTTTACGGTTTTTGTTATGTGTATTGCTACTAGGGTTGTTGCTGCGGCGGCCACCGCTGTGGTCGCTGCCTGTGCTAGTGTCGGACTGGGCGTTAGGGTTAGGGCTATGAGTGTTAGCGTGGATTGAGTGCCCCAAGTTACTAGGAGTGGTTTCAGGGTTCCGGGCGCTTTCCTTGCGGCTATGGGTAGTGGGGTTATGTTAGCTACTAGGTAAGCTAGGGCTACTCCATCTGTACCTGCCACCTGCGCTAATGGTGGGAGGAGTGCTAGTAAGGTGATGAGTCGCGCTATACCTAGCGCGGCTATCGTTTTGTGGTTGCCTTCTTTGTTTGCCTTCATTAGGGCGGCCGTGGCTACAGCTGTTGGGGGTATTGTTAGGGTCAATATAGTTAGGGTTGACGCCCCCTTAACCAAGGCTGGGTTGATGAGGTAGAGAGGTAGAAGAGGTGCGACCGACACCGCCGTTGCGAGGGGGGTGGCGATAGCGAGGGCAAGCCTTAGCGTTTCAGTGAATGGATCCATGCCTCTCCTCAGGCTGACTGAGAGAGAGGCATTAAGGGCCGAACCCACGACCGCGTTTAGGATTAGAACGATCATTAAGGAGAGGTAGAGGGTGCCAGTATCCACAGCCTTACCGGTGAGGATCGCGAAAAAGTACACGCTAAGCATGTTGAGGATCTGCGTGGAAAAGAGGAAGGGGTAGTTGGAGTAGGTTAGCTTAAGGAGAGGTAGCACACCACTGCCTAAGGATCCCCCACCCCTAGGATCCCCGTGGGGTCGGGTAAAGTACGTGGTGGCGAGGAAGTAGGCAGTGACAAACAACACGACGAGAGGGTAAGCGACATACCCTAGGAGAGGGGCTAGGGCACCCCAACCCAGTAAAGCTAGCCCAACACCCACCACAACCTTGGCGAGAGATGCGGCTAGAGTTGAGGCGAAGTACTCCATGAAGCGCCCGAGCCCGACAAGGGCTTGAAGTCCGGCCATACTCATGATCGTCATTAAGGATAGGGTCGGCGGGACCCATAGGGGAACACCGAAGCTGAGAGGTAGGGCAGTAACCATTAGGGTGGCGGTAAGGGCTGAGGCAACACCTAACACAAGGGTCACAAGAACTGCTGAGGGGAGCACCTTGAGTCCCTTTGCGGCGAACTCACGCATGATAGCTATGGGTAGACCTGCAGCGATGAGGGTTGAGGCCACACCTGCAGCGCTTACTGCGGCCGAGGTGACGCCCACGACCTCGACGCCTAGGAGGCGAGAAACAATTACCCATAGGACGAAGCCTGAGGCCGAGATCACGAGGGTCGCGAAGAAGATCCATGCACCACCAACGACAACCTCAGTGATACCGAAGTCATCACTAATTGCTAACCACCTCACCAGCACCTCAAATCTCTACACTGGGATGACTAATTAAAGGTACTACATAAGTAATACAAACGAACGAAGTAAACAGGATTGAAGCACATAACTCAAGAAAGGACACGTTATTTTTAATCATCTCTTGGTAGGAACGTTTATATGTAATTATGCCTAAAGAATAGGTAGTGGAGGTGCTGAATGACATGAGGCTTATCAAGGGTAGGAGCCCTGTACTCATAGCGATGCTTGCAGTAGTGGCGGTAGCGATAGCTGGGTACTCAGTTAACTCCGCATTACTGCCAGTACCTCCAAGCCTTATGGGATACTATTATTACTACACGACAACGTACTATTACACAACAACTATAACAACAACCACAACCGCGACCGCAACTACCACTTCGTCAGTACCAATAACCACGACCGTAACAGTACCGGTAACGGTCACTAGGACAAACTATGTAACGACCACAATAACAACCTCATATCCCGTCATAACAACAGTAACGTCTGTCGAAACCATAACTTCACCAACTAAAACCTACATAACGAAGACTATGACTAAAACTAACTACATAACCGTAACCACCGTAACCACAATGCCAGTAACGCGTGTAAGCACAACAACGACAACATCACCAGTAACCATAACCTCCTCAGGAACTGTGACGAAAACCTTAGTGAGCACAGCAACGACTACATCCCAAGTCACTAAGACCGTCACTAGCGTTGCTGGCCCACCAGCCTTCACACCACTTGACGCTGGTCTAATAGTAGCCCTTGTCGTGGTGTTAATAGCCCTCTTCGCCATAGCTCGTAGGAGACCCGCCACGTAATTGCTTAGTTTTTAACCTGACCTCTTAACGTGATGATGATATCGTTATTTTCCTTAAATAACTCAGATACTTAAGCATATCATATCCCTGAGTCCCTTACACGAGCGCTTGGCCCGGTGACTGAGGTATGGATGAAGCTAGAGAAACAAATGCCGTCCCGACCCACCTCCTCCTCACGACCATCTTAGCACCTATGTTTCCCGTAAGCGTCATTACAGCCGGTTACGTTGCATACGTTTCATGGAGGCGACGTGACCTTGCCTTCCTTGTTGGGTCGATCGCTTGCGTTGTGCTAGCTGCTCTCAGGAACGTGTTTGTCGGTGCAGTAGCCGCTACGTCCGTGGCCATGCTTTACTATATTATTAATAGGAGGCTACCTAAGGGTGTTGAGGTAATTCTGTGGATTGCGGCTTGTCTATCGCTCACATCCACTTACTTCATGAGGGGTGCATGGGGGCTTCCAGAGTATGTAGCTGGGTTTAGAGCGTGGTGGTCTGGGTCGGCTGGCCAGTCTTCACTGGTACCAGCTCATTTTGTCTTAGCGTTCACATCGTTGTCAGTAGCGTATACCTCAGGGCTTAGGGTTAGGGGTGGGAGGTTAGGGATTCTCGCTAATTATCTGAGGGAGAATCCGGGTGCTGTACCGGTTATTGCGTTCATGGTGTTGCTTATAATGGCTGCAGGGTGGCTTGCGCTGGGATTAGAGGGAACTGCGAATAAGGCGGCAGAGCTTGCGTACTACTTCCTAGTTGCTGGAGTCGCGCTTCAACTTTACGCAACCCTTAAGGAGGGTGAGGCGGAGGATTGAGTTACTTCAGTCTCCACAACATACTTCGAGGAATTATTAGGACCCTAGCTGAGCATCCTAGATCTGCTGGGTTTGGGGTAGCCTTAATCTTAGGAGCGTGTGTATCCCTCGCCTTTAGCGGGCCACATCCATTCGTAGTTGTTCAGAGAGTTTCGGTTCCCTACGGCCTTAGAGTTGAGGGTGTTTGGGTGACGGCCTTAATAGCGTCTTGGGTAGCTATGGTTGCGGGTGCGGCTCCGTTCCTTAGAATTAAGTCAATACTTGGGTATTGGGTGACCCTTGCCTACCTCGTATTCATAGTCGGGTTTATTGGTGGTGTGACAGCGTTAAGTGGTGGGCGTTGGCTTGCGTACGTTCTCCTGTCATTGTATGTTGCGGGCATGCCTTCCGCTAAGGTATGGTACGTTACCTTGGCTGTGTGTACTGGGTTGTTAGTTGCTTCATTACTAAGGCAGGTTAGGAGGCTTAAGTGGAGCTGGTTGCTTAGGGTTAAGGTATTAGGTAATATAGATAGTAATTCCTTAACACTTGGTGAGGCGGTTACTGCTTGGCTGGTTGCTTTCATAGTGCTTATGGCTCCTTATTACCCATGGCTGAATCCTAGGGGTGTGTTAGTGGATGTTGATCATATTTACTATTGGCGCTGGCTACGGAGCACTGACTGGGGCAACATAACAGTTAGGTTACTGGAGTTCAATCAAGGTGATAGACCACTCTTCGTGGGGTTCGTCTTCCTGATAACTAGGCTTATTCCGTTCAGGGTATTCGACGTGCTCTACACAGCTGGTGCTGGTGCCTTAGTGACGGTGCTTGCGGAAGGCGTTTGTAGGAGGGTGGGGATCGGGAAGTGGTTTGGGTTCATGGCTGCACTCCTTGCCTCTGTTCCCCTTTACTTCGTCTTTGGCGGTTACCACGCTAACCTCGCGGCAATGTGCTTAGCGTTAGCTACCCTTTATTGGCGGCTTGGATGGCGTGAAAGTTCCGTGAAGCTCCGTAGGCTTGCATTGCTTGGGGCAGCATCCCTAGCTGTAGCAGCTACCCACTCAGAAGCCTGGGTACTGTATACGCCACTCTTCCTTCTAGACGTCCCCACCTTCATTACGTGGGTCGTTAGCGGTTCCTCGTGGTTAGTGGCAAGGGAGTTGCTAGTATCCCCGAGGTATGCGGTGCTAGCGGGCAAGTTATTGGCTAGTGGCGCACCAACAATAACTCAGTTGGACTTCCAGCTAATAATCATGCTTTGGGGGGTTCCAGCAACATGGCTAACTTATTTATTGGCAACGGCCGGGGGCATTAGGGTATGGAGAGAGGGAGAGTTAAGCAAATACTTACCATTCTTAACCTCGACCGCATTAACGCTTGTCCCGCTACTCACCCTAACCCCTCGATACATGGTTCATAGAGTACTCATGAACACCGCGTACTGGTTGTTCGTAGCTTACGCGTTAAGTCAGGCATGGGGATCGAGAAAGTGGAGGTGGGTAATTCCGCTGTATGTTGGACTCCAGTGGCTGTACGTTGCTTGGCTCTTAAGTAATGCTGTACCTTCTAAGTTACCATGATGAGAGCCTATAAGGAAGCGTCATCCTTTAATAATCCCACCCTTAATATTTCTCTTTGAATAAGTTCTGAGGAGGAGGGACAGGGAGTGAGTAAAGATCAAGTAGTTGGGGCTGGCTTAGTTGCGGTTTCCATAGCTGTAATCGTGGTTTACGTGTGGCTCGTGTTTTTCCCTCCATGGGCTGGGATTGACTTAATTGTGCTGAAGTTAACCGGGGCAATAGCGGTTGCAGGAGTCTTCGGGATCCTAGCGTGGATAGGGTACACCCTAGCAACCACGCCTCCGCCGAAACCCATTGAGGAGATTGAGAAGGAGCTGGAGGAGGAGCTGAAGAGGCTGGAGAAGGAGTTAGAAAGTGGTGAAAGCACGTCAACACCCCCTACTGGGCAGGCAGGTGGTGAGGAGGGAAAGTAAGCCCTTAATGTTCCCCTACCACTTTTTCGGTGTCTCCATAACCTTTAGGTTTACTGAGGAGGGGCATTGATTAGGTGATTACCTAGTAATGTTACCTTAACTAACGAGCATGAAACTAGCGTAGAAGCTCACAAGAGGTCTTTTGGAAGAACTCGAAGTGAGTGCACCACGGTGTCCATAAGGGAGCAAGTTAAACTATAATTCCACTCCACTAGAATGAATGGAGGCTGAATTCGCGTGAGTGGGTCTGGGAAGAGCAGGTCTTACTTTGTACACCCTACTGCCATCGTTGAGGAGGGAGCTGAGATAGGTGAGGGGACGAGGATATGGCACTTTGCACATGTACGCACGGGCGCTAAGATAGGGAGGAACTGTAACATAGGTAAGGGCGTGTACATTGATGTTGGTGTCGAGATAGGTGATAGGGTAAAGATACAGAACTTCGTCTCCGTCTACAGGGGAGTTAAGGTTGAGGACGATGTTTTCCTCGGCCCGCACGCCACGCTCACGAACGACCTGTATCCGAGGTCTTTCAATGAGGATTGGGAGGTCGTGCCGACTCTGATTAAGAAGGGTGCGTCCATAGGTGCGAATGCGACGATCGTGTGTGGTGTGACTATAGGGGAGTATGCGATGGTTGGTGCTGGGGCGGTCGTCACTAGGGACGTGCCTCCGCACGCCCTAGTTTACGGGAATCCTGCACGTGTTAGGGGTTTCGTGTGTTACTGTGGTAGACCGTTAGACTTGAGTAAGCCTGTTAAGGAGGATGAGGAGGCGGTGACG
Organism: Desulfurococcales archaeon; assembly: GCA_027002995.1. Taxonomy (GTDB): domain Archaea; phylum Thermoproteota; class Thermoprotei_A; order Sulfolobales; family NBVN01; genus WAOL01. The sequence continues at coordinate 32,545 of JALWZB010000052.1, forward strand.
TTCAGGTGCACGCACTGCGGGAAGGAGGTGAGGATACCTAGGAAGCACCTAGCACTCCTTGAGAGGTAGTGAGTAGTGAGGGTAGTTGTCACTGGCGGTGCTGGTTTCATAGGGCACCACATAGTTGCGAAGTTAGTGGGGCGAGGTCATGAGGTAGCCGTTATAGACAACCTTTCAAGACCCTCTCCGGGAGGGTTAGCGATACTCAAGCAACTCAACGTAGACCTGCTTAAGGTAGACATAACGGACTACGCCGCAATGCTTGAAGCCCTAAACCGCTTGAGGCCCGACGCGGTAGTGCATTCGGCCGCATTAATAGATGTTGCTGAGAGCGTTGAGAAGCCGCACACGTACATGCACGTCAACGCGGAAGGAACGGCCGCGGTGGCTAGGGCCGCAATTAGCGCTGGCGTAGAGAAGGTGATCTACCTGAGTTCGGCCGCGGTGTACGGTGTCCCGAAGTACCTACCCATAAATGAGGAGCACCCGACGAAGCCAATATCACCTTACGGAGCTTCGAAGCTCGCGGGGGAGCTCGTCCTCGAGAGCTTTATGGAAAGCTTGGGGAAGCCTAAATACGTTATCTTACGCTTATTCAACGTGTACGGTCCGGGGCAAAATCCCTCAAGCCCTTACTCTGGAGTCATAACGAAGTTCATCCACGCAGTGACGAGCGGGAAGGAAATAGTAATATATGGTGACGGTGAGCAGAGCCGGGACTTCATACATGTTGAGGATGTGGTGGAGGCGGTGATTAAGGCGCTAACCGCTACTGAAGCGTGCGTAACCCTAAACATAGGGACGGGAATGAGAACGACTATCAACGAGCTAGCTAAGTTGGTAATGAGCGTGGCGGGGAGGGAGGTTCCGGTTAGGCACGCCCCGCCCAGGAAGGGTGACATAAGGCACAGTGTCGCGTCGGTGGAGAGGGCCAGGAAGGTATTGGGGTGGGAGCCTAGGATAGGGCTTGTTGAGGGGCTAAGGACGCTTCTCAAGGTCACCGACACCCAGCACTAGTAGCCTGCCCTCAACGCTGTAGCTAACATCGTCGTGGAGCACATTAACGGCGTCAACGATCAGTGGCTCACGCCCGGAGAACTCGGTTATGCTGGACACCTTAAGCCCCCTGTAAGCTGAGTGCCTAACACATACGATTACCAGTAATGAGTCCTTGAGGGCCTCACGTAGGTTGTTGGTTAAGCCCACACCTAACTCACTAAAGTAGTCATCCTTAGCCACGAGTGGGTCGTGCACGATAATGTCCCTATACCCCTTACTGAGGAGGGCGGAAACCACGCCATGTGTCGGTGATAAGCGTGGGTCGTCGATGTTCCCTCTGAAGGCATCGCCAAGGACAGCTACCCGCACATCCCTAGGCTTCAGTCCATGCTTAACCACAAGCCTGTGGGCTAAGTCAGCGACGATCGAGGGCATGGACTCGTTAATGATTCTAGCAAGCCTCGTTAACTCCATCGGGACCCCAACCTTCATTGCCTCACCCATCAGGAAGTATGGATACGAGGGTATGCACGGCCCACCCACGCCGGGGCCTGGCAGGAGTAGGTGGCAGTAAGGCTGAGTGTTAGCTGCCTCCATAACCTCGTAGTAGTTAACGCCTAGTGCTTGGGCCGCTAAGGCAAGCTCATTAGAAAGCGCTATCACTACGTCCCTATACACCCCCTCAGCAAGCTTCTCGAACTCCGCCGCGATCGTCGAGGAAAGCCTCACGACGCCCTTACGAGCGACTAGCGAGTAGAGGCGCGCTACCGCGTCAAGGCTGTGGGGACCAATTCCAGCCACGATCTTGGGGTAGTTCTCCTCAATGTCCCTTAAAGCTCTGCCAACGTAAACGCGCTCCGGACTGTAGGCGAGGAGAAAGTCCTCCTCAGCTCTTAACCCACTTATGGATTCAAGGACCGGTCTAGCGACACGCTCAGTAGTGCCTGGCGGTGCGCTGGACTCGATCACCACTAGGTCTCCGGCGCTTAGCCCCTCACCCACGGATGTTACTGCGTCAATGAAAGCATCGAACCTCACAGTCCTGTGGCTCCAGTCGAAGTGTATAGGGACCGTAACTACCTTAACCCTTGATTGACGGGACGCCTCGACAGCATCACTCGTTAATTTCAAGGTACCTACCTTAAGACCTTCAGCAATAGCCTCCCTGACCTCTGCTTCAAAGAACTTCACACGGCCCTCTCGAATGTCATTTAGCTTACTCCTATCAATATCGACGCCGATTACCCGCAGACCACGTCTGAGGAAAGCCGCGGTTAATGCCCTGCCGACGTACCCCATGCCGTAAATAGCTATCCACGCCTCCCCACTAATGACTGCGTCCACCGGGTCACGGTTGCTTACGCTCAATATCAACTCCTCAAGAGGTGGTTGCTCAACCCAAATTAACGTTGGCGGGGAACCTCATCCTTTTAAGTAAAGTGTCTAAGTAGGTTAGGGTCGGTAGCCATGAAGTGCATAGAGAAAGGCTTAGTCGCGTGGTTCACGGGGCTCCCCGCAAGCGGTAAGACGACCGTGGCTTCCCTAGTTAAGGAGGAGTTAAGTAAGGCGGGGTATAGGGTGGAGCTCCTAGACGGGGACTGGGTCAGGAAAACAATAAACGTTGGGGCCGGCTTCACGAAGGAGGAGAGGGAACGCCACCTCCTCAGGGTCGCATGGATAGCGAGGCTACTAGCGAGGAACGGCGTGATAGTTCTATGTAGCTTCGTGTCGCCCTACAGGGACGTGAGGAAGAAAATCAAGGACATTATAGCTGAGGAGGTCCCCTTCCTGGAAATCTGGGTTAAGTGTAGTGTCGAGGAATGCATAAGAAGGGATCCGAAGGGGCTCTACAAGAAGGCCTTGAAAGGGGAGATACAGCACTTCACAGGCATAAGCGACCCATACGAACCGCCGGAGAACCCTGACTTAGTAATAGACACTGAGCACGATCCGCCAGAGAAGAATAAGGAGGCTGTGCTCAACCTACTTAGGAAGCACGGGATCGAGATTTAAGTCCGGGGCAATGTTTTCTTGACCGCTTCTTCAGGCATCCCGTACATGAGCCTTCTCCGCGACATTAAGAGTAATTATTTTTAATTAGTGATAATTATAGATAATTATGGGGAGAGAATGCTGTTAGAGCCAGTATCGCTAGCGTGGACCGCGACCCTAATCACCTTAGCACTAGTGACACAGTACGTCAGTGGCGTCATAGGGATGGGGTACGGGACAATCTTAACGCCAGTACTCATACTTCTAGGGGTTGACCCGCTCAACGCTATTTCTTCGGTAGTTGCTTCCCAGCTAGCGGGGAACTCTGTGCTCTCCCTTATGCATCATAGGTTTGGGAACGCCGACCTAAGGCCGGGAGGCGAGGAATCGAGGCGAGCCATAATACTGGGGGTCTCAGGGATAGTGGGTCCGCTTGTTGCTGTGATCCTTATGCTACACATGCCGGTGAACTTGCTTAAGGCCTACGTAGCCATCTTAATGCTATCCATGAGCGCTCTGGTCGTGTTGAGCAGGAGGGTCAGGGTTAAGTACTCGACTAAGAAGCTTTTCCTCATAGCCGCTATTGCCAGTTTCAACAAGGGATTAACTGGTGGTGGGTACGGCCCCGTAGTGACTGCTGGGCAACTAATACTGGGGGTTGATCCGAAGTCGGCAGTTGCTGTCACGTCTATGGCAGAATTCATAACTGAGGTAACCGCAGTTACCCTGTATGGGCTTGCCGGGCTACTTAATCCAGCACTCATAGCGCCGATGACCGCCGGAACAGTGCTGAGCGCGCCGTTGGTAGCCAAGACCGTTAAGGTCGCGCCAAACACGACTTTAAGGAAGGTCATAGCGGCAGGCATGACTTTCCTGGCCTTAGCCGTGCTCGTAAAGGCACTCACCGTAGTGTGAGGAGTGCGTCTCCCAACATTAAGCTAGTACTGCGTGTTCATGCAAACACTCTTATTGGGAGCAATTCCTCATTAGATTGAGGGCTAATGAGATGGGTGAGGAAACCGTAAGTATTGAGATATCGAAGGAGCTCTATGAGAAGGTGAAGAAGTATATTGAGGAGAACGGGGGCTTCTCCTCAGTAAGGGAGTTCGTTGAGTTCGTCATTAACGAGGTACTCTCAACTGAGGAGGAAGCTGGTACTGGTTACACTAAGGAAGAGGAGGAGAAGGTTAAGGAGAGGCTCAGATCCTTAGGGTACCTGTGAGGGCACGTAGTTAAAGTAATACGCTAGCTTTTTAGGAATAACTTTCTGCTCAATTAATTACGGGTAATTATATTTAATTGCTACTGCAACTTATTCCCGGGTGCCCACTTGCCGGAGGGAGAGAGGAAAAGCGGTAGAAGCCGCTACACCACGGTCTCAATACCCGTGACGTTGTATAATAGGATAAAGAAACTCATAGAGGGTACGGGCTTCGCTAATGTTTCCCAGTTCGTTACCTATGTACTCAGGGAAGTTGTTGTTGAGTATGAGAGGGCTCGTGAGGCTGAGGAGCCGTTCACCGAAGAGGAAAAGGAGAAGATTATTGAGAAGCTCCGTAGGTTAGGCTACATTTAAGGAGGTGGTGCGGGATGGTGTCTAAACCGCATGGGGGTAGGTTAGTTAACAGAGTTGCTAAGGGGAGAAGGAGAGAAGCCCTCCTCGAGGAGGCGAAGGAGCTTCACAGTATTGAGGTAACAAAGAATACGGCGTCAGATATCCACAACATAGCGTATGGTGCGTACTCACCCCTCCAGGGATTCCTGCTTAGGGAGGACTACGAACACGTACTCTACGATATGAGGTTGTCGGACGACACGCCCTGGACCATACCCATAGTACTCGACGTACGCAAGGATGAGATCCAAGGAGTCAAGGAAGGTGATGACGTGGCCTTAACGCACGAGGGTCAGATCCTAGCCGTCATGAAGGTCGAGGAGATTTACGAGTGGGATAAGAAGGAGTTCGCTAGGCACGTGTTTAAGACTGAGGACCCCAACCACCCCGGTGTTGCCCGCACGTACGCCCGTAAGGAACTACTGATTGGGGGCCCGATAGATCTGCTTAACCCGCTGAAACACCCCTTCGACAGATACGCGCTCACACCGCTTGAGACGAGGGTGCTGTTCAAAGAGAAGGGGTGGAGAACCATAGTGGCGTTCCAGACACGTAACGTGCCGCACTTAGGGCATGAGTACGTCCAGAAGGCTGCCTTAACATTCGTTGACGGCCTCCTAATCCACCCATTAGTGGGGTGGAAGAAGCCCGGCGACTTCAAGGACGAGGTCATAGTGGCTGCTTACGAGGCACTAATCAAGCACTACTACCCGAAGGACTCGGTCGTGTTCTCCGTGCTCTGGATGCAGATGAGGTACGCAGGACCTAGGGAAGCAATACACCACGCGATAGTTAGGAAGAACTTTGGCTGCACACACTTCATCGTGGGCAGGGACCACGCCGGCGTAGGTAATTACTACGGACCGTACGAGGCGTGGGATCTCTTCAACGAGTTCCCCGACCTAGGCATAACGCCGCTATTCATACGTGAGTCATTCTACTGCAAGAAGTGTGGAGGCATGGTAAACGCTAAGATCTGCCCGCACAGCGACGAATTTAGGGTGAGGATAAGCGGGACCAAACTCAGGAAAATGATAAGGAATAAGGAGAAACCACCGGAATACATGATGAGGCCGGAGGTAGCGGAGGTTGTCCTCAGCTTCGACAACCCGTTCGTCACTTAGGGAAATCCCCGCATGCTCTGAGTTTATTGAGGGGGTCCTTAGGGAGGGTAGGAAGGTTTACGTGCTACATCACTGGGATGCTGACGGCGTGGCGTCCGCAGCAATACTCCTGCGGGTGCTGGGACCCCGCATAGTGGGTATGAGCACGCCTAAGATAGGTGTGTATGGGGCAAGCGCCCTGAACCTCAATGAGATTAAGAAGAGCGGAGCTGACGCCCTGGTGGTGTTGGATTATGGGGCACGCCCCGACGAGGTGTTAGCGCGAGTGCCTCAGGGGCTTCAGACATTCATCGTTGATCACCACGCTGTTGAGTTAAGCTATAATGCTCGGGAACGCTGCTGTAACCCCGTAGCACTAGGCATGGGCGAGGCCGAGTACCCCTCAACCACGTGGGTGCTCTACGAACTCCTCAACACACCCTCTGACATCGTTGATTTAGTGGCGCTAGGTATTGTTGGAGACCTTGGGCCAGCACTCGCTACGAGCGAGCACGTGACGTTTGTTGATAACGTTGCTGCTGAGCTCAACATGACCCTCAACGACTTCGTTAGGGCGGCTGAACTCATAGACTCTTGCTACAGGATTATGAACAGCGAGTGTATCGAGCACGCGGTTCAAGTGCTTGCAGAGGAGGGTGTTAAAGGTGTTTTACATGACGAAGTATTAATTAATGCTCATGAGTCAGCGTCACGTTACGTTGATAGTGCCTACGACCGTCTCCAAAGCCTTGAAGAACCCTGTCCCGGTGTGAAGCTATGGAAGTTAAGCCTAGACTCCCTAGTGACTTCATACGTTGGAAGGTCGCTAGCACGCGCGTACCCGGACAACGTGATCTTACTAGCGCACAATATACCGTCGCTCAACGTGACGTACGTGTATGTCAGAAGCTATTCCGTACCGCTGAGGAGGTTCCTTGAGAAGCTGAGAGAGGAGGGACTGAGCGTGGGTGGTAAGGACATGGTGTTCGTGGTGACGTGCTCCGAGGGAGAGGACTGTGATGAGGTGCTAAGTAAAATAACCACACATTTATGCCGTGACCTAAGTAGGGAGGGGCAGTAGATTTGAGGAAAGTGTTCGTGCTTGGGCTGGACTCGGCACCGCCGAAAACCCTATATGAGAGGTACGGTGTCGACATTCCTGCGTTGGGCTCCCTCATAGATGACTCCAGAAGGTGGTTAATGCGCACCTGCCACCCGCCAATAACGATACCGGCGTGGCTAGTGATGTTCACCGGTAAGACTCCTGGAGAGCTAGGCATTTACGGGTTCAGGCATAGGAAGCCTGGGGACGTTGGACACACCTACATAATAAACTCGAACTTCATTAAGCACCAGACATTATGGGATACCGTCGGCCGCGCTGGCGGCCGCGTAGGGATTTTCGGGGTGCCCCCAACATACCCGCCAAGGCCCGTGAGGGGCTTCATGATAACGGACTTCATGACTCCTGGCCCGGAAAACCAGTACGCGTTCCCGCCGTGGCTTAAGCGTGAGCTAGAGTCGAGGTTCGGACCACTCATATTCGACGTGAAGTTCAGGAGGCATGATAAGGAGAGGGTTAGGGACGAACTCTTCCAGATGACTAGGCAGCACCTGAAGATAATCGAGTACCTAGTTAAGCGCAAAGCGTGGGACCTCTTCATATACGTTGAGATAGGTATTGATAGAATACACCACGCCTTCTGGAAGTACTTCGACGTCTCCCACCCTAGGTACGAGGAGAACGAGGAGCTATCACGTGTGATCCCCGACTACTACAAGTTAATAGACGAGGGATTCGAGAGGATCAGGAAAGCATTGCCGAAGGACACGATAATAGTTGTTGCGTCCGACCACGGCGTTAAGTCAATGGCCGGCGCGTTCGCCGTGAACGAATGGCTCATTAAGGAGGGGTACCTGAAGCTGAAGGAGAAGCCGAAGAAGCCCGGCACTGACCTAACCAGAGAGATGATTGACTGGGACTCAACAATAGCTTGGGGCTGGGGAGGCTACTACTCACGCATCTTCATCAACCTAAAGGGCAGAGAACCGAAAGGAATTGTCGGTAGGGAAGAATTCGATGACATCATAACGCAACTCTCCAACGACTTACGGAGAGTGAAAGGCGATAATGGCGCGTTATGGCGCAACATAGTGCTTAGACCAGAGGAAATATACCCTGAAGTGCGGGGTGACCCGCCTGACCTGATGGCGTACTTCGACGATCTAAGCTGGCGCGCTGCTGGAACCGTTGGGTGGGACACTCCGTTCCTTCCGGAGAACGATAGGGGGCCTGACGACGCGGTTCATGACTGGCATGGCGTGTTCACGGTCTACGACCCTGAAGGGACGGTGTCTCGCGGGATGGGTGGTGAGATGCCTATAGAGCGCATAGCTGATTACTTGAGGGAACTGATACTCTCTAAATCCTAAAGGCGATTTCAATGCAGGTTTAACTCAACCACTAAGTAAGCGGGTGCATGCGCCATACATTGGTTAACGTACGTTGCCTACGCCGGCATCGCCGTTGCTATATCCTTGCTCTCCTCCATGGCCGGAATTGGGGGCGGGGTATTCATGGTCCCCCTATTCTACTTCTTAGGGCTAGGAATGAGCAACGCCGTGGGAACCAGCAAGTTCGTAATCACCTTCATAAGCTTCGTGAGTATGGTGAGCTACTTAAGAAGTGGTAAGGTGAACTACCGCGTAGGGCTAGTGGCTCTCGCAACAATGATACCATCATCATACGTTGGCGCCTGTCTTTCAGGGCTCCTGAACTCATCGATACTGAAGTTCATCGTCGGTTCATTCATAATGATCTACAGCCTCAGACTCCTCTCCACGTACATCAGGAAGAAAGTGAGAAAGGAAGGGGAGGGAAACGACTATGGCACCAGCCCATCACTAAGCACGTTACTTAGGTGCGCCTTCGTAGGCCTCATAGCAGGCTTCATAGCAGGAATAACAGGGACGGCGGGCGGCTCCGTGAACATGCCGCTCTACACCACGGTTTTAGGTATGCCCATACACAACGCCGTGGCTACGTCGTTCTTCACGATATTCCCCACAGCAGTGATAGCTACAACCCAACACATACTCCATGGCGAGGTAATTTACAATGTCGCTATACCTTTCGTTACTGGGTCGCTTGTAGGTGCGTCCATAGGGTCCCGGCTGGCGGTTAAGATGAAGCCTCAAACACTCAGGTTAATTATCGGTTGCGTGCTTCTCGTAACGTCCGTTAAGATGTTGTTACCGTGACTTCCTAGGAGGGTACCTAGATTAACGCCTTTATCCCCTCAAAACCATACCTCACTTGGGCGGGATGACGCGAACCGGGTTGCCTGAGAATAAAAATGATGCTCCTTCAGCGGATAGACCGCCCACGCCACGCATTGCCTTCAAGCGCTGCATAGCACGCTTAGCGGTACAGTGAAGTAAATTACGCCATCCTCAACCCTAGCGTCAACCCTTACCCCATTAAGGCTTACTTCCCTAATCACTCCTGAACTGAATACCTTGAACACCACGTCCTTTATTTCAGGTGAGTACCTCAAGGATTTTGGCTCTGTGCTTACCTTTAGCATGTCCTCACGCTTCCTGAGGGTCACAGCTAGTTCGAAGTACTCGCCGTTAAGGCTCTCGCCATCATCATCGTAGATAATTACCTCGGCATCATGATTAACGAAGGACTCAACATATAGCGGATCCCACACTTCATGCGCTGTCCGTTTGGGATCCGTGGTTATGACGGCTGTGTCCTCCCTAATGAATAAGGGAATCCTGTCTAAGGGAGCGTTAACGAGTTTCCAACCCGGTTCAAGAACTTCGCCTGTCCAGTAATTAACCCACTTAACCACCGGTAAGTACGCCGCCCTAGCCTCCTTCCCTGGGGCCGTCACTGGCGCCACGAGTAATGACTTACCAACCATGAATTCATCGCTTATGGTGTAGGACCGCTCATCCTCGGGGAACTCCAGAAAGAGTGCACGCATGACTGGCTTACCGCTCCTGCTAGCTTCAACAAATACGCTGTAGATATATGGTAGGAACCTGTACCTCAACTTAATGGCATCAGCTATTAGCTTCTCCCACTCAGGACCGAAGACCCACGGTTCTTGTCTTCGCGTACCTTTACTGCTGTGGTTCCTGAAGAATGGGTAGAAGGCGCCTAACTGCGTCCATCTTAGGAGGAGTTCCGGTTCTGTGTCACCCTCGAAGCCTCCTACGTCCGCGCCGACGAAGTGAAGTCCACTTAAACTCATATTCAATAATATAGGTATTGAGATAGAGAGGTGTTCCCAGCATGACTGATTATCTCCTGACCATACCGCCGCGTACTTCTGTATGCCAGCGTAGGCCCCCCTACTGAGGATGAACCACCTGCTTCCGGGGCTATGCTTCTTGAATGCTCGGAGGGTTGCTTCCGCCTCTAATAGCGGGTACGCGTTGTGAATGCTGTCATGATGCACCTTAAGCCCGTTACCAGTCTCATGGACGGCGTCTATTCGCGGCACACCCAGCCAGGGCCATCCGTACGTGGAGATCAGTGCTGGGGCATTGCGAAGAAGTTCGCCAAGCTCGTGCGTTCTGCCCTCACTCAGTAGAGCACTCGCTTTCCTGACCACGGACTCGACGTCGCTTACCTTGTAAAATATTGCCGGTTCATTCATGTCTAACCAAATGCCGCTAACACCCTTTGAGAGCAACTCACACGCTACCAGCTCTCCCCACCACTCACGCACGTCCTCACGAAGGAAGTCTGGGAACACACATACCCCCGGCCACACACCACCGCGGAATAGTTCGCCGTTAGGGGTCTTCATGAATGCGTTGATCGCCACGCCTTCCTCAAACACTCTGTACCCTCGCTCCTCCTTAACACCTACGTCCAGTATCGTTACCAGTCGAATGCCTAGCTTACGTAACTCCTTAGCTAGCTTCTCAGGCTCCCTGAAATCCCTACTCCACGTGAATATCCTGTACCCTTCCATGTAGTCTATATCAAGGTGTATGGCGTCGCAAGGTATGCCTCTCTCCCTGAAGGCCCTAGCTATGTTGAGGACCTCCTCTGAACTCATGTAGCTGTACCTGCTTTGGTGATAGCCTAACGCCCACTTAGGCGGTAAGTAAGGCTTCCCGGTTAGGGATGTGTACGCCTCGATAACCTCTAACGGGTTCCTGCCAGCCATTACGTAAGCTACTAACGCATCACCGTAGATTGAGGTCCTCACCAGACCCGGGGACCTAGCACCTACGTCAATCTCTGCGTACCCCGTGTGGTTTACGAATACGCCAAGGTACCTTCCAGGCTTTAGTGCTAAGTAGAAGGGGATTGACGCGTACATCGGCTCCCCCAGCGGAAGATGAACTGGCTGGTCAACGTTCCATAGCCTGTACGTCCTCCCCCGCCTATCGAGTGGACCATATTTCTCGCCTAAGCCATAAATGTGTGAGTCCCCCACATAATGCTCGAGTACAAGCATGCCGTCCTTTGGGGACGTGACGCTGAGTTCTGTTAATGCCTTGCCCTCCCAAGCTATCTTGAGGCTTGCTTCCTCGATCCTCACATCCCAAGCCCTGACCGTGCGTTGAGCGCTTGTTACAGTAGTTGCTGGTATTAGCTTTAGTAATTCCTCAAGTTTTCTTAATGATTCTTCACGCCCTTCACGGCACGCGCTTATCTTGAGGATGTTGTTACTTAGAGGTTTGTAAGTGAGGCGCACTGCTTCTTTCCTGAAGGTCCCCTCGTTTATCAAGAGGGATGTTCACCTCCCCCAATGTGTTGATAGGGTTTGTCAGTGTTTCTGCGTTGTTAGGACATACTCGAGTATGCCGCGTAGGGCTGTCTTGGCAGAGTTCCTGAATATGGGGTTATTCTCGCGGGCAGCCATTATCTTAGCTACTTCGGGATCCTCCTTAAGGATTATCTCGAACACTGCGCTAGGGTCCGTTAAGCCTTTCCTTACCGCGTTCTCCACTATGTTTAACCACCGCAGTATCTTGTTCTTTGCTTTCTCGAGGGCTTCTTCACCCCGCCACGGCAGGATCCCATAGTGTGAGACTGTCACTACGTTAGGGCGTTCCTCCTTAATCTTCTCAATGCTTGCTAGCGCTAGGTCTGCCTGGAAGGGTGGTGGGGTGACGGGGTGTAGCTTGCCATCGTGGTGAATGGCTAACGCGTCGCCAGTCACCGCAACTGAGTCGGGGATCACTATGTATGCTACGTGGTGTGGTGCGTGGCCTGGCGTGTATATCGCCTTGACCTTAACGTCCCCTAAGTCGATTATCTCGCCGTCCTCCACGCCACGCACGTACTTAGGGTCTATGGGTTCCGGCTTACCCATGGCGTTCGCCCTTTCCTCCCCAAGCACTGTTAGTGCTGATGACCACAGCTTCGTTGGGTTGACGACGTGTTTGACACCGCGGGGGTGAACTAGGATCTCTCCCTCGTATCCTTCATTGATTAGGGTTTTGAGGAGTGAGGCTGCGGCGCCCCCATGGTCTAGGTGTATGTGGGTCAGTGCCACGAAGAGCTTCCTAACGTTATTACTGCTTAGCAGTGGCCTAAGTTCTGTTATCAGGTTCCTCAATCCCGTCATTGCTCCGGCATCAATTAGTGCCGCCTTGCCTTCACCCACAACTAGGTAAACCCCTATCAACTGAGGCACACCCAAGGGCTTCGTGTCTATCAAGTAAACGTGGTTAGTCACTTTCTCCGCACTCACCCTGATCACCTCTAGATTTTTGCGAACGCCTTGCCTAAATCCTCTATTAAGTCGTTGACGTCCTCCAGCCCGACGGAGAGCCTTAGTAGCGTGTCCTTAATGCCTAACTCCTCCCTAACGTCTGGCGGTATGTACTTGGCTGCGGAGGCACTTGCTATGGATATCAGTGATTCAGGCCCGCCTAGGCTTGGTGACGGTGTGATTACCTTAAGTTCCTTAAGGAACCTTATGATCGAGTCCCTACCACCGCGCGGGACGAAGCTAACTACGGCGCCGTAAAGCTTCGTGCGGAATATCTTATTGGCTATGCTGTGGTAGGGACTGCTAGGCAGTCCGGGGTACATAACGTCCTCAACTTTCGGGTGATCCAGGAGATATTCTGCTATGGCTCTAGCGTTCTCGCATTGCTTAACGAACCTCACCCGCAATGTCTTAATCCCACGTATCGTTAGGTACGCCTCGAAGGGCTGCATTACGGTCCCCAACATCCTACGCCAATCCCAGAGATCCTGGATGACGGCGCTTGATGCCGCCACCGCGCCCCCGATAACATCGTTATGCCCGGCTAAGTACTTCGTGAGGCTATGGATCGTCGCTGAGGCACCATAGTCCTTAGGATGCAATAGAATAGGGGTGGTGAAAGTATTGTCAACAACTAATGTAGTGTCTCCACGGTCTCGCACGACCCTCGATATTCTATCCAAATCTATTACCTTCAGCGTCGGGTTACTCATAACTTCCAAGAAAACCACAGTTTTTACTGCCCTGTCGTCACCCTCTAACGCGTCTATTATCGCATCAGCAGAGGGCCAGACCTTGATGACGTCAAACCCCATCTTCCCGGATAGCGACTCCAGAAGCTGAAGGGTGGTGCTATACATCTCTAGCGGCACGATCAACCTGCAACCTGGCTCAAGAACCCTTAACATTAACGTAGATATTGAAGCCATCCCACTCGAGAAGGCTAGGGCGTCATCGTAACCCTCTAACGACGCGATCACACGCTCCAGGGCCCGTACGGTTGGTGTCTCTTCCCGAGCGTATTTAATTACCTTACCCCTATCGCTCACCATAGCATGCTCCTCGTCTAGGTACCTGTAAACAGTGCTGAGGTACACTGGCGTAACTACTGAACCAAACTGCTCTTCACTCCACTTCCACCCATGCACAGCACTCGTATCATCCCTAACCACTCTACATCACTAGTTACGAATACCATGACGCGCCTTTTTAGTTAATTCTCCGCAGTTACGCCATTCAAGCCAGAACACAATTAGTTAGGCTAATCCTGTAGCACAAGAAAATTAATGGGTAACTAAGGAAATTCTCAGTCGAAAACTCCGCGATCATCCATCACTACTCTACGGGCTCATCATCGATAATGCCCTAAGATAACCCTGCGTCACCCTTATTCTCCTTAACCCTGGAGCTGAAGTTAACCCGAATCGATAAGGCCAGAGATAACTTGGTACAAGCATGGTTGAACGAGCATGATTGAGGTGGCGCCGGGGGCGGGATTTGAACCCGCGTGGGCGCGTAGCCCACCGGCTCTCCAGGCCGGCCCCTTGGGCCGCTCGGGCACCCCGGCTCCAAGTAAGTTATTTGTTGTGTGGTTTTAAAGCATGGGGTTCATTAAGGGAGTTGTTCTGCTTACCGGAAATAATTTAGGGTTTTTCCTCTTACCTTAAAAGTTCTAGTTCTATGTATACGTCGTCCGGTACCCTTACCCTCATTATTTGTCTCATCACTTTCTCGTCGGCCGCTATGTCTATGAGGCGCTTGTGTATCCTCATCTCCCACTTCTCGTAGACTTTAGTGCCTTCACCGTGCGGTAGCCTCAGCACTGGGACTACTAGCCTCTTAACTGGTAGGGGGACGGGGCCCCTTACCTCGACACCCGCTTTCTTCGCTATGCTCACTAGCTGCTCTGCTACGGCCGTTAGGTGCTGAACGTTAGTGCTCCACAGCCTGATCCTTACTTTGCTTGTCATGACGGCATACCCTTAAGGTTTGTGAGGTTGATTAGTTAAAAGGCTTTTACTTCTTCCTAATCTCTACAGCCCTGGGCTTAACGTCCATTACGATGCCAATGCCAATGGTCTTACCCATGTCCCTCATGGCAAACCTGCCAAGTTGCGGGAACTCTGAGTACTTCTCCAGTACCATCGGCTTTATCGGCTTGAACTTTATGATTGCTGACTCGCCTGGCCTCACGAACTGCGGGTTCTTCTCAGCTACCTTACCGGTCTTCGGGTCCAGCTTGCCGGGTATCTCAATGATTCTAGACGCTATTGAGGCTGTGTGGGCGTGGATCACCGGGCTGTAACCTACGTGGATCGCTGTTGGGTGCCATACGACATAGACCCTGGCGGTGAATTCATCTACTACGGTCGGTGGGTTGTCTAGGTGACCCGCCACGTCACCTCTCCTAATCTGGTTCTTAGCGACGCCTCTGACGTTGAAGCCTATGTTGTCACCAGGTATGGCCTCCTGAAGCTTCTCATGGTGCATCTCGATTGACCTGACCTCGCCGACGACGCCTGGAGGCATGAAGACTACCTTGTCACCGACCTTCAGCTTGCCGGTCTCTACCCTACCGACAGGGACTGTGCCGACGCCGGAGATACTGTAGACCTCCTGTATCGGGATCCTGAGTGGCTTGTCAATGGGCTTTGGTGGCGGAGTTACTGAGTCAAGGGCTTCCACGAGGGTTGGACCTTTGTACCAAGGCATGTTCGGTGACTTCTCGATGATGTTGTCGCCAGTCCAGCCAGAGACAGGTACGAAGGGTATCTTGTCGACCTTGTAGCCGAGCCTCTTCATGAAGTTCTTAAGGATCGTCACTACCTTATTGTACCTCTCCTGGCTCCATGGCGGATCAGTAATATCCATCTTAGTAACAGCAACGATCACTTGGTCGATACCCATGGTTCTAGCCAGCACGATGTGCTCCATTGTCTGGCCTTCCCTGCTCATGCCGGCCTCGAACTCACCGGTCTTTGCGGAGACTACGAGTAGTGCTACGTCGGCTTGGCTGGTTCCGGTGATCATGTTCTTGATGAAGTCTCTGTGGCCGGGGGCGTCGATGATGGTCCAGTAGTACTTTGGTGTCTCGAACTTCATGAAGGTTAGCGCGATGGTTACGCCTCTGTCACGCTCCTCCTTGAGCCTGTCAAGGAACCATGCGTACTTCTCCGATTCCTTGCCTCTCTTCTTAGCCTCCTCCTCTACCTCCTTAACCAGCTTGGGATCTAGAGCACCTAGCTTTAGTAGCATATGACCTACTAGGGTACTCTTACCATGGTCGACGTGTCCTATGACGACCAGGTTTAGGTGTTCCTTCTTTGGCTTGCTCATTACGCATCACCCCTACACGGCATCAAGTAGTTATGGTGGGTACCTTATAAAAGTTTTTTAATGAGAGTTGAAGCCGCCTTATCTGGAGCTTAGGGCTATCCTCTCTATCTCCTCTTTTCTTGCGACTGCATAGCTCTTCGGATCATTGTTGGCGGCGTTTATGATCTCATCAGCTAAGCACTCGGCTATACTCTTCGGGGATCTGAAGGCCGCGTTCCTAGCCCCCTCGGTGAGGTGTCTGAGAGCTAGGTCAACGCGCCTTAAGGGGGCAACGTCCACGGCGACGTGGTAAATGATGCCACCGTACATTATCCTTGTGGTTTCCTCCCTAGGGGCAGCGTTCTCTATTGCCCTAACCAGCACCTGTATCGGGTTCTCCCCTGTCTTAATGTGAATTATTTCAAAGGCGCGTTTCACTATGTTGTAGGCTAGGTGCTTCTTACCGGCGTTCCTTCCATGCCTCATGAGGTTGTTTATCAGGCGCTCAACGATGGGTACCTCAGCCTTACCGAACCTCCTGTGCTCATGCCTTCCGCCAGTGTGGGGTAGGTACACTGGCCTCAACGATATGTACTTCTTGAGGCTCGGGTCCCTAACCACCACGCCCTCGAAATTCCACTTACCGAAGAGCTTTATCTCAATAGTTCTTGTCGTGTACTCACCCGCACTCATGGTTACCACTCAACCCTAGGCAATTCCTCTGCAGAGCTTTAAAAGATTTTAAGTGTGACACGAAGCACAGAGAGGCTATTGGATTCTAATCGGAGTGTGCAATGTCATGTGGGCTGATGAAGCAGGAGGTAACCTCGTAAGGGTAACGGACGTGGAACCCTTCGTTACTGAGGCAGACGACTTCATGAGTGGGGCACTTACGTGTTACCTAGAGCGCGGAGGCAGCGTCGTCCTATATTATGTACCACTGGAAGTGGCTAGAGCCATAGCTAGGCTCAAAGCGATGGAGGAGGTAATTGAGGCTGCCCAAGACTTTAGAGACAGTATTTACGAGTTACTGATAATGATGGCGCCAAAACTCCGTGACCTCGGAGAATCCATAGAGATGGTGGTGATAGACGGGTATAACGAGAAGAACGCAACATACAGTGCCAGCCTTTACCTAAACGCTGACGGAATCAAAGTTAAGTACACGTTAATTCCCAGCCACGCAATATTCCTCGCAATGCTCTTCAACAAACCTATATACGTCACGGAGGAAATCGTTAAGATTTCGCAGGAGCTTGAGAGCATTAGCGAAGAAGACGAATTCTATGATGAGTTCGAAGACGAATTCTAGCATAGATGCGGCAGGGATCTTTGTAAAGCAACCTTGACCTAAGCTAAAGCTAGGAAAACCGTTAAGAGGAGCTAAGGGTATGAGTTGCTATTGCTTAAGTATTAACGCACTGGCTTCTGCTTCTTGCCTTTAATTAAGGCATCTAGTGAGACGCCGTTAACCATTATTACCTTATACCTGACTCCGGGTAGGTCGCCGAGGGACTTACCCTGGCTACCACCTATGCCCGCTATTATTACTTCGTCGTGCTCGTCAATGAACGTCACACCACCGTCATAAGGGACGAATGCCGTGACCACTTTCCCGTTCTTCACTAATTGCACCCTAACACACTTCCTGAGTGCTGAGTTAGGCTGTCTAGCCTCGACACCTACTTTCTCAAGCACTATTCCCCTAGCCATTGGAGCGCCGCCTAACGGGTCGTGCTTCTCCTTAAGCCTAAGCATCCTTATCCTGAACTCCTTCTGACTCCATCTGAACTTCAGTCTCTTCTGCCTTAACTTCCTCGCTGCGTAGAGGCCGTAGGGTGATTTCTTGCCAGGCATACCGACACCTCCATGCCTAGTAGGGGTTACCTTTCATTTCCTTATAAGCATTTACTTGCATCATTCACGCGACGGAAACAATGTCTATGTCGTAGTACCTCTTTAGTATTAGCTTCGCTTTAGCGACGTTCCTTCCTCCCCTACCTATTGCTATTCCTCTGTCCTCAGGCGCTACCCTAACGTACAGTACCTTCCTCCCGTCGGGCATCTTGTTCAGTCTTATGCCGAGAACCCTGGCCGGCAGGAATATGTTCTTGACGAAGTCCTCCAGCGTGTCGGCCCACTCAACTATCTCTACTCTCCTTCCTAGGATCTTAGATAATCTCTTCACGTTCCTACCCTTAGCACCGACGGCTAAGCCTGCCTGACCTGGCGGGACAACGAATACTATGGTCCCAGTGTCGTCATCGATTATGCAGTCCTTAGCGGATACTCCCGTGATGTCGCTCAGCAACGCGATGTACCTTAGTTCCTCTGCCGTTAGCTTTACTGGCAAGCCTTCACTCACCCTCTTCCAGCAGGTTTGAGTCGCCCGGGTCTATTATCGCTATGGTCGTTATTGGGAACGGCTTACCTACCACCGTCCCCAATTCATAACTACTGCCTGGGAACCTAATGACTTTAATGCCACTGAGCTTGGCGTAGTAGAGGACGTCGTCCTCAATGTACTTCGGTAGCTTCGTTGCTAAAACGACTCCTTTAGCCTTACCTAGCCTTATCGCGTCTAAAGACCTCTTAGCGCCTATCACGACTTTCCCGGTCTTTAGGAGACGCCTCAGTTCGTTATCCAGCGAGGATGTCCTAGGCACTCCTCCTCACCTCCCCCTACCTCTTACTCAAGGGTTTTATTTTAGTTGGGTCCATTTTAAGCTGTACTTTCGCGGTTCCGACAGGGGCTAGCTGACCTATAATCACGTTCTCGGTCACGCCGCGAATTAAGTCTACCTCGCCGCGTGCGCTGGCGTCGAATAGGTGCTTCACTGTGACCTCGAAGGCGGCCCTAGCTAGGACGCTGGGCTTTTCGCCAGCGACTCCATGCCTACCTATTTGCCTAACGACTCCCGTCCTAGTCATCATGTCTGCTAGCAACATTATGTGGCGTATGTCCACGTCAAGACCTTGCTCATCCAGTGTATTCTTTATTTCCCTGACAAGGGCCTCCCTAGCCGCCTCGATCCCAAGGACGTTTTCTATTTCATGGACACTATTGGACTTCGTGTGGGTTGGGTCAACACCCTCCACCTTCATTACGGCCGCTAGGTTGGTTCCGTCAGTTATTAGGACGTAGTATTCCCTCCCTGTTTCTGGGTCTTTCCGTTTTTGCGGTATGACCTTCTTAATGTCCTTTATCCCCTTAAGCTTCATCCTAAGTATCCTGTCCCTGAATTTCTGCGCCTTTATGGGGTCCTTCGTAGGCATGTCAATTATTATGGTATAAGGATCGTCCGGATCTGGGTTCACCTTACCTGCTAGGGACTTGCTCTTAGAAAGCACCCGTATTATGTCGTCCCTCGTGAGACCCTTGTCCTGAAGCATGATGGGGTCTAGCTTAATCACTAGTTGCTTGGTAGCAATGGATATGTCGACGACGTCCACCACATTCTCTATGCGGGTCATCTCTATCCTTCTAGCAACCTCTATTGCCTTCTCCCTGTCGTACTTATGTTCCTCATCTAGGTGTATCTCCATCATCGGTGTTTCAGGGGTTTTCCTTGCGTCAACTAATTCTATTAGCCTAGGGAGACCTAGGGTTACGTTTAACTCCTTAACACCTGCGTAGTGGAAGGTTCTCAGAGTCATCTGCGTGCCGGGCTCACCTATTGATTGAGCGGCAACAGTCCCTACAGGCTCCCCTGGATCAACTATGGCTCTCAGGTACGTCCTTACCACGTCATCACGAATTGTCCTTAATTCATCATCGTCTAACTCTATCCTTGTGTTGACTCTAAATAAAGACGTTACTAGCTCAAGGTAAATACCCTCTGGGAGCACTTCCCTAGCTACCTCTGAAATTGCGATGATCTTCTTAGCTTTATCAATGAACTCGTTAAGCTTCTCCTTTAACGCGTCTTCATCTTCAACACTGAAATCTAAGACTTCCCTCAGGAGGGCCCTGCGTATCTCCTCCCTGAGTTCCTCTGGTATTTTCCTTCTCGTTAACTTCATCACGCGCTCGACTAGTTTGTCCGGCCGCGTTATCTCCTCTAGAATCTTCTCCGTCTTAGCTCTCTTTGCTTCAGTCTCGGTCTTCTTTTTCTTCTTACTTGTTTTCTTACCTGTCATTTCTTCCACCCCACGTGCTTCTCAATGATCCTCTCTACGTTGACTGCCTTGCCGAAGGACGTGTTCTTCGGGTCAACACCGTCCTCACCGTACCTGAACTGCACCAGCTCACCGTATGCGCTCCTTACTGTTCCGTCGTACTCGACGACTAGGTCTATGAGTGAGTTTATGAGTCGGCGCTGCATGTAGCCACTCTGTGATGTTCTGACAGCGGTGTCCACTAAGCCTTCCCTACCTCCGGCTGCGTGGAAGAACATTTCTATGGGGCTTAGCCCTTTAACGAATGAGCTTGCTACGAAGCCTCTTGCCTCCGGACCTATGTCGCCGCGCTTGAAGTGCGGTAAGGTCCTCCCTCTGTAGCCTCTGGAGATTCTCTGACCGCGTACTGACTGCTGGCCCAGCATGGCGGTCATCTGCGTTATGTTTAACGCGCTTCCCCTAGCGCCAGTCTTAGCCATTATGAAGACATTATTGAACGGGTCTAGGTACTTAACAGCCCTTTCACCCGCCTTGTCTCTCGCTTTCGAGAGGACGTCGAGAATCTTGATCTCTAGGGTCTCCTCAAGCGTTCTTCCGGGCATGGATTCGAGCTTCCCTTCCCTATACATCTTTATTAATTCCTCGATCTCCTTCTTAGCTTCCTCAACCACTTCCTTGATTTCCTCGTAAGCTTGCTCGGGTATCATTATGTCGGTGAGCGCCATCGTGAAGCCTCGCATTTCAATGAATCTTAGGAATAGCTTGAATGCCCTATCCATGAACTCCTTGCCGAACGCGTTCCCGTATTCCCTGACAAGGAAGTGGAGCATTGATTCGGGCTGCTGCGCACCTATTGCTGCTTTATCGAGTACTCCTAGGAGTAGCTTGCCCTTCTTGACGACTAAGTATGAGTCCCAGAAGCACTCCTCATCCGTGCACTTAAGGACACCGCTCGAGATCTTGGCTTCCTTCGAGAAGTTGAAGTTCTCTGGTAGGAGCAGGCTTATTATTTGCTTGCCGGTCCACACTCGCTTCGGGGAGAGTACGGCAGGTTCTGGGATCTCGCCGTCGTAGTTGATGCTTGCCAGCAGGTCCGAGACCTGATCCTGCGTTAGCAACGTCACCTTGGATGAGAGCAGGTAAGCACCGCTGATGTAGTCCTGGATACCCCCTATTATTGGGCCTCCGTACCTGGGGCTCAGGATGTGCTCCTGCACCAGAAGTAACGTCTTAGCCTCCGCCCTAGCCTCGATGTTCTGAGGTACGTGGAGGTTCATCTCGTCCCCGTCGAAGTCTGCGTTGTATGGCGGGCACACAGCTAGGTGGAGTCTGAAGGTCCTGCCTGGCAGGACCCTAACTATGTGACCCATTATGGACATCCTGTGAAGTGATGGTTGCCTGTTGAACAGCACTATGTCGCCGTCAATTAAGTGCCTCTCAACCACGTAGCCGGGCTTAAGGCTTTCGGCAACCGCCTTCAGGTCCCTGATGAACCTTAAGTCTATCCTCCTTCCTGTGGGATCTATAACGTAGTTTGCGCCGGGGTACTTGTTAGGGCCGTTGAGGACGTACTTCCTTATCTCATCAATGTTCCATGGCGTCACTCTGACAGGGACCGTCACAGTCTTAGCGATCTCTATGGGGACGCCTACCTCATTTATGCTTATGTATGGGTCCGGGCTAATCACCGTTCTAGCGGAGAAATCTACTCTCTTGCCCGATAGGTTCCCTCTGAACCTGCCTTCCTTACCCTTCAGCCTCTGCGCCAAGGTTCTTAACGGCATTCCGGAGCGTCTTCTTGCAGGCGGCACACCAGGCACTTCGTTGTCTATGTACGTGGTTATGTGGTACTGGAGGAGTTCCCAGAGGTCCTCGACTATGACTTCAGGCGCGCCAGACGCTATGCTTTCCCTTAGCTTCTCGTTAGTTCTGACGATATCCACTAGCTTGTGGGTGAGGTCGTCTTCGGACCTGATGCCGGTCTCGAGAAGTATTGAGGGCCTCACACAGATTGGCGGGACAGGGAGAACGCGAATGATCATCCACTTCGGGTGGGAGAAGTTGGGGTCGTACCCGAGGAGGCGTAGGTGGTCGCTGGGGATCTGGTCGAGCCAGTTGAAGATCTTATTTGGCCAGAGCCTACCCAGCGGTCCTTCCTCAATGAATGTTGTGGGCTTCTCCAACCTGATCTTGTATTGCTTGGCGTGGCAGTGGGGGCACTCCATATTCTTTATTGCTTTACGCTTGACGAACTCTGAAAGACTGCGGGCTAGTTGCGGCCACTTGTCCTTTAGCCTTTCGTACAGGTTCAAGTACTTATCTATCTCGTCCTTCGGTATCTTTAAGTGCCCGCACTTCCTGCACGTGGCTCTCAAGAGGTCATATATGTGCTTGACGAACCCTATGTGGATTACCGGTCTTGCGAGCTCAAGGTGGCCGAAATGACCTGGGCATCTTGCTAGGGTGTTGCCGCAGGTGGCGCATCTCTGTCCTGGCTCTATGACACCTAGCCTCGGGTCCATGACGCCTCCCTCTACAGGCAGTCCGTTTTCGTCGTAAACCTCTGAAGTAACTATGGCTGTTGCTGACATCTTCCTTATAAGGTCTGGGGATAGTATCCCGAACTTAATGGCTCCTATGAACTTCTCTTCCTTCATCACTGTCACTCACCCCCGAACCTGTCTTTGAGTATTAGCTTGGGATAGATTAGCATGCTCATCATCTCCTGTATGAGGAGTTTGAAGGCGTACGAAACTGTTACGGGGTGTAGCTTGCCTTTATCGCCGTGTATCGGGCACACTAACTTACCGCGGCGCCTGTCGTACCACCCTATCATGCCGCACTCCTCACACACGTATATCACGGTCTTGTCGGAGTTCTCAAGGAGCCTCTCCCTTAGGAGTATCGGGGCTCCGTGACCAATGATACAGTCCCTCTCCATCTCACCGAACCTTAGACCACCTTCCCTTGCCCTGCCCTCGGTTGGCTGCCTGGTAAGTAGCTGTACCGGGCCTCTTGCCCTAGCATGTATCTTGTCCGTCACCATGTGGTGCAGTCTCTGGTAGTATACTATGCCTATGAAGACCGGGGTCATTATGAGTTCACCTGTCCTACCATCGTACATGGGCTCTGTGCCGTCCGCTGGATACCCGAGGAGTAGTAGCTCCCTCTGCAGATCCTCAACCTTCTCGCCGTAGAATGGCGTACCGTCAACACTCCTTCCAGCAAGGGCCGCGACCTTACCAGCTATGGTTTCTATGAGCTGACCCACGGTCATTCGTGAGGGCAGTGCGTGCGGGTTAATTATGAGGTCAGGTGTTATCCCGTCTGGCGTGTAGGGCATGTCGTACTGAGGCACTAGGAGACCTATGACACCTTTCTGTCCGTGCCTTGATGCGAACTTATCTCCTATCTCAGGTATCCTTAAGTCCCTCACCTTTATTCTCACTAACCTGTTACCCTCGCCGCTGACGGTTATGACGACGCTGTCCACTACACCCTTATCACCGTGTCTTAGCGTTACTGATGTGTCCCTTCTCGAGACGCCGGTTAAGCCGAACTCCTTGTATTCCTCAAGGAACCTGGGCGGGGATGTTTTACCTACTAAGACGTTACCTGCGTTCACCTCAATCTCCGGGCTTATTATGCCGTCACTGTCGAGGAGGAGGTAGTTGTCCCTGCCCTTGTATCCCCTAACGCTGGGGTCAGGTATCTCTATTCTATCCCTCTGCCCTCCAGCGTACCTTAACTCCTCTGTGCTGTACTCACGGAAGAATGTTGAGCGGGCTAAGCCACGCTCGACGGATGACTTATTCATTATTAGGGCGTCCTCCATGTTGTAGCCAGTAAATGAAAGCACAGCAACGATGAAGTTCTGCCCTGAGGGTCTGTCGTTGTATCCGGTGACGTCCAGGAACTTCGTCTGGACTAGTGGTCTCTGCGGGTAATGTAGGAAGTGACCGCGGCTATCGAACCTCAAGTGGAAGTTAGCTGCATAGAGACCTACTGCCTGCTTAGCCATGGCTGACTGGTACGCGTTTCTGGGTGACTGGTTATGCTCAGCGTAAGGTATTGTTGCGGCCGCTATCCCGACTATGGCTGGCGGCCATATCTCTAGGTGCGTGTGCTCCGGGGTTAGATCCTCTGGGTCTATCGCTATGTACGTGTCCTCTTCCTCCTCCGCGTCAAGGTATTCCACTACACCCAACCTTACTAGGTCGGAGAACCTTAACTCACCACTCTTAAGCTTCTCTATGATCTCCTTGGTTATCTTTGGCTTACCGTTCTCCACTATCAGCAACGGCCTCCTAACACGGCCGGGATCGCAGTTGACGTAAACTTCATTCAGGTATTCAGTCTTGAGGTACGATATGTTGACCTCGTGATGTAGCCTTCCTGACCTCCTTAACTCACGCACTTTCTTGACAAGGTCCGACGCGTCCTCCTTCAGATAGTACCCAACTAGGGTTCCGTTGAGGAAGACCTTAGCGTAGCGTGACAGGTTCGTTAGGAGGTTGACGTCACCGTTCCTTAGCCGCTCATATACCTCAACCGCCGGGACTACGCCTAACTCCTTCAGGACGGCAAAGACTGCCCTTTCGTCAGTGCCTACCGAGATGTACGCGCTGAGGGCTAAGTTCTTGACTAAGCCACAGTTAGGACCTTCAGGGGTCTCGAATGGACAGATTCTACCCCACTGAGTTGGGTGGAGATCACGTGCCTCGAAGTGGGGTTGCCCCCTGCTTAGTGGGGCTACGGTACGCCTTAGGTGGCTGTGCATTGAGACCCAGTTCATCCTATCGATTATCTGGCTCACACCTGTTCTTCCGCCTACCCAATTGCCTGTGGCTAACGCGTGCTTTATCCTGTCTGTAACTAAGTCGGGTCTCGCCAGGGCTCTTAAGTTGAGTCTCCTTCCCTTGAGCCTATGCTTCTCGATTTGGTACCTGAAGTCCTTTATGAACTGCTTGAGCGCAACCCTGAAGAGCTGCGCCATTAGGTCACCTGCTAACCTCAGCCTCCTGTTAGCATAGTGATCCTTATCATCAGGTTCTCTACGCCCTAGCGCGAGTTCAAGGAGCTTACACGCCATCTGCCCTAGGTAGAGGGCCTTAGCTAACCTAGCCTCAGGCGTCGTACCTAGGTGCGGTAGGAAGTAATTGTCCAGTATCTGTAATGCCCTCTCAATCCTTGCTTCCCTCGCTTGACCTAATGCTACCCTGGAACCGATGAAGTCTAACGCATCCTCCTGTGTTCTTATCTCCCTAGCGTGATATAGTGAGGGTATTAGCTCATTCTGTATCTCAGGGTCAGTCGAGACAGCTAAGGCAATATCCCTGTCTTTCTCCAACCCCAGCGCACGCATCATGACGACAAACGGCACCTTAGTGGGTATTGGCGGGAAGTTAATCATTAATACGCCGTCCTTATGCCTGTCGAGGATTATCGGCACTCTGTACCCTGCCGATGCTGAGATTACTTTAGCTGAGTGCGTGATGTTTGAGCCCTCTTTAGAAACATCCACGAATACTCTGTTGTGAGCTAGGTCTTCCTGAGTAACTATCACTTTCTCAGAACCATTGACTATGAAGTAACCTCCAGGATCTCTCCAGTCCTCCCCTATACGTATTAGCTCCTCCTTACTCATCCTCGATGTTGGGTCGAGGACTGACCTAACCATGACTGGCAAGTTACCGAGCGGTATTTCCTGCCTAGCTACTTCGATCCCGTTCTCGTAGAGCACCACCGTTAACCGCATGGGGGCTGCATATGTTAGGTTCCTTATCCTAGCAATCATGGGTGTTAGGCGTTCAATGTTCCCTTCGACCTCACGGAACTGCGGTTCACCAATCTTTATGTCTTGAATCTCTATGTACACACCCGCTTGATTAGTCTCTATTCGACCGAATTCCTTAACTATGCGTTTAATCCATGAGGTTACGAAGGCGTTGAAGGAGTCGAGGTGCTGCCTGACCAGCCCCTTCTCCTGCAGGAAAGCCTGCATTAGCACCCAACGATCCTCGGGTGTCAGCACATCATCATTCTTTTTACTTACTTCCTGCGCCACTCTCCCATCACCCCGCAATCACGAACCTGTAAATAACTATCTTGCCCGCGGTTGGCGAATTCCTAATTATCCTAACAACATCGCCTGGCTTAGCCCCAATTTCCCTAGCAACGGGGTCTGATGCCCTAAGTAAGGGGAGCTGCTGAGGCGTTACACCCAATTCCTTCAATATTTTAATAGCTTCCTCTTTCGGCACTACCTCATGCTTCGGGACGAGCTCATGATCCATGATTCTGATTTTCTTCTTTCCGGACATGAATTATCAACCCGCTACTCCCAGCTAACTAGGAAATCTGGAATCCTAATTATAAGCTTTAACGCGTGAATCAACGCCTCACTCGATAAGTTTAAGTTTGCGATATAATAAAGATGTTGGTGGGCCCGTAGCTCAGCCAGGTAGAGCGGCGGGCTTTTAACCCGTAGACGGGCGCGGCAGGGCTCCAAACCGGCCCCGGCGGAAGTCCCGGGTTCAAATCCCGGCGGGCCCGCCACAATTACCACTCATATGGATCCTCTGGAGGGAATGATTTTTACTTTGTAAGGAACCGCATTAATGAGGGATGATCTAGGTCTATAAGCGCTGAATAATGATGAGAAACCCACGCGGTGACTTCGTTCGTTCTCGACCCTAGTTTGCTTTTAATTGCACAGGATAATTATCAGGCAAATGCCTTCTCATCAACCACGTAGGTCAGTACCGGAGGTACTCATCACGTGATGCTCTACTATCGAGTCCTCCACTTAAATTAGGTTTACTATAACCTTATTTAGGGCTTAAGTATGGTGAGCATCACGCGAATACTGCGGGCGATTGAGATACCCTTGATGCTGGTGCTTTACGGCATTGTCTGGATTGCCGTGCAACCATTTCTGATTATGGGTTTA
Source organism: Desulfurococcales archaeon (assembly GCA_027002995.1). Taxonomy (GTDB): domain Archaea; phylum Thermoproteota; class Thermoprotei_A; order Sulfolobales; family NBVN01; genus WAOL01. The sequence continues at coordinate 59,389 of JALWZB010000052.1, forward strand.
CGTATACTTGATACCGGCACGCCCGTCCTACGTCAAGTCATCAGTGTCGTTGCGTACCTGTTAATTAATGCTGCCTGGCTCTTCCTATGGTACAAGCTTACGAAGTATATACGTGATCGTTCACTTCTGAAGCAAAAATGAGGGCTCAGCGCTACAGTGGTTCATCACGTTCAGTCCGCCCGTCGTAGACATCATAGCCCAAGAGTAGTTACTTAGCACCGGTTACATAGATTCCGGGTTTCCACGGAAGGGCTTGCTTCTTCTTCCCGCTCATGTCTGGAGCTTCGGGGTCGTCGGCTCGGTAGATCCCAACAACCTTCACCCCAACCTCACGCTCTACGTAATGCCTTAACTCGCTAATAGCTTCCGCCTCGTCGATCCCGCCTGCCTTCTTGAGCATATTCATTACCTCAGGATCTATCGACACTGCGAGCTCTAGTAATGCCTTGCCTACTCTCGGAACTTCCTTCCCCTTCACACCCATTTCTTTAGCAACGTACCGCATTACGTCCCCGATCTTGCCTCCTGCGTTTATGATTTCAGCTACCTTGAGGAGGTGAGTGTATGACTCCTTAGGAACTACGTAAACCACGATACCCTCACCCTTGCCGATGACTTTCAGTACCTCCTTGACGTCCTGAATTAGCCTCCTAACGTACTCGACCTTCAGTAGCGCATCCTCATGCGTCATCCTCCTTAACTCGTCCTCCGGAAGCCAGCGCTCCCTTACAACTAGCGTATCCTTGCCGATAGCGTGCCATAGTTCCTCAGCTATGAAGGGTGTATAGATCGACATCAGTTTTATCCATTCCTCAATAATTCTCTTGAGGATCTTTGAAGGCTTATCAACCATCTTGAGGTACTCCTCAATGTCTTGGGGTATTAGGTAGAATATCCTGATCCCAGCCGCCCTTACGCGGACGTTCTCCAACTCGCCGATCGCTCTCCTCACATGTAACGCGAATCGGGACATTATCCACTTCTCAGCTATGCCCTCACCCTCCGCATCGCACTTGCCGTACAGGTCCCTAATCATGGTCTCCACTTTCCTGAGCCTACTGCCGACGTTATCCACTAGCTCTACGGTGAAGTTCATGTCTGCTTCAACTTCAGCACCTAACGTCATTGCTAACCTAACTACGTCTGGCGAGAACGTGTTCACTAGACCGTGTAGGATCATCACGTTACCTTTTGACTTCGACATCTTCTCCCCTTTAACGAGGACCCAACCGTTGGCCACTATCTGCTTAGGCCACTTTTCCGGTGGGTATATGGCTGCGTGGTTGAATATGAAGAACGTTAGGTGACTAGGTATTAAGTCCTTACCGCTGTTCCGGGAGTCTAGGGGGTACCAGTAGTTGAATTCTTCCCTTAACTCCTTAAGCACGTCCTCACTGACACCTGTCTTGATGGACACTTCCTTAGCGTCTCCTTCACCTAGCATTACGTAATCCCAGAACTCCGGTGTTAGCTGAGTGTCGCTTATCCCATATTTCCTTACTTTATGTATAACTGTGTAGAACGCCATGTAGATCGTCGAGTCGCTTAAGGACTCTATTATCCATCCTTTATCCCACGGTAACTCCGTGCCTAGCCCCCGGCTCCTAGCGCATGCCCTCGCCTTAAGCCATTCTATGGTTGCTATGAACTCACTACGTCTTGCCTCAGGTATTATCCTCATCCTAGCTAGTAGCTTCCTTGCTAATTCCTTCCATTCGGGGTTACCGTAGTCTAGGAACCACTGATCTCTCAGTAACTTAACAACGATTTCAGCACCGCACCTGCAGTATACTGGGGCATTCATTAATTCGTACGCGATGTACGCATAATTATTCTTCGTTAGGTACTCCTTTATCCTCTCCCTAGCCTCCTGTACTGGTACGCCGTTAATTGACTCAGTGATGAATTGCCTCGCGCCTGGAATTATCTCCTTAACTACTAGCTTTTCTAAGCCCTCCCTCATGATGCCCTTACTGTGTTCTGCCCTGTATATCTCCTTCGTGGCGTCCTCGAGCTTCTCTGTATCCTCCTGAGACTTTACGCCCCTACGCTCTACCGCATCCTTCGCAGGAACATCACTGTAGCCCTCAACGACTATTAACGGAATGGGCGTCAGATCGCCCCACTCTCTCTCTCGGAACTTCATCACGTAGTCCCTGAGAGCCGCGTAGTCGTAGGGTGCATGGGCCGGCACACTCATCACTATGCCCGTTCCGAAGCCCTCAGACACGAACGTTGCGGGCAGTATCTCAGCCTCACGCCCTGTTAAGGGGTTAATGACCTTCCTACCTACCAGTTCTTTCCCAGGAACCCTCTCAACCACCTTAAGGTCTAGCTGGAAGGACAGGCGCCAGGCCGCCTTACATGCAAGGAACCACTTCTCAGTCCTCCCACCTACGTTAACATCGCAGATGCAGTACTCTACGTTAGGGTTGACCCAGATGTTCGTTACTCCAAGCACGGTTTCCGGCCTTAACGTGGCTGTGGGGTAGAACTTCCCTGAATTATCCACGAACTTTATGAGGGTGACTTCCCCAATCTCCGGTTCCACGTCGTCCTTGGTGTCATGCATCCCAACAGGCATCTCGTCCCTAGGGCACCATCCAACCGGGTGTGATCCCTTAACTAGGTATCCCTTCTCCTTTAGCTTACTGAACTGCCACCGGATGAATGCCTTGAATTCAGGGTCTACTGTAGTGAATTCACGTCTCCAGTCTATTGACAGGCCGTAGAACCTCATGGCATCCTTCGATATGCTGTGGAAGTACCTGGCTAGCTTCAGTGGCTCCGTTAACTTGCGGAACTCCTCCTCAGGTATTCCGAAGGCTGCAGCCATGCTCCTTATGAAGTTCTCATCGCCTGACGCTACCTTGCTTGCTGTTGAGAGTATTGGCGTGCCCGTGTAGTGAAAGCCCATTGGGAACAGCACGTCGTATCCTAAAGCCCTCTTGAACCTGGCGATGACGTCGGGTATCACGTAGGTCCTAGCATGACCTATGTGCGCTGGTCCGTTGGGGTACATGAAGGCAGCCGTTATGAAGTACTTCCTCCTGCTTGGGTCTGGGTCTGCTTCGTAAACTTTCTCCTTCTCCCAAACCTCAAGCCACTTCCTTGCGATACTCTTTAAATAATCGATGTAAGAAGCCATGTCATTGACATTACTTGGAACCTGCGTTCCTTTACCGCTATTCTCGTTAACCAACTCAGCGCCACCTAACCTACTAGTACTGGCGTCATTTAAGCATTTAACGCATGCGAACCTAATACTGCGGGAGGACGGTTGTCAAGGTATATAGAGGCACGTAAGTTCCCTGCAAGGGGGTTGGGGGAGAAGGTGTTTGAGCTCCTAGATGAGTTGAGTGAGCGTGAACCCGAGCTAGGGGACCACCGCTCTTTAGGTCCGATGATGTCCGCACCTCTGCCCGTGTCGTTGAAGGCACACATGGTTTTTCTCAGAAGGAATTTGAATGACCTTCACTGGTTTAGGGTGTCGGCTGACCTTCTTCACGAAACAGTCACTATGCTAGGAGACCTTCTCGGCAACCCTGAGGCTCGAGGCATATCGACGTATGGCGGTAGCGAGTCTAACCTAACGGCCCTCTACGCGTTGCGGGAGGCGGGTTACGAGAACGTGGTTGTGCCGCGCTCTGCACACGCCTCTGTTTTCAAGGCATGCAGAGTGTTGCAGATGCGTATATTCGTTGCTGACGTAGATGAGGAGCTTAGGGTTGTGCCTGAGAGCGTCCGTGCGGTCGTTCGTGAAGCGGATGGTGATTCAGTAATCCTCCTCACTGCAGGCAATACTGAGACGGGGGTCATAGATGATGTGAGGGCTGTTCATGACTTAGTACCGGATGCTCCGATATTCGTTGATGCCGCGTTCGGCGGTTTAATAGCCCCATTTATTACAGGCTTAAGGAAATTACCTGATTTTGACTTCCGTATTGATGGCGTTGTCGCGCTGAGTTTGGATGGGCATAAGGCTGGGTTGACCCCCATACCCTCCGGCATGCTATTATTTGGAAGGGAGGATCTGTATGATAACGTGGTCTTCGAGAGCGAGTACATGGGGTCTGAAAAGCAGTTAAGCTTGCTGTGGACTAGGACAGCTGCGTCAGTTGCGTCGCTTTGGGCCTCAATAAAGTACCTTGGGCGTGAGGGCTTCGAGAAAACCTACAGTGAGTGTATAAGGATAGCTGACTACGCGTATGAGCGCCTCCTCAGTGAAGGCTTTAACCCTACTAGGCCGGAACTTCCCCTCATGTGCATACGGCATGATGAGTTACCTGGTATAGAGCTCCTTTGGAGGCTACGTAAGATGGGGTGGTACGTGTATTCATGCCCTAGCCTTGGCGGGATCAAGATCACCATAATGCCTCACATAACAAAGGAAGTGATTGATGCTTTCATCGATGACTTAGTGAGGGTGGCTAGGGACATTAAGGCTTCAAGCGTGAACAGTTAAGTTTCAGAAATGCGGGGTCGATCACCCATCACGCCGTGTTCCGCTCATCATCGAACATCACTGCCGTCTGAAGGGTAAAAATTGTTTTGTACTATGCTTGAGGAACCTTCTTTACTTCATTTTCCACCCTAATCGTTGGGGGAATCTTGGCACATGTCGTTAAGGGCACTTGTTAAGGTGGACAGTAAGGGAAGGGTAACCATACCCCTTTACTTAAGGGAGGCTATCGGCATAGAGCCTGAATCGTACGTGGAGCTTGAGGTAAACAGGGATGAGGGCGTGATTATCCTGCGACCAGCATCGACGCCTGGAGAACTTGCTGTCGACTTCGAGGTGCTCCTGAACAAGGCTGAGGACGTTCAGCAGCTGACGGCTGCTATCGTTGAAAGCGGCGGGGAGGTGCGGCTTTTAAGGTGCTACAGGGAGGAAAGTGATAGGTATAGGTGTCAAGTAACGACATTAGTTCTTGACCTAAAGGCAGCGGAGCTACTCAAGAACAAGGTCAGTGAAAAGGGTCTTAAGATAATTAGTTTGAAACCAGTTATTAGGAAGGCGATGTGAATGGCCCCACAAAACGTTTTTGTGGGGTGCTGTGGTTTCACTGTTGGGCGCCGCAAATACTACACGTTATTCGATGTCGTAGAGCTTCAGGACACGTTCTACAATCCTCCCGACGAGGCTAAACTAAGTAAACTACGAGATGAAGCACCCGCCAACTTCAAGTTCACTATGAAAGCGTGGCAAGCCATAACGCACCCACCCAATATGAGGACTTGGAGACGAGCTAAGGTGGTACCACCCAAAGATAAGTGGGACAAGTACGGGTACCTCAGGCCAACCAAGGAGAACTTCGAGGCGTGGGAAGTGATAGATAAGGCAGCCAATACCATTCATGCCGAGTTCATAATCATTCAGTTACCTCCTTCCTTCAGATTCACAGAGGAAAACCTAAGGAATATGACGGAGTTCTTCTCAACCATTAAGCCGAGGAATTACTTGGTTGGCCTCGAAGTCAGGGGAGATTGGAGGGAGCATGAGGCGGAGCTTAAGAACGTTGTCCTAAGATATAATTGGCTGGTACACGTTGTCGACCCATTCAGATGGGCCCCAGTGATTGAGAAGGATGCAACATACTTTAGGCTACACGGGATAGGGGGCACTGAGGTGAACTATAAGTACAGGTATACTGACGATGACCTTAGGAAGCTAAAGGAGAAAGTACTCAATATAGGCTCTAAGAAGGTCTTCGTGCTATTTAACAACGTCTACATGCGTGACGACGCACTTAGATTCAAGGAATTAGTTAAGTCGTGAGGTACTTACTTGCCGCGAGTTCAAGCAGTCTCCGTAGAACAGTATCTACTCCCGTACCCTGAAGCGCGCTGATTAAGTATATCTCACCATCGAATACTTTCCTTATTTCTTTCACAACGTACTCTAACCTGCCGTCATTGACCTCATCTATTTTGTTCACAGCTACTATCATACCTTTGCCTCTGAAGATGCTTCTTACTGTGCGTAGCAGTCCCAACTGCTCCTCTAAGGAATAGTAGCTTGATGACCTGGGGTCTATGAGGAATAATAGCACGTCCCCGAGAAACCTCACCGCACTCACAGCCTTACGCTCTATCTCGTTTAGCTCGTCGAGAGGTCTGTCAAGGATTCCGGGCGTGTCTATTATCTGAACCCTCACGTGGTCTAAGAATACGTGGCCCAATATCACATCCTTCGTCGTGAATGGGAAGGGAGAAACTTCGGGTTCAGCTGTGGAGACCCTGCGAACAAAGGTTGACTTACCTACCTGAGGCATTCCTGCAACAACGATTATTGGTTCGTTGAAGTTGAAGCACGGTAGCTTACGTAGTTCAGCTACGGCCGCCCTAAGCAGGTCTATGTCCTTCCTTATCCTCCTCACGAGGGATAGTGCTCGTCCAACGAATTCCCTAGCAACGTCATTTGCTTCCCTAGCAGACACTGTTGACTTTATTTTAAGCCTGTACTCCTTCCACAGTTTCCTGAGTACCCTGCGGTATCCCCTAAATTTCCTGAGAACGTCCGCGTAATCCGCTATCCCAGCGAGCTTCAATATTTCTGCGTAGAACGCGTTTAATTCCTCTGGCTTCGGCAATTTCTCTACTTTAGCAAAGACTGCCGAGTCCACGTAACCGTATACCCTATCAACCTTGATCAGGTGCTTAACCATGCCTTTCTTCTTGACACCTTTCGCTAGGGGCACCGGCTTGCGGAATATCTCGAGGACACGTCGACGCACATCTGCGTAAGGAACTGGTGAAGCACCCTTCACTTCCTTGCTGATGCAGACTTCCTCACCCATACCGGCTCACCATCTCTCCTTATCTCCACGATCCTATGGATAGGTATTATAGTTTCACCGATTATTAGCCTGTCCTTAAGCACCTTAACGCTCTCCGAAAGCTGTACCTCACGTAAGCCTCCAGGCCGTAGCCTATCAATAACAATTACTGAGTACCTGCGTAAGTTAGCCTTATCCACCCACACTATCTTATTCAGCATGCCGGCTATGGTGTTATCCTTCACCTCCCTAACCTCTAGGAATCTAAACGACGTCGGCGGAAGTAAACCTTAACCTTAAAATTCGACACACCCCATTGATAGTAGGTGCGGGACGTGTCCTACGAGAAACTGGGAACAGGTGCAACAGCTGTAGGCTTAAGAACCAAGGACTCCGTAATCCTAGCCGCTGAGCGCCGGATAGCATATGGAGGCTTCGTAATGAGTAAGGCAGGACGCAAGGTATTCCTCATAAAAGACAGGTACGGCCTAGCATTTGCAGGACTCTTCGCAGACATCCAGACACTTAAGCGGATAATGAGCCTTCAAATCCATGACTATGAAATAGAGAACTCACGTAGGATGAGTGTGAAGTCAGCCGTTAGGCTACTCTCCGTGATTATGTACCAGTACAAGTCTTTGCCTTTCCTATCTGAAGTGATTTTCGGCGGTATAGACGAGGAAGGACCTCATCTATACGTAATGGATTCACTGGGTTCCGTCATCGAGGACGATTACGCCGCAATAGGTACCGGGGCTCCCATAGCCATAGGCATTATCGAAAGCAAGTACCGTAAGGACCTAAGTCCTGAGGAAGCAAAGGAACTCGCCCTAAACGCCATTAAGGCCGCAATTAGCAGGGACGCGACTTCCGGTGACGGCATTGACGTAGTAGTGATTACGCCGAGTAGATCCTGGAGCGAAAGCATTACCTTAAGGTAAGTAATTTGGAGGGCAAGAAGCTGAAACCCATGTTCAGCGCTAGGAAAGCCTTCAAACTCCAAAGGCTTCTTGCGGAGAAGGTGTCTTGGGAAGGCAGGGTAAGTAAGCTTGAGTTCGTTGTTGGCCTAGACCTAGCGTATGTGGGTAATAAGGGCGTCGCAGTCGCCGCGCTCACGCGCATGCCTGACTTAAGGCTTATTCGTTATTCAGTAGTGGTTGGTGAAGTGCCAATACCTTACGTGCCGGGGCTCCTTGCCTTTAGGGAGGCACCGTTAATGTTTAAGGCTTACGAGAAGCTCGGTGTTCAAGCAGACCTCATAGTGGTAGACGGGCACGGCGTTACCCACCCTAGGGGGCTGGGTATTGCTTCACACATAGGCGTCGTGCTGGACACGCCCAGCATAGGGGCTGCGAAGAAGGTACTTACTGGGGAGGTGAGGGAGGTTAATGGAAAGGAATACCTATTCATTAATGGAAGACCCGGAGCGATAGTCGTTAGGCCGAGGAAGAACAGAGCAATATACTTAAGTATAGGTCACAAGGTCGGGTTAGAGGAAATTGAAAGGCTTAGCAAGATACTTTTTAAGGGACACTCACTACCTGAACCGACATACGTCGCCGACAAAGTGACTAAGGAGGTGAGGAGAAAACTTGTCAAGAATCGTTGAGGGCAAGGTGGTGTCAGGCCTTGGTGAGGGGGCTAAGTACGTGACCATGCCCGTATACAATATCCTTCTCACAGAGCTCCTGGACGATGCACCCTACCCAGGAACCCTCAACATAGACATCCAAGAGAGTTACGAGGAACTCCTCAGTGAGTGCCCGCCCCTACAGATAAAAAGTGTCGTAATGAACGGCCACGAGTACGGTGGATTCTATTACTGGTTCGGAAATATTATCGAGCCCAACATGCACGTCCTCGTGATAAGACCTTTCCTAACTAAGCACCCGGAGAACGTGCTGGAGATAGTGGCTGAGAGGAACCTAAGGAGGGAACTGGGTTTAAGGGATGGTAGTGTTATTAGGGTTAAGCTAATATGTGCCGAAGTGTGAGCGGAATGAAATTTACTTGTTACAGGTGCATTCACTGCTGCTTCTTTGCCGGGTCTCCTGACTACCCCATACTTACCGAGAGCGATTATCGTCGGTTAAAAAAGATAGCGACGCAAAGAGGAATTAACTTAAAGTTCCGTAGGATGAGGGAAGGACTCTACCAGTGGGTAATAGAGGGGTTCTGTCCCTTCTATGATGTGAAGAAAAGAGGTTGCAGTATTTACAACTACAGACCGTCATCGTGCCGCATGTTTCCATTACTACTGAATCCCAGCACAGGTGAAGTAAGTGTGTCGCTACTCTGCGACTGGGTTATGGAGAACTTTAGTAAGTTAAGGGAGGCGAGCAACCCGGCTGAGGTATTTCCTGAGGAGTTCAAAGCCGTGATAAGTGTGTTTAAGTACATTAAGGAAAACCAAACACAATAGTTTAGGTGAATGCTCGGTGAGTGGGGAAACTGCTAAGGGGTCGAAAGGTTACGTGAAGACCACGATATTCTTCACCACCTTCGATGAGAATGTAGCGAAGGATATTATGGATAAGATCGCTAAGGAATTTAAGGTTCTCGAAAGTAAGCGAAGCCGCGTACTTAGGGAAGTCTATTACATAGCGGTGGAGGGTGACGCGCGCTCTGTTGAGGATCTCCTGAGAGGCAAGGTCAACTGGTATAAGGTCGATGTGCTGGAATTCAAGTAGGTTTCTCGCTAATCCTATACATTACGTACTCGCTAATCACGTAAAGCAATGTGATGATAACCGTTAAACACACTACTTCCTGCGAGGGATGCATACTTAACACAGCAGTAATCACGGCTCCCAGCACCAGTGCTAACCTCACTGTCGTACGCATGGCTTACACCAGCTTAAGCTTTAGCCCACCACCAAGAACCCGTGCTAATGCGGCCGACATTGCTAGGAGTATTGCTAAGTATACCCCTGGCAAAAATACGAGGGCGTAAAGGAAGGATATGCAGAGAGTTAATATCCCTGTGATTATGTCGAATACCGAACTCAGGTACGTTATTCGTTTCTCATTCACGCTGGGCCTAGGATAGAAGGATGGGGTATACTCAACCGTTATGTTGTGCTCGCCTGAGGGGGTGGGGAACATGCAGTCCTTCATTAATATTCCTGCCCAAGATCTCTCTGTGAAATTACAGGTTAAGGTACCCCCGTCGAGCATTATTGCTGATACGTTCGCTCCCTGCACAACGGTTAAGTAGGTCGTGAAGCCAGTATCCGTGTATAGGTCCACAGAGATCCTTCCGGGGGTTACATTATAATACATAATCTCGGTTCCCCATGGTATTAGCAGGGCTGCCCCAGAAGAATATATTAGGCTCTTAAGCTCGAGCTTGACATTACTGTCTCCATGCTTGATCACGCTTGGACTCGGCGTTATTATATATCCCATGAACAACACCCTTACACTGAGTTTGAAGTTATCGGGTAACGCGTCCAGACCATCCCCTATGACCGCGCGTCCTGCTTCATCACCTATGATTACCCCTACAGGTTTTCCGAGGGAATTCTCGCTGTAGAAATTAAGTACGGGGTAAGGCACCGGGTTCCCTAACGCGTCAACGACCTGTATCCTAATGGTTTCGGAGTTCCACTTAAACCCGCTAGCAACAGTTACGTTTTCGAAGGATGACACGAAAGCAGGCAGTAATGGCATGCCAACATACATAACAAGAGACACCGCTATGAAGAAAGCCCCAACACCCTTCCCGATACGGAAGGGGAGCGAATATAGCAGTATTCCTATACTCGTCAGCTTGTCCCTATATATGTAGATGAAGGACGAGAGTAGGTACAGCCCGCGAAGCGCGGAGAACGAGGTGGCTAGGAACGATGCCGCCATCTTCAATGGTGATGAAAGGTAAGAGTACTCTGTTGACTTAACGAAAGAAGCCGCGTACGTTAGGCCGGCGAAAACACCGCCTAGTGCTGCTGTTCGAGCGCTTAACCATGCATAGAAGGAAGGCCAGTCCGCGCCTACAACTCTTAGCAATTCGTTGCCGAGGTACAGTATCAGTGTGGCTGAGGACGCTAGAATCACTGCAGCTATGGCGTCAGCTATTAATCTAGGTCCCCACCGCTTGACTGACCTGAGCGGTATTGGTAATGCGAGTATTAGCACGCCGATCACGTATGTTAGCATAGCTATGTCCATAGCTAGTAATAGTATTTCCAAGGGTACCCACCGCTCAGGGCTTTGGCGGAGGGGGTAACGGCTGGTAGAGATTTGACGTTAGGTACGAGATTAGTGCGAATATTGAGGAACCCACCGCCATCCAGAAAGCCGCCATTACGGCGTCCTCCACTAGCGACTGCCCAGCCTTCTTCACCCTATGTATGGGTACGGGCGAGCCTCGAACGGCCCACCCTATGACCCAGGACACTAGGAACAGTGCCCACGCGATAGCCATTATCTGTACCGTCAAGTTCCTAACGAACGTCACTATATCCAAAGTCCACCACCCGCAAAATTAGGAGGCTTAAAAAATGTGCTTGAACACAATGGTTAGGTGATTACCCTGTGAGACCTTGGGGAGTGACGCTGACGCTTTATTGGTGTCCTAACTGCAACGTCCCGCTGAGGCAGAGGATATGTAGCCGATGTGGGGGTGAGGGATTTAAGGTCAACGTATCGGAGCCCGGAGACGCGAGACCAGCGTTCGCAAGTGACCTATCACTAATTAGGGAAGCCATGCTGTATGAGTTCGGGAGTGATGCCCTCTATAGGGAACTCATAGTTGATGGCGCAGTGTACCTGAATAAGACACCACATTATGATGATATGAAGGAGGTTATTTCGGGAGGCACGATAGTTGGCAGACTGTACTTTGATCCCTCAATGTATGCTTGGCGTTGGCGACTTAATAGGGTAAGCGCACCAATAGCCCTGGACTTAGGGCTGATACGTGCATTCAAAGCGGGGAAGGCAAAGCCGCTAATGGACTTAGGACCTGGAGACAGGGAAGGGGATCAAGCGGTAGTGATCGACAATTCAGGTGAGCCTGTAGCGCTGGCTGTCGTTAGGCGCGGGCGTTACAGAGTTCAGACAATATTCAAGGAGCGGGTGGGAGAGATAATAAGGAAGTCATCATCCTTCAATCTCTTTGAGAAATGCAATGACCTCTGGGTAAGGAGTAGATTATCGAAAGCTATTAAGAACTTAGTAATGATGGCAGAGAAAACGGGTCTCCCACCAGTGGTTTCCTACTCAGGAGGTAAGGACTCGATCACTGCGCTCTCCCTAACCATGGAAGCAGGGCTGGAACCGGTAATCCTGTTTAACGATACCGGACTCGAACTCCCACCGACACTCAAGAACGTTGATGACGTGGCCCGTAAGTTTGGTCTTAAGTTACTCACTGCGTCAGCCGGCAACAAGTTCTGGGACTCAGTGAACATCTTTGGCCCGCCCGCCAAGGACTATCGCTGGTGTTGCAAAGTAGTTAAGATGGCTCCTATCGCCCGAATCTACAAGAAGTACTTCCCTAACGGACTGTTAGCGATAATAGGTCAGCGGGCCTTCGAGTCGGTCGATAGGTCCAGGTCGGGCGCGGTATGGCGTAATCGATGGCTCCCGGCCGCACTCAACATATCACCGCTACAGGAATGGGATCAGCTGACAGTGTGGTTTTACATATTACGGAGGAGGCTCCCGGTAAACGAACTCTACTTTAGAGGATTCGATAGACTTGGGTGCTTCATGTGTCCGGCAGGTAACATTGCTGAGTATTACACTGTTAAGAGAAATTACCA
>JALWZB010000053.1 GCA_027002995.1 Desulfurococcales archaeon
TGGGGGTGAATATACTTAGGAATTGTGGTTTACAGGCGTTGGCTGTAGCGCATGTTTGTGGCGCGTCCTTCATAAGGGTTAACGCCCTCTCCGAGACCGTAGTTTCGGATCAGGGGATCCTCGAGCCAATCGCGTATGAGTTAATGCGGTACAGACGGTACCTTGGAGCGCGGGTCGCTGTGTTCGCGGACATACATGTAAAGCACGCGGCACCGCTAGCGTGGAGGCCTCCCGAACTAGTGGCTAGGGAGACGGTTGAGAGGGGAGGCGCTGACGCGGTAATAGTGAGCGGTGCTAGGACAGGGGCCCCGCCAGACATTAAGGAAGTCGCGGCCGTTAAGAACGCAGTCGAGGTGCCCGTCATAATCGGTAGCGGCATCACTCCCGCGAATGCTAGGGAACTCCTCAGTATGGCTGATGGAGCTATAGTAGGGACTTACTTTAAGGAAGATAATAGGGTTTCGACAAAGCGTGTGGAAAAACTCATGAGCATTGTTAGGTCTCTGAGGCACTAAGTTTTCTCTTAAATTAGTGATGCGCGGATCCCTCACTTCTTAGATCTAATGGTCTCCAGTATCTCCTTAGCAACGTCTAACCGTATCTCGCCGCGCTTAAGCATCTCCTTAACCACCTCATCAACCTCTTCACCCTTCGCGCCAGCCGTTATGGCTAGTTGCCTCGCATGTAGCTTCATGTGGCCCTTCTGAATCCCTTCCGTTGCTAGTGCGCGGAGGGCGGCGAGGTTCTGGGCTAGGCCTACAGCACCCATCACCTCAGCTAACTCCTTAGCCGTCTTAATGCCGAGTATCTTCAGCGCTATCTTAGCTACGGGATGAACCCTGACTGCACCGCCTATCGTGCCGACAGCCATCGGCATTTCCAGGTAGCCAACTAAGTCACCGTTCCTATCCTTCTCCCACACGCTCAGGGGTTTGTACCTACCGTTCCTCGCCGCGTAGGCGTGGGCTCCGGCCTCAAGCGCCCTGGTGTCCTGTCCCGTCGCTAACGCGACCGCTATCACGCCGTTCATTATCCCCTTGTTATGAGTTGCCGCCCTATACGGGTCGGCGGCCGCGAAAGCCCAAGCATACACGATGCCGTCAACCACGTCCTCACCTCCAAGCACGTCCTTCGGCACCCTAGCCCACGCCCTCACAAGCCTTCTGTCGGCTAGGTTCGAGATTATCCTCAGGTACGCCTTCCCTCCCGTCCACTTCTCCAGCAGCGGAGCTACGGCCTCAGCCATCGTGTTAACTGTGTTCGCACCCATCGCGTCACGCACGTCAACAATTAAGTGAGTCACCACCATGGGGCCCACGGGTGAATCGAGAACCCTGACCTCAACGTCCCTGACTCCCCCACCGACCTTAAGGAGTATTGGGTTTGTTGAGTTCGCTAAGTCGATTATTTCCTTCTTGCGCTCAAGTATGACGTATTTCGCAGTGTGGGGTGAAGGAACATTCACGAGCTGTATCTGCGAGATCATCAGCGGTTCCGTCGCTAGGGACCTTATGCCTCCACCAGCCCTACACATTTTCGCCGCGTTGGACGCGGCGGCGACAACGGAGGGTTCCTCGATAGCCATAGGCACTAGGTAGTCCTTACCGTTTATCAGGAAGTTCGTCGCTATGCCTAAAGGTAAGGGCATGGTCCCTATAACGTTCTCGATCATCTTATCCGCTATGTCAAGGGGGAGCGGTCCCTCCTTCGTTAGTGTTTTAACGTCCTCCTCACTTAAGCCGGCGAGTTCAGCTACCTTAGTTAATCTCTCCTTAAGCGTCAACTTATGGAATCCAGGTAGCCGTGATGTCTTAACCACGTTAAAGCACCGTAAATGAATTGACTCGAAGGGTTTTATTACTCAACGTGTGACCAACGTTAAAAACGGCGGTTAGCCTTCGCCTTAACTTTCCTTCAGGGCGGGGCTCCACGACTTAAGGAACGCCTTATACTTCGATATTGACTCAGTTACTCCCGGATCTACCCCCCTAATCTCAGCGAGCTTGAGTGACGCTAAGCCCAACACCAGCGAGTACCAGAGCACTCTATCCACGTAGGGCATGGAGTCAGACATCACTAGCTCCTTAACAGGCACGTTAACCTCCCGCAGGTAATCAGCAGCGAACCTCATGAGTTTATCTCCCTCACCAAGCTCAAGTACTATGGCTGTGAAGGGCCCTAACCACTTCTCCCACCCGACAATATCGTTATGACCCCACTCAGGCAGTACCTCAACTTTCGCCGGTATCTTCGCGTTCTCGTTGAATTCATTCTTAGCCCTAACAGCGAGGGGGTAATGCCTCACGTCACTCAGGAACACAGGGATCCTCCCAGCAAGTCCCTCAACGATGTTCTCTGCCAAGGCTTCAGCTTCACCCACATTACCTAGCTTAGCGAGTCCCTCAGGGGAGGGTAGCGGGAAGTCCATACCCTTTGCCTTCAATACCCTTAACGCGCCTACTAGTAACGCGGGCATTGACGCGCGCGGTACCCTTCCCCCCTCCACCTGAAGGTAGGTTAATCCTTTCTCCCTAGCAATCTCCGCAAGCTTGCCGCCCGAGGACACGCCAGCAACGTCACAGCCCCTACTCAAGGCTTCGTAAACCGTGCTTAGCGTTTCCTTGGTGTTCCCAGAGTAACTTATCGCTAGGACCAACCAGCCGTCCTTAACGTACTTAGGTAGGCTGAAATCCTTAACAACGACTGTCGGCACGTCGCTGAACTCAAACGCTAACACATGTATAACGTCCCCTATAATGCCTGAACCACCCATCCCGGTTAATGCGATACCGTCGTACCTCTTCCTTCCCCCAGGGTTCTCGACTTCAGTAGCTAGGGTCTTCTCAGCTAGTGAGCGCCAATCAAGGTAGAACCTTTTGAAGCGTTGCGTACTCATTAGTAGCACCGTTAAGTAAGGGTAACGTGGCTTTAATAACGTAAGTTACGTCATTTTAAGTAGTGCGACCTCCAATATTCACACTTGTCAAAGGATAAATTATGCGTAACTAATTACGCTAATTTACGTCTTAGCCCACTTCCTGGCCTTGTTCTTTAGGGCCAACGTTGCTAGGTGCTTGAAGTCATCCCACCTGCCATCAAGTAAAGCACGTAGCGCCTCCCTACCCTCCTCACCGCAGTCCTCTAACGGCTTAAGTATGTACTTAACTAACCTAACAGCTACGTCCGGATCGCGGAAGTACTTCCTGAGAGCAGTCATGAATGCCTTGGGGTCGCTGTAGATTAACTCCCCTGGGTACCTACCGTACATGCTGTACATGAACATGTTCAGCGACAGTTGAAGACCTGGTACGTGCTTCCTTAACCTCTCATTAACTAGGCTGGCTAGGTACCTAGCAACCATTGCCTCAGTCTTACTGTCAATACTAT
The DNA here is from genome assembly GCA_027002995.1 of Desulfurococcales archaeon. Lineage (GTDB taxonomy): Archaea > Thermoproteota > Thermoprotei_A > Sulfolobales > NBVN01 > WAOL01. The sequence continues at coordinate 3,388 of JALWZB010000053.1, forward strand.
CGGACCTCACACTATCACTCCTCCTCGACAAACAGCCTCCACTCTGGGTCGATACAGAAGGTCAGGGGGCCTGGAGGCACAGGCTTTAATATGCCGTATGCCTCCACGCTGTAACACCTCTTCGCCTTACCCCACTTCCTCCTTATCCTCACGACCACGTCGTATAACTCCACAGGGAGCTCAAGATCCCTCACCTCGGTGTCCGCGTAGGAGTAGAACGTCGTTATGCCTAACTTCCTCCGCATAAGTATGTTATTTATGTGATCCCTATAGAACTCGTGAAGACTTCCTGATAGCTTAAGCAGGTGGCTCACAGGGTCTATGACTAAGTAGTCCGGCCGTAACTTCAACTCGTTATCACGCGCTCGATGAGCTAGGCGATATAGCGGTTCCTGCGTAGGGTTCAGACACTCAATAATTATCTCGGCCGGCGCTCTCTTGCTAGTGGGAAACGCGTTGCTAATTAAGTCTATGATGTGCCTGACAATGTCTGGTGACTTACTGAAGGATCTTATCAGTAGCTTGCCTCCGCTGGAATACGCGAAAGCTAAGCCAGCAAGCACGCCCACGGCGAGGGACGGTACGTATTTATCGACAATCAAGAGTACCTGTGAACCTCTACGTAGGTCCCTAAATACGCGGTCGACTGGTTCTAAAGGGGTTACGGTCTCAACCTCCTCACCCTTCTCGGTATCTTCGATCTTCACCGGCGCGTACACACGTATACCGTCACCAGCAACTATGTCGTAGTGAAGCTCTATCTCAGGAATTACCGTTCCACGCATCTTCCTTACTTGAAGGGTTCTACGGAGAATACCGTTACGGAATTCCGACTTAAGTATTATCACGCCATCAAAAATGAACTCCTCAAGACCGTACCCCACGATCTCATACCCTATCGGTAGCTCCGCCACAATGAGGCCCGTGACCTCATACGGCCTTAACCCAAGGACTAAGGCGTTCTTAACTAACTCCCTAGCCCCCCTCAAGGTAGTCATCTGAGTTATCGCTGTTATCGAGTCTATGACGACGCGCTTAGCCCCTATCCTAGCGACGGTGTCAAGGAACTCTATTAGGTTCTCCCTAGCTGCCTCGAAGGTTGTGGACTGAAGACCCTCAATGAACTGGAACGTACCGTTCCTTAAGTACGGTTCAAAGTCCATGCCTAGGAGCTTCATGAATTTCAAGAAGTCTGCCTTGGACTCAAGAAAGGAGAGGTAAACACCAGGTTCCCCACGCCTTAACCCCTCATAAATGAATTTAGCTGCCATCGTTGTCTTACCGGCTCCTGGCGTGCCCGCCACAAGTATTATATTGCCCCTAGGTATACCACCATTAAGTAGCTCGTCTAACCCGCTAATCCCGGTAGGGCATACGTCATCCATGCTATCACACCCGCGCCTAACTATAGGCTTACTAGCAACACTAATTAAGTAAATCGTGGGGCGGAAAGTAAAATTCTTGTCACATCCTTTTTAAACCGTCGCCATCACCACCAGTAGTAAGGCACAATACTTATCCTGATTCATGGATTTATCCTATCATTAAAACACGCTACACCAGCAACCACTCATTTACTCGGTTCTCCTCTATGACCTTCCATGCTCTTCGCACGCCTTATATCTGCTTCAAAGGTTATCTCCTCTAAGCGTTCCTCCAACTTCCTAGCTAGCCTCGCTATATACTCCTTGAACTCACTGGAATCCATCGAGGGTGGCTTCTCTTCGCTCTGGGCTATCTCGGCAAGCGCCTCCACAACCCTTTCCATGATTTCATCGCTTAACTGGCCGTAGTCCCTGTAAAGTATTTCCCTGAACTCCTCAGGATTCTCTATGAACAGCTCGGACATTCTCGAACCAGTAATATACTGATACCTTACAAAAGTGCTCTTAGCCTTCTTAGGGCTCGCTAGTGAGGACACTACCTTGCTGATAACTTCCTCTATTTCCCGCAACGCCTCCGGCTTCAGCATGACAGATACCCCTCCCTGTCCCCCGTTACCCTCAGTAGAATTTTTCTTTACCAAATTATTCATCACTACCGTCATATCAACTTATGTAAGAAATAAGTAAAAAGTTTACTCATACGTCAAGGAATGAAGGCTGTTTCCAGGCTTGCGTAACTTTTAATAACTAATAACTAATAGTGACTTCCAATTACTTGGTGTATTTGTGGCTGAAGTTCCAGAGAGGTTGCTATCGCCTAGCAAGGTTGCCAGGATATTCGGTGTGAGTAGAGCCGCCGTTATCAAGTGGATTAGGACTGGTAAGATAAGGGCGATGGAGGTTCATAGACAGTGGCGCATCCCGTATAGCGAGGTGGAGCGACTCCTACGCGGCGAAGTACTGAGACCAAGAAGGGTTGCTATTTACGCCCGTGTCAGTGGCTCCACACAGAAAGACGACCTTGAGAGGCAGATACGAGCGTTGAGAGGATGGGTTAGGAAGATTTATGGGGACGTTGAGGTTGTCGAGGTCACCGATATTGGTAGTGGAATAAACACAAAGCGTCGTGGTCTCTGGAAGCTAGTGGAGATGGCTCGCAGGAAGCAGGTAGACGCTGTGGTGGTGGCTTACAAAGACAGGCTTACTAGATTCGGCTTCGAGTATCTCGAAGAGCTGTTCAAGGCCTATGGTGTAAAGGTGGTCGTCGCGTTCCAGGAGGAGCCCAAAGACTACATGCAGGAGCTGATGGAAGACCTTGTAGCAATAGTAACGAGCTTTGCGGCCCGAATCTACGGCAGGAGGAGCAAAAAGTACAGAAAAGTGGTGAAGGCAGTTGAGGACGCTGTCAAAGACCCTTAAGCGCACCGTTGTGGTTGAAAGCGTCTACTTGGGCAAGCCGAAGCTAGCTACACTCAGAGAGCTAGAGAAGGTATACATGGAAATGGTCAAGGAGGCCATAGAGTACGCTGTGGAGAATAATGTTAGAAGCCTAGCGAAGCTTCACAGGGCGCTCTACAGGAGGTTCCGCGAGGAGCATCCAGAGATGCCCACGAGGCTTGTGAAAGGTGCCATTACTGACGCTGTTAGGAGAGCCAAGAGCTTCCTAAAGCTAAAGAAACGTGGTAGAGCATACACCGATAAGCCTGAGGTTAGAAGGGTGACGATAACATATCCTGACCTGATAATCAGGACTGGAGACCCCAAGGCGACACGGTTCTCTTGAAGACTCATCAGGGCTGGATAGAGATACCACTTAGGATACACAAACACTACATCAGGTACCATTATGGCGGCTGGAGGCTCGGGAGAGAGCTACGCTTCAAGATTGTTGGCCGCAAGGTGGTCCTCTACCTGACGTTCGAGAAGGAGTTCGAGGTAGAATACGGCCCAGCCAACGTCGTGGCAGTAGACGTCAACGAGAACAACGTCGCACTCGCTGTCTACGAGAAGAGTAGGCTAGTCCACCTAGAGCGCATTGAGACGAGCTTGGGCAGGATTGTCATAGCCTATGCTGAGAAGCGCAGGAGGATAATGAGAGGTCGTCACTGGAGCGATAGAGGTGCGAGGAGGAGGCTCAAAAGGCTAGCTAGGAGGGAGCGCTACAGGAAGCTAGACATTCTGCAGAAGACTGCTAAGCGGATAATTGAGTTGGCACAAAAATACAAAGCTATTATTGTCGTTGGCGACGTTGCA
>JALWZB010000054.1 GCA_027002995.1 Desulfurococcales archaeon
AGGTCGTTAAGGAGTGGGTGTGGATCTTCTATCCCTGGTCATTCAGCGAGACCCTCTACAGCCTAGCTAAGCGTGAGGGCGGTGACGTGCTGGAGTCCGCGTTAAGGATAGCGTCGAGGATCGGTGCGGAGGTAAGCATGCTTGGTGCTGAGACCCTGAAGCTCTCGTTAATGGAGTACGTCAGGAGGGATAACCCATGAGTTCCGTGTGCCCCTTAGACTACAGGTACGGTTCTGAGGAGATGAGGTTCCTCCTAACGCGTGAGGCGGTTCTGAGGAGGTTAATCGACGTTGAGGTAGCCCTAATGAAGGGATTGGCGGACGCCGGCTTAGCGCCTGAGGAATGCGTGGATGTCTTAAGGAAGTGCGCGTACTGCGTGAGGCCCGAGGACGTTGACGAGATGGAGGCTAGGACCGGCCACGAGTTAGCTTCCCTCGCCACACTCATCGCGTTGAGGTGTGGGGAGTGCGGGAAGTACGTTCATTTGGGGGCGACGAGCTCGGACATAATCGACACTGCGTGGGCCCTCATCCTTAGGGACGCCCTCAACATAATCAAACACAGGTTAAGGGGCATCATAGAGTTGCTTGCGAGCATGAGCGAGTCCTTCAAGGACGTAGTCATGGTTGGGAGAACGCATGGCAGGCACGCGCTACCCATAACCTTCGGCTTCAAGCTAGCTAACTACGCGTACGAACTCTCGAGGAGTTACGAGCGACTATGCTCACTAACGGGCAGGCTGATTAAGGGAGTGATTTCCGGGGCTGTGGGCACGATGGCTGCGTGGGGTGACGCGGGCATCACGGTCGAGTCCGGGTGCCTGAGGGAGTTGGGGCTCGAACCACACCCGATCTCAACGCAGGTCGCGCCTAGGGACGGGTACGCAGAGCTAGCGGCGTTCGCCGCTATACTCGCTAGCCAGCTGGACAGGTTAGCCCTCGAGGTCAGGGAGTTAATGAGGGACGAGATCGGGGAAGTTACCTTAGTTGAGGGCGTGGCCGGGAGTAGCACCATGCCTCATAAGGTGAACCCCGTCGTCGCTGAGCGTGTTTCTGGGTTGGCTAGGGTCTGCCGCGGCTTGGCCGTGACGGCCTTCGAGAACATTGCCTTAATGCATGAGCGGGACCTAACGAACAGTAGTTGCGAGAGGGTTCTACTGCCCCACATACTCCTCCTAACCGACCAGGTGTTGCTCGACGCTGAGAGAGTGTTAAGGAGCTTGAGGATTAATGAGGACGCGATGAGGAGGAACTTAAGCATGAGTAAGGACTCCGTGATGGCTGAGTGCCTCATGATGAGGTTAGTTCTTAAGGCCGGCGTGCCTAGGCATGAAGCGCATTCATTGCTTAGGGAGGCGTTAAGTATGGCTAAGTGCGAGGGTGTGAGCGTTAAGGAGGCACTTAAGCGCCTCGGCGCCAGCGACTTACTTACTGAGGAGGACTTCAGGGAATGCGGTGAGCCTGCCAACTACCTCGGCTCATACGCTGAACTCATTGATAGGGCGTTGAGGAGCGTTAGAGAGTCCCTCAAGAGGTGTTAAGGCATGCTCACCGTGGTTGTCGGCGGCTTCTTCGGTGATGAAGGTAAGGGGAAGGTAGTCTCGTACTTAAGCATGGCTGACGAAGTCGCTGTCGGCGTTAGGTGCGGCTCCGTCAACGCTGGCCACACCGTAGTTCATGATGGGAGGGTATGGAAGCTTAGGGTAGTACCCTCCGCGTTCGTGAGGAAGGAGGCGAAGCTACTGATCCCTCCCGGCGCTCTCATCAGGATCGACGTTCTGCTAAAGGAGATGAAGGAAACGGGGGTTGCGGGCAGGTTATTCCTTGACCCTCAGACCGGGGTCATAGAGGAGAAGCATGTTGAGGCTGAGAGGGCCAGCGAGCATCTTAAGGGTAAGATAGGCTCTACACTTCAAGGCGTTGGTGCCGCAACCTCGGACAGGGTTCTGAGGAAGCTAAGGTTAGCCAGGGACTTCGAGGAGCTTAACGACATGCTTGCGGACGTCCCTAACGAAGTGCATAACGCCTTGAGGGCAGGTAAGAACGTGATTATTGAGGGAACGCAGGGGACGTTCCTCAGCCTCTACCACGGGACCTACCCCTACGTCACAAGCAGGGACACGACGGCCTCAGCCTTCGCGTCGGAGGTTGGGGTCGGGCCGAGAGACGTGGATGAGGTCGTGGTGGTGTTCAAGGCTTACGTAACGCGCGTTGGCGGCGGGCCTCTCCCAGGCGAGCTCCCGGAGGATGAGGCTGTGAGGAGGGGTTGGGTGGAGAGGGCTACGGTCACGGGCCGCGTTAGGAGGGTCGCGCCATTCAACGTGGAGTTAGCTAGGAGGGCAGTGATGATTAACTCAGCCACACAGGTAGCGGTAACTAAGGCTGATGCACTGTTCCCTGAGGCCTCCATGGTTAGGGAGTGGGGTAAGCTCCCAAGGGAGGTTAGGGAATGGGTTGAGGGGCTTGAGAACGTTCTCCGCGTCCCGGTCACGCTAATAGGGACGGGACCGGAGGTGGGAGCGATCATCGACAGGAGGAAGGAGCTAGGGTTCCTTAAGTAGGTGGTGGGGCGTGAGGGACTTCGACGTCGCGATAGTTGGTGTGGGGCCCGCAGGGCTCTTCGCTGCTTACGAACTCGCGGGTAAGGCGAGGGTCGCACTGATCGATAAGGGGTTGAAGGTGAGGCAATAAAAATAAGTTTTTGTAGGTCATGAGAAGTTAATATAATGCCGTTTTCCTCAAGAACTGGTAAGGTCTTGCATTAGCTACGACTTCTGTTTCTGTTTAGGTATTATATTGTTAGGTAAAGAAGAGTTGTAGTGAGAGAATTTCATTATTTAAAAATTTATTTGCCTTAAGTTATCACAATACATACTATGCCGCTACTAGTTACAATGCATATTGTTATGGCATCGGGGTTCATTGCTTACTCACCAAGTCTCTTTAAAGAGATTAGGTAATAAGTCTTTATGTTCTAACACATTTCTCCTTAGATGAGAAAAGTATAAAAACTCGAGATATTGAGAGTAGGTTGGGGTATTAGTTTGAATGATGTAGATGTTATATGTAAAGTTAGTGATAATGAGTGCAGGTACTGGCTTGATGAGGTCAGTAAGGTTCTACAGGGTGTTAAGGAGGTTGTCAGGGATTTAGAACTGAGTAAGACCATGCTCTACGTGGGGAAGGGTGAGCCTCTTGTTCTTACGGGTCAACGTTGTATAACCTGTGACTATGATATAGTGATGTCGGTTAACATTAGTTTAGGGCGTGAGGCTAACGTGGCTAACATGTTGATAGCAATCGCCTCCTACTTTGTGAAGCAGGGGTTAAGCGGTACTGAGGCATGTGCTTTACCGGTAATTGGCGGTGCCTCCTTCTACCTAGCGTACCTGCTGGCCAAGCACGTGGATAAGGAGGTTTACGAGTACATGTCGGGTCTCTTGTCAGGTGCCTCGAGGGATGAGGCTCGAAGGATCTTGGAGGCATACTCCGACATACTGCTGAGGGATGGCTCAAACATAGTTGTGAGTAGCGACAAGGTCAGCGACGTCACGGTGTTGAGTAGCTTGATTCAGAGGGTAAGTGAGTTTAAGAACGACATCTCAAAGCAGGCGTCGGTCGCGAGCCTACTGCAGGGTGAGTTGGCAGGGCTGAGCATCGGTAGCCTCAGTGAGCTGAGGGAGAGCTTAAGGAGTGTTCTTGGGAGGCTATGTAGGGAGTTGACACGTTAGGCGTCCCTCAGCGTGTGCGGGCGCTTCATCATGGCTGCTTTCGTGGAGTTCAGTGGCGTGTGGAAGTACGTTGTTAAGGGAGTTAGCTTTAGGGTGGAGGGTCCTGGGCTGTACGCGCTTGTTGGGCCTAATGGTAGCGGTAAGACGACCCTACTGAAGCTTGCCGCCGGCATAATCGCCCCTGAGAAGGGGCGTGTAATCGTCTGTGGGACCGATCCGTTCAGGGACCATAAGGTTAGGGAACGCATAAACTATGTTGGCGCTAGGCCCCTCACGGATCTTAACGAGGTTGTTCACTCATACTTGGGCCTGTACTATGCCCTAACACCTAAGCACTTACTGCGCTGTGGTGTTGAGGAAGCGCTCATGTCGTTCGGCGTGCATCGATTCCTGAGGGAGAAGCTCTACAAGCTGTCGGAGGGTCAACGCCATAGGGTTGAGCTGGCCAAGCTGATCATGAAGCGCGCTGATGTGAACTTAATTGATGAGCCTACTGAGGCCCTCGACGCGGAGGCTAAGGCTAGGGTGGTGGAGGTCCTCAGGAAACTCTCTAGTGAGTCCCTAGTCATCATAGCCACCCACGACGCGGAGCTCCTGAAGGAACTGAGGCCTACGGTAGTGTTAATTGAGAAAGGAGAACTGAGAGGCATCCACGAATACGAGGAGGTCGCCGCTAACCTGAGCGGGGGCCTCATGCTCGAGGGTATCGTTAGGGCTAGTAGTCCCGAAGCGCTGGAGGGGTTAAGGGGGCTTGAGGGGGTGGTTGAGCTGAGCTACAAGCCTGACGTGAGGGAACTCCTTAAGAGGCTCGGCATAAGCCCCGATACCCATAACGTGATGGTTTTCGAGAGCGAGGAGAGTGCTAAGAAGGCCTACCCCGGCGCAACGTTCGTGAGGGTTAGTGGTTTGGAGCTTAACTACAGCCTCAGGGTCAGGCTCCGTGACGAGGAGTCCCTAAGCGTGTTCTTGCGGGAGCTGACCAGGAGAGCCAGAGTCGTTAGGCTAAGTGTGTCTGGAGGGTGAGCGATGCTGTCCCTAAGGGCATTAACTTACCTAACTGCCTACAATGTCAAGCACATACTGACCACGCGTAAGGAATTCATACTCGTCCCGCTGGTATCAACGATTGCCTCAATGCTTATAGTGCCTTACGGGCTTTCGAGGTTCACGTCAAGTATTGCTGTGGGCGCTGTGGTGGCGATGGGGCTCCTAGTGACTAGCATATTCCTCCCATCAACGATAACGGCGCTCTACACAATAATAGAGCTGGGCATAGGGCTCCTAGACAAGTACTTAACCCTCCCAATACCCCGCCATCAGGTCGTGCTGGCAAGGTTCCTCGCCTCAGCACTCCTCGGCCTAATCAACGTCACGGTAGCCTTAATATTGGCCAGCATCTACGGCGTCCACATAACTCCCCTAGGTGCGCTCGCAGTGTACCTGATGTCCATAGTGCTCTCGCTAGGGGTTACTGGCGTTGTGCTCTTCCTCTCAGCCCGGAACCTAGATGTGCAGAGGGCATCCCTAATGGCGTCTATAGTGAATATAATCCTCCTAAACCTCTCACCGCTCTACTTTCCACTGTCAGTGATGCCCCCAGCCCTACAGGTGATCATGCTAATCAACCCCGCAAGCGGTGTTGTGGAGGCCCTACGAGCAATAATCCTGGGCAGGGGGTGGTGTAGCGTGCCCACCCTAATCCTAGTGTCCTTGGTGCTTAACTTGGCATGGTTCAGTGCTGGCGTGAAGGTCTTCGTAGGGAGGTTGAGGAGGCTTTAACACGGTTGCTGACACCCCACACCTCAAACACCCCTCTACGCACCTGAAATAAAAATTCTACAGCGTGAAAGCCAAGGTAAACAAAGAACTCAAAACCAACATAGAAAACCTACTCGTAGCAGGTGACGGCGCGGGACTATCGAGAGGGATGAACGTAGCCGCAGCAACTGGCATTATAGCAGCCAAAGCAATACTAACCAAACTAGGTAAGGGCAGGTGAACCTGCGGTTCTGTTTTAGCCTTTGTTTAGTCTGTTTGTTGGTGGTGGTATTAGTCCTCCTCTCTCTACGAATTTTTGGGGGCTGTAGTTCGGTACGCTGATCACTACTGTCTCGCCTAGTAGGCCGCCTAGTTCTATCTTGTCGCCTGGTTTTGCTCCTGGGACCGGTATTAGTCTTACGCCGAGTGCTTTGTCTAGGGCTATTGCTGCGGCCATTACGTCGAGTATTATGCCTGCCATGATTTCCTTGGGTGTGTCGCCGGGTATTGCCACCATGTCTACGCCGGTGTTGCATACGGTTATCATTGCTTCGAGCCTGTCTATCGTTATGGCTCCCGCCTCCGCCGCCCTACTCATTCCCCAGTCCTCACTTACAGGTATGAAGGCCCCGCTTAGCCCGCCTATGCTTGATGTTGCCATCGCGCCTCCCTTCTTGACCGCGTCTATTAGGAGGTATAGGGCCGCTATGGTGCCGGGTGCCCCCGCCACCTCCAGGCCTAGGGCTTCTAGGGCTGTTGCGACGCTGTCCCCTACCTTGGGTGATGGGGCTGGGGAGAGGTCCACTATGCCGAACGTCGCGCCTAGTTCCTTAGCTACTTCCTTCCCTATGAGTTCGCCTAGCCTGGTTATTTTGAAGGCTGTTCTCTTGATGATGTCGTGCAGCGTCCTTAGGTTGGCGTTAGGTCCTGCCTTGCGGATCGCTGCCTCGATCACGCCGGGTCCGCTTACCGCGACGTTGACCGTTAATTCAGGCTCGCCTAGTCCGTGGTAGGCTCCCGGCATGAAGGGGTTATCCTCGGGAGCGTTACCCATGATCACTAGCCTAGCGCACCCTAACCCCTTCGGGGTTGCTTTGGATGTTTCCAGGATTTTCTCGCTCGCCATTAGCACGGCGTCGGAGTTAATGCCTGTCATTGTGGAGGCGACGTTAATCATTGCTGAGAGCGTTTCTGTGGAGGCGAGCGCCTCCGGTATAGCGTTAATGACTGCCTCATCACCGGGCGTGAAGCCCTTGTGGACGAATGCCGCGAACCCGCCCACGTAGTCGATGCTGTTTCCCCTAGCCACCTTATCTAGTGTTTTGGCTAGGGCTAGGGCGGCGTGGGGAGCCTCGTTAGGTTTTTGGCGCGTGATGGGTTCTAGGAGGATGGAGGCTGGGGTGACCGCTATCCTCTTAGTCACGATCTTGACGCCGTACTTGCCCGCGACCGAATCAACGACGTCCGAGAGCCTCGAGGCGTGCTCCCCGACCACGCGCTCAACACATTCGATCAAGCTACCCGCATCGGGTGAGGCGCATCCCTGGAGGTTCAGCCCTAGCGTGACGGCACGTATGTCGAGGTCCTGAAACACTAGCATCTCAATAACTTCGCCGATCTCCTCAGGCGCGAATATCTTCGTCATTACGGCGTCACACCCGTTGCATGGCCTTAAACACGTCTATGTGGTTGACCGCCACCTCAACACCCAACTCCCTCCCCTTAGCGACGAGCTCCTCCCTCAGGTCCTTCAGCCCCACGTCACCGGTTGATAAGTCGACAACCATGATCATCGAGAAAATCCCGCGCACCACTGTCTGAGCTATGTCCACGATATTCACGTTATGCTTAGCGAGCACCTCAGTGATCCCGGCCACGATGCCGGGCTTATCCGCGCCCAACACGGTAACGACCACTAACTCCTGCTCCCCACTCAACGAGCACACCAGTACTAGAGGTAAGGAGGAAGTACTTAAGCGTAATTCCTATTCAACGAATATCGAAAACTAGGAAAATAATCAACGCCAAGTGAAGTCAGTGAACCGTACGTTATTCCCGCAAGGCATGAATGACGCGAAATAAGGAATAAATCCCCTCAAAGAAAGGGTCTCACGGCCCGATGCGGAAAATTGCACGTCCCCGAGGAGGGTTGGAGGCGGTGAGGACCCTCCACCGGGTCCGAGGGCTCCACCTTAGGTTCTCGCCATTTCGTATGAGTCCGCGTGCGGGGCTAGCCCCACTAACGCGCACCGACTTCGATTAGGTTAGCTCCTATTGAGGGTAGCTGCTATGGTGTACATTATGATCCACACTGCGAGGTGGCTGGTCATCTCCCTAACGTCCATTGGTGGGTAGAGCTCAACCACGTCCATCCCTAGGAGGGGGACCTCCTTAACTACCTTAGTTAAGGTGCTGAGTAGCTCGTACGTCGTGAAGCCCATCGGATCCCCCGCACCGGCCGGTGCTGAGGATGGGTCGAGGACGTCCATGCATATCGTTACGTACACGCCGTCACTGTCCTTGCCTTCCTCAACCGCCCTGCTCACTAGTTCCGTGAAGCCCTCCTCCCTAAGTCTCCACATCGTGTATACGTTCGCGCCTACGGAGTCCGCGTACTCCTTGGATGCCCGCGCGTTCCTAGGTCCTCGAATGCCTATGTGGAATACCTTGCTTGGAGGTATGTTGAGGTCCTCGATCACCCTGCGTATGGGGCAACACCTAGCGTACCTGTCCCCATTGAATGACGGTAAGTTGTCGTAGTGCGCGTCGAAATGCAGTACGGTTGGCTTGAAGCCCTTACTGGTGAAGGCTTTCAGTATTGGGTATGTTATTGAGTGGTCGCCCCCAACAACTATGGGTGTGGCGCCAGCCTCAAGTACCCTCGACACAGACTCCGTAATTTTGTGGAATGTCCGCTCCCTATCCTGGGGATCCACGGCCACGTCGCCGAAGTCACATAACCTGACCTCCGAGAGTATGTCTACACTGAATTCCGGGATGAAGCCCCCGTACCTGAGCGAAGCCCTCCTAACGTGCATGGGGGCTAACTGGCAACCGCTCCACGAACCCCAAGTCACGGCACCCTCCCAAGGAACCCCGAGAAACACGAAGTCACGGTCACGTAACTCCTCACAACGCCTAACCACCCTCGATGCGAGGAAGGAGGGGACATCAAGGTAGACCCTAGGGTACTTAGGCTCGGAAATCCTCACGTACGGGCGGAGGAGCTCATCACTCAAGGGCAGGAACCTAAGGAATACGGCGTTAACGCAAGAATAAGGATATTGGCTAGGGAGGCGTCATGACGTAATGGAGCCGGATTAGCTTGGCTCGGAGGGGTTAATATTCTCCGAGGACGATGCCTACGTAGGGAAGGGGAATGGGTAGGGCTTCTATGCTGGTAGGGGTAAGCATGCCTTAAGTACCTTAGGCTGAGGCAAGGCTTAGCGAACCTGGCGTGGGAGAGGAGTTGAACTCGCCCAACTAGGTTTTTAACCCTCTTAGGCGGTGTTGTCCCGGCCGCCGCGCTTGGCATGCCTCAGTACCTCGTACTGCGACGCAACTATGGCAACGAGTATTAAGGTCATTCCCACCGCCTTTACTAGGGTTACGGACTCCCTCAGTATTATGGTAGCTATCACCGTGGCTACGACCGGCTCAAGCAAGAATATCAGGGCAGCGCTTGCTGGATCAACACGTCTCTGCCCGAATACTTGGAGAGTAAATGCGGCGTCAGCGCATGCCAGGCCTAAGTACGTGATCACGGGGATTAACGTGATCGGTATTCTGGGGATGCCGTTTAGGGTCACGTCAGGTACGAAGAAGAAAATGCTTGGGATCATCTCAGCCCAAGTGAAGATGGCTGGGTTGGAGGCGCTGAACCTATCGACTAAGAGTACCTGGGCTGCCCACATGACGGCGCTCACGAGGACTAGTAGGTCACCTACCCCTAAACCTCCTTCAGGGCTCGTTAGCAGGTATAGGCCCGCCACACTTAGTAGGAGACCTAACCCGTGACCTACGCTGTACTCACGCCTAACCACGCCGACGTAGAGGTGCACGAAGACCACGTTCAGGCCCGTTATGAAGGCGGAGTTACTGGCGCTAGTGTACTTCGTGCCCCAGCCCTGGAAGAGAAGGCCTAGAGCGAACACAGCACCAGTTACTAGCCCTCCCTTAACCCATGCCTTGATGCTTGAGTGCCTACTCACGTACAGTACATACGGTGTAAGACCTAGGAACGCTATGAGGGCTCTTAACCAGACGTAGGTTAGTGGGCTGATTACGGATACCGTCACCTTAATGGCCGTGAAGCTGCTCCCCCATAACAGCACGGTGCCAAGTAACGCTAGGATCCCTAAGCCCCTCTCACTAACCGACCGCGTCAAGCCCACCGGGAATGTTGGGCGAGTGCAAACAATAAAGTTAATTTGCTGGAACCGCAACCCCACCGACGCTGGGAGTGAATAATGAAGCGCATCCTAGACTTCATTAGGGGGATACCGAAGACCCTTGAGGAGAGCAGGGTAGTAGCGCTACTCATTGACGGTCTCGGAACGCTAGGGCTGAACCTCCCGGGCTTCGGGGTGGAGACCTACGAGACCGTGTTCCCGTCAAGCACCCCTACATTCATGTACACGTTCCACTCGATGCTGAGCCCGCCCGAGCATGGCTTCCTGGAGTGGTACATGAGGTTCAAGGGAACCATAGTCGCGGTACCTCCATGGGTGGACGTGCTGGGGAACCGTAGCTTAGAGTTAGGGGAGGACGTGAGTGAGGAGGACGTCTTCCCCTTCAAACCGTTGTCCGAGGTCCTCGCTGATAAGGGGTTCTCGGTGACGTACTACACGCCCTTCGCCGACTCGGTCTTCACGAAGGCGGTTACGAGGGGCGCTGAGGTGAGGGAGGTCAAGTACTTATCGCAGGTCTTCCCGCTGAGCGACGCTGACGCCACCTTCATTTACTGGCCCTCAATCGACTCAATACTCCACGAACGGTATATCGATGAAGCCCTCCAAGCCGAGATCGAGCTCATAGAGCTCTTCATAAAGCAACTAGCGAGGAAAATACCGAGGAAAACAACGCTGTACGTCCTCGCAGACCACGGCTTAACGTACTGCAAGCACAGACACGAACTCCCAACAATAGGTTCGGAACCCCCGGTAGGGGGAGAAAGGGTAGCGTTCTACAAGGGAGTGAGTGCGGAGGAAGTTAAGGAGGGCCTAAGCGCTAAGGGGATCCGGGCGGAGGTACTTAAGATAGAGGAAGTCCCTTACCTCGAAGGCGGGTTAAGCCCTCGATGCATTGATAACTACGGCGACGTGGTCGTCATCGCTAAGGAGCATGAGTGCTTTAAGTACCCGTTCGAGGGAGAGCGTGAGAAGGGCTTGGGGGCGCATGGAGGGTTAAGCAGGGATGAAGTCCTCGTTAACGTATGGGTCTATCAGCGGGAGTAGCCTTCACTTAAAGCAGGTCCTGTAAGGCAACTAGCCATTGACCGTACTAGGAAATAAAGAAGTTTAGACTCTTAAACCTACCCACGCACCCCAAGGTAAGACATATAGGGGATTAGGAAGGCTACGAATTAGTGTGGCGCCCATGCATGAGCTCCCACCAAGGCTCAAGGAGGCGTTAAGCATGGTCTCCGAAACCCTCGCTAAGCTCGGCGTCAAGTGGGTGCTGGTCGGGAGCACAGCAAGCTACCTGAACGGCGTTGAGGTAGAGCCAAAGGACATAGACATCATCGTTGAGGCTGACAAGGTCTACGAGGTCGACGAAACCCTCGCCTCAATTTTCCGGGCCCTAAGGAGGGTGAGGTACAGCTCCAGCAAAACATACTCAAGCCACTACGGAGTCTTCGAAATCCTCGGCATTAAGGTGGAGATAATGGCCGACCTCAAAATATGCGGTGAGCCCGGCTGCTTAAACGTAGACTTCAAGGAACTCCACCGCCACTCCAGAAACCACAGGGTAGGAGATGAGAACGTCAGGGTGGCGCCCCTAGAATGGCAACTAGTGGCCAACACCCTAATCCCCGGGAAGGAGAAGCGCATATTGAAGATCCTCGAAGCCCTTAGAACCAGGGGCATGAATACCGAGATCCTGAACAGCGTACTTAGCCACGCCCCTCCGAAAGTTAGGAGGAGAGTCTCGGAGCTCCTAAGCCAGCACTTGTAGTGCGCACCCCCATCCTCACCTGGCATTCAGCCAGACCGGATTCCAGCCTTTCCTATACCAACATTATGTAGCGGGCCCGCCGGGATTTATTAAGCAGAGTTTCCGGTGGAAATCGTGAGATGGAAACAATCTTCATAGGTGATTACCAGCTGTGGCATCCATTATGAAGATCTGGAAACCCCTACAGAGAAAAGGCTAATTGGCTTGTGGAACTATATACGATGTGGGTATAAGGGTTGTCGAGGGTCATTAGAGTAAAGTATAGGGGCGGCGTGTTAGTGCCAGAGGAGCCGCTTAACATGGAAGAGAACAAAGAGCTTCTTATCAAGATAATTGATGTAGAGGAGAGGAAAAGAATACTAGAGAAGTATCGAGGCATTCTGGGCCGCGTAGACCCGAGGCTCCTAGAGGAGGCGATTGAAGAGGCCGAGCATCTTTGATATACGTTGACTCCAACGCCCTGGTCTACTTGCTCCACGATATAAAGCCAAAGTCAGACTTAGCCATCAATATCCTGTCCGGTAGCGATGAAGTCTATACTAGTCTTAGAACAATAGAGGAGACCTCGTACATTCTTGTGAGGGTATACTTAAGTAAACGCTATGGAGCTAGGGGCATATACCAAATACGAGAAACAGTAAGAAAATACGGCTTAGAGTCCGTCAAAGACGAGCTAGCTACTCTACGCCGCTTGCTATCTGAATACGATATAATAATCTTGCAAGACAAAGCAACTATAGACGAAATACACAAGACAATGATTAAATATAACTTACTTCCAGGGGACGCTGTAATAGCCTTAACATGTAGACACTACTGCATAGACACTATTCTCACCTTCGACGAGGACTTCAAGAGAGTACCATGGCTAAAGGTTATACCCTGAGTCCCAGCAGGCTTGAGCGTCTTAGATACCTAGGCGTGTGATTATGCCCCCGTGATCATCAAGACTGAGGGAACCTCGGCCGCGTTTTGAAGCCTTCGGAACTCAATATATTCCTCACTAGGATTAGCGATGACTTAGAATGTTTTGTGGCGGGCTCGCCGGGAGCTTGAACCTGGGATCCCCGGCTCCGAAGGCTAGCACTTAAATACCTTTGTCCCGGCACCTGATGATATTTTGGGACAAATAGGTATGGTTTTCATACCTAGTGTATGGGACGGTGGTATTAAGTATCGTTATCCTGATGCTATGTCATGTATTTTGGTAATTATATGGTTTCTCTTCCTTATGCTTCCCCTATATCACTTAATAGCTTATTTACGAGGTCATCGCTAATGTAGAATCCTTTCTCTCTAAGCCTTTCTATGAATGGTTTAACTTCCCTTACTATGCCTTTTAGCTTCATAGCCTTTAGAACTCCTAGCGTGCCAATGATTTCTAAGCCTAGTCTTCTCGCCGCCTTCCTACCCTTGAGATCATCTATTATCAGTAAACTGTTTTTCTCCAAGGCTAGTGTCATAGCTTCAGCCTCGCCTTCATCAACGATAGTCTTCAACACGAGTACAAGCCTTCTATCACGAGGCTCCTCGACAGATAGGAAGCTTAAGCCCTGGAAATACTCTTTCTCTTTAACGCTAAGCTCCCGCATAACGCTTGGCGGGACTATTATTCTCTGAAATAAAAGATTGAGCTTCTCTAGCAACTCTGCATGTTTAAGAGCTATGAGGAGAGACGTATTAGAGACTGCAGCACTAGCCCCTCGCTTTTCTAGCAATGTGTTCAGCAACCCTTAGCTCCTCCTTCAATTCCTCCTCATCCAGGTCAATTATGCTGACCTTCCTCCTCGAGAGCTCCTTCATAAAATCCTCGACACAGAGCCCAGCAAGTTCAGCAGCTTGCTTGAGAGTAAGCCTAGCCTCACGGTAAAGCTCGACTGCTAAGAGAAGCCTAGCCTCATACTCATCAATACTGATGTGCTCAGGTATGTTTATCTTCAGAACCTTAGCACCACTCATTCCTCACGATCCCTGCGACATACATAATTCATTAACCTTATTAAAAAGTACTATAGCACAGCAAGGACAGATCCGCTAGGGATTTTCAACAACTGAGAGTATAACCATATCATATTAACTGCGTTCGTACAGTAAGGATAACTTAGAATTCTGGGGGAGATCTATGGAAGACGTACTTAGCCTCCTTAAGAGAATCCCAGAGGCGTTAGAGGAGAACAAGATTATAACATTTCCTAGTCAATGAACCTATCCCTAAAGCTAGGAGGAAAGTCTATGAGACCGTCTTTCCTACAAGTACTCCTATGTTCCCCTCGCTGAACCTACCATTACGAAGGCTACTAGCGGAGGAGCTGAAAAGAGGAAATATGATAGTGCGCTACACCAGAAACATAAGGGATGAAGTGTTATGCTGCATATAGAGTCCTACACTTCGAGCATTCCTGAAGGAAGCCCTTGAGATACCAATTCTTCACTATTATCAGATATCAGGTTACTATTATGTCAGACCCGTCGAGGGCTTGAACCCGGATCTCCGGCTTCGAAGACCGAGGATATAAAAACAAAGTTTCCAGTAGAAATCATCAATTGGAAACATGTTTCAGTAATGTAATGATAATCATACAAGATACCCATGAAGGTAATCTGGGGACATCGGCTTACAGGAAAGGCTTATTGGCTCGACACTCTAAGCATATGCCTGGGGCTAGGATATGTCTAGGGTTATTAGAGTGAGGTACGAGAACGGGGTCCTCAAACCCCTCGAACCTTTGGATTTAGAGGAGGGAGAGGTTCTGCTGGTGTCAATTAGGAAGCCAGTAAGAGAACTTTTCGGGATCCTCAGGAGAAGGAATCCCCGAGTCAGGTCTGAGGATGTTGAGAGGATTATAGAGGAGGTAGAGATTGAAGGTCCTCTATGACTCCAACGTACTAATAAAGTATCTAGCCGGAGATGAGAAGGCAAGAACCCTAGTAGAGAAAGTGATTAACGGTGAGTGGAGTGGATATATAACAGGGACAATAACCAGTGAGACTATATACATCTATCTAAGACTTGCATTAGATGTCTCCCGCTATAGGCTCAAAGAGCTAATTACTAAGCAGGATGAGAGGGTTAAGAACCTTCTAGAGGAAGATGTAAGACCCCTACTCTCGCTCTTCAACCTAATAACGCCGGAGACTAGCGTCGAGGAACTCTTAAACCTAATAGAAAGCTATGGACTACTACCTAACGATGCACTAATAGCGATAGCTGCACACAAACATGGTATAAGCACAATCGCTACTTTTGATGAGGACTTCAAGCGAATACCATGGCTCAGAGTTATTCCCTAAATCACTCCTAACCCCCGTGAGGATCTATCGGTCGGGGTTATCAACAGTGAAGTCAAAACCAACCAGTTCCGTGGCAGGCTCATTAGGGCTTGGACGCGGGACTCAGGCTCCGAAGGTCCGAGACTTATAAACCATGTTTCCAGCAGAAACTACCGAAGGGAACAAGCTTTAACAATGATTATCAGCTGTAGCGCCTATCATGATAATCTGGAAATAAATTGTTAGGGAAAGGCTAATTGCTCCAGGACGCAATAGTATTTAGGTGGAGATTAGGGTTGACCAAGGTAATTAGGGTTAAATACGAGAAGGGTGTGTTGAAGCCGTTAGAGCCTGTGGAGTTCCGGGAGGGAGAGGAGTTAGTTATCTTCATACGTAGGCGCAGGGTGAGTGAAGTCCTGGAGGAGTATGTTGGAATATTTGGTAAAGCCGACGTGGAAGAACTAAGGAAATACGAGGAGGAGGCTCAAGCCCAATGATATGCCTCGACACGAACATCATCTATCATTTCCTCTTCGAGACAGAGCTGACTGGTGCCTCAGAGAAGGTTATCAGGGAAGCAATTGTAGAGGGCATCGCCATCCCTATGATACAGTAAAAACATATTGGGTCGTATTGCGATACTCATTAGCAGGGGCATCTGGATTGTCTAAGGTTATACGTGTAAGGTATGAGAAGGGCGTTCTTAAGCCTCTAGAGCCTTTAGAGCTAGAGGAGGGTGAGGAGCTTATCTTAGAAGTGAAGAAGGCTCCTAGCGGGGGAGGAGTGAGAAAGTTCTTTGGTATAATAAGGATCAGGGAGTCCGAGCCCCAAACAGAGGAGGATTACTATGACCACATCTCAGAAAGGGGTCATATTTCTCGACAGTAGTGTGATACTCCGCTATTTCCTAGGAGACTCCACTGCCAAAGATATTGTAGAAGGTCCTTCGAGATTCGCAATCAATACTATAGTCTTCAGTGAAGTATCGTTTAACCTCCTAAAACTCTTATACATCGAGAAATACGGAGAATATAGGTTCTACGACATGAAATCATCCTTATCAATGCTAGATTATAATATTCTAAAAGGCTACAAAATATTCAACTCTTTTTTAGATGAACTCTCCAACGAAGACAGACTAGTGTTTCTCCCTATCACTACGGAAGTAGTAAGAGAAGCCAGTGAAATTGCTATCAAGTACGGGTTGCTACCTAATGACTCGTTGATAGCAGCGACATGCAGGCATTACGGCATAAACACTATAGCTACTTTTGACGAGGACTTCAAGCGAATACCATGGCTGAAGGTCATACCCTAGGAGCCTCTGCCGTGTTTAAGCGAGCCTAGATACCATGGGCTTACGGTTATACACCGTGATCATCAAGCCTAAGAGAATCTTAGCTACTTTAAGTCCTCAAAACCTGGTATGTTCCTCACAGGATTAGCGATAGCTTCCTCCATGCTTAGCTCTACGCCAACAATCAATTACCTGCTTTCCCAAGATATGATCATGTTGGTTGCCGGGAGATACTTGATTAGGAAAAAGACTAATTGTCCCTAATACATGATAGTATATAAATAATGTTCAAGAATTGTCTTTGGATCTCGAGGAGGGTGAAGAGGCTGTAATGGTGCTGAAAGAGGACTTAGTAGCGTTCGCGCGGAGGATACGTAAGAGCTTAAGGAGGCTACATGAGGAGCCAAGTGAACTCCTCTCTAGGGAGAGGGATAGATTTGCATGAGAAGAAGCTAATCATAGACGCATCGGTGGCTATAGACCTCTTTGCTAGTAGAGACCCTCATCGCACAGGAATGACTGAGAAGGTATTTAGATCGCCTCTTCCAGTAGTATCTATGTTTACGCACCTCGTCTTTTCCTAGTTGAGATTGCAGGTGTTCTTGTAAGGTTCCTGTCTCCTAGCATTGTTAAAGATGTTGTTGAGAGATTTGGTGAGAAAATCATGATTACTGGGGACGACCTATATTTCGAGAAATCAATTAAGATAGCGCTAGCCACGGGATCAAGAGGTGCGGATGCCTACTACATAGGTTTAGCGGAAACCCTTGATGCCCCGCTAGCTACAAGCGACAAGGTGCAAGCCTAAAACGCTAGGAAAGTAGGAGCTAAAGCCTTCTATATTCTCAACAGAAGGGAACTAGAGGAACTCATCAAACTATTAGGCTGTAAAGAGTAACTAGGAGACAAATAATCAAAATAGGTTTCATACGTGGCGGGCCCGCGGGGATTTGAACCCGGGACCTCCGGCTCCGAAGGCCCGAGACTTATAAACAATGTTTCCCAGTGGAAACCATAAACTGGAAACAAGCTTCAACAATGATTATCTATACCGGGTATCAGGGAGAGTAATCTGGAAACACCGAAGTTCACATATTCCATGGTTTACTACTTAATACTTCTCTAAATACTCTAAGATGTCATATGCCAAGTCTAATAGTGTCTCTAATACATCATAGTTTATCTCGACATTTTCTTGTACGCCTTTCCATGGTTTGCTGGTGAGTTCTACTCTCGTGGGATTTAGTATGTAGTGGTCAGCACCAACCCTGTATAGGAAGAGAGGATATATTGCGTAGTCGAATCCCTTACTAAGCAGGTCCTCGAAGAATGTTGAGAGTCTAAAGCTATCCCCGTAAGGGCCATCGCCGCGTTTACCTTTAATGTAGCTCTTGAGGGCCCAGTAGTTGAAGAGTGCAAAGAAGACAGCACTAACAATGCGTCGAATAAAAACCTCATTCAGGGTAGTCCTCTTGTTAGCTACAAACTGCTTAAGATAATCTATCAATTGGCGGGGATTCAGCCTCTCGGGGTTTGAAGCGCTTTCCTGCATACTAGTGCCACCCGGCCAGCGATATCGCTAAATCCCTCTTCTACTAGGCGCTTCTTAACGAACTTTGAGAGTATCTTCCACTCCCTCCAGCCACAGTTATCTATGTAGACGCCAACAAACTGGAGTTCACCAGTCTCTAAATCTTCTACAAGGCTAACATCAGTTACCTTAAATCTTAATACGTTTGCCAGCCACAAAAGTAGTGATGCAAACTTCCTCAAATCCACAAATTCAAGTTCTCCAATGCGCTTTAATATTGACATACTCTCCTCATTCAGATGTAGATAATCCCTAAGTACAGAGAGCACTTTCTCTTCATTAAAGACCCGTAACATATCATAGATGCCGTGAATTGTTAGCATACTTTCTGGCATACTTTCTACTTCTTTAACTACATCACGGTTTACGGTAATGCCTGCTGTGTACACATATCTTCCTATGATTGAAAAGCCTAGTTCAACTTGTTCAGTAGACATTCTCTGGGCAAAGGAGTGTGCCATCTGTGTCTGTTCTGTTTCAATATTATTTGTATATGAGTATGCAATGGTCCACATAGCTGACCACCATGTCTGCTTATTCGTGGATACTCTCATCTTCGACTTCGTTCCAAGTTATCTTAGGTACCCATCTCACGACATATAATGGGGTTCCTTGTGGTGTCTTATATAACGTATTCTTAGAGACCATAATTGGCTCAATCTCCACCCTAATTAAGTACTTGCCTCTATTTTCTTTATAATAAACTGCCTCTTCGTACGCAGGAGTTTTCTCAACAATGTCAACCTGAGCCCAGCCTTCGTTAACAGTTTTACCTGGCTCAATTGTGGGTTTGTCTTTGACCTCTTCTAGAGCAACTTCAGAGGGATAAACTGCTATGCCCCCAGTAGCGTTAACGTCAAACTCGACCCCAAAGGGGGATGCCTCCTCTCGCACTCGAACATCAACAATAGCTACACGTAGAATGATTATACTACCATCATTCACCTTGACATAGCCTAACCTGCTATCCTTGAACCTCAGCCTGTCAATAATATTTGTGCTCATTTGCAGCATCCCTCCCGTTTATAAAGTAGTGTACATTATACTTAATAACTTCTTGTAGAGACTGATTCCCCATAGAAACACAAGGAGGGATACTAATCACTTAGCCACTGTTCATAGGTCTTCCTGCCAATGGCATTCTCTATTATCTCATCTACTAATGCCTCGCTTTCAAATCTAATCATGTAGTCGGCCGGTATCTCCCTTACCGTAAGTACACTGAGTGGATTAATTGAACCTAGATATATTATCTCATTATCTATTCTCATTATCTATAATAACGGCCTTAAAGTGTAGTCTAGGCTCCTTGACCGTAACTACCTTAATATGATTGTCCTCAAGCAACTCTATACACTTCCTATGCCAGTACACATTACTTACTTGGTCTGTCTCTGGCGGCCTCGTCACGACAATTATTGAAACACCTCTCTCCATAACATAGTATTCAACACGTATAGGTACGTCAAGATCTGTTGCAAGCTTCTTCAAGTAGTTTATCAATGTTTTTATATGCTCTCTTCCTAGGATGACTACGAAACGCGTTGTTGACTCCGAAGCTATGTGGAACGAGGGATCAAGCTTAAGGTCTTTTAATGCACTAGATACTGCGCCCAGGATGCCGAAGTAGACGTATATATGGAGACCAGCTAGGTACTCTACCACATCAACCGTCATAAATTGTGCTCGCTCCTCAATAGCTGCCTCTATGGTGAGCAGAGCTGGCTCAGAGGACGGATACCTTGACTTTAAACTAGTTAATGCAGCAACTATCTTGGAGTGAGCATAGAGCGATATATTTTCATCACCCTACACTATCCGATCTTAAGTGGATAGTCGCCTCACGATAGAAGCCATCTACGAGTAATGCAGCAAGTTCCGGGTTACTCCTAACAATGCCGCCTATGTATTTCAAGAAACCCATCAAGTAGTCGCCTAAGTCAACTCCATGGAGAGTTCTTGTCACGTCTAAACCTGTAATGTTAGCAATTTCTATTGGAAGCTTCTTTCCTTTATCTCTCGCTGTACCAGCTCTATAGCTAGCGTCAAAACGGTCAGCCCACTGTATAATCCTGATAACATTATCTACTTCACTTCCATGATGGTTTTCAACAATGCCTATAATGGGTTCGGGGAAATCGTAGTTAGATAGTAGGAGCGAGCCTGCCTTGGCATGCCTGTAACTCTTTACACCTTTACTCTTTTCAACATAGGTTCTAAAGTTCTTGTGCTCATATAGATAGTTTGTTACAATCTTACCAATATATCGTGAAGGTATCCCCCTATTGACACCAAGTAATAATTGTCAGCCGCCATTATCTTACCTCACTATACGTGCTGAAGCACGTGCTCATAACTTACTTAGGAAAAAGGCTTTAAATAAACTAGACTAGCGTCAAGGCCATACTAATGGCTATGGGATTTAGGTCATACCCTATACTCGTTCACTTGCTCCTTGGATTCAGCCATATATCGTGAATAGCACCTGCACATGTGGATTGTTTGTCTTAAGCTTTCAGTAGCCAATAACACGTAGTATAGGGATCTAGCCTTATTAATGGGGGCGGGGTGAGTCTTTAGCAAGTACATCATGGTCTCTCCTTGTTAACACCGCTCTAAGACGCTTTGAGGTTTGATGTAGCATGTTCGGCTGTATAAAGCCTCTACACAAGGTATACATAAAGATCGGGGATAGTAAAGAAAGACTTATATAGGAAGTATTTAAATGACAGCCCGCCAGGGCCTGAACTCGGGACCTTCAGCTCCGAAGGCTGGTACTTAAATACCTTTGTCCCAGGAGCTGATGATGTCTAGGACAGATAGGTATAGTTTTCATACCTATTACCTAGTTACTGGGACAATGCCCTATAATCCTTCCTATAAATTAATCATAGGATTATTCTTAGACAGCGATTTGGTATTTGAATAACTATAGACTATGTGGCTAAGAGTTAAGGAAGTTAAGATTAGATATCACTGTACGTATTATTGAAAACTACACATAGATATAATTATAGTATACTTACTTTGAAAAACTAGACTTTTCATTAACTAATAATGCGTTACATACTTTTCTTTCATTGTCTGTAATATCTTAGCTAGTTCTCTGCCTTTTAATAATTCTTCTAGCGCGGGTGTATCCACAGCTAGGTACTCGTTACTCATTAGTGCGTATTTTATAAGCTCTTTATCATTGGTCCATATGATTGCATTGTATTCTATCGCTACGGCTATAAATGGATAGTCATCAATATCGAAATCTCCTGCCAGCCTACGGGCTTTATGTAAGGTCTCCCTGCTTAACTCACTAGCACCTATTATTCTAACCCTCCTCGAGATCTTTGAAAGAATAAAATCTATCGCTTTCGGAGAAACTTTCTTCTCTAGGTACTTCCTATGCTCATTTATCTCTTCCAAGACATATTTCGGCAACAGTACTTCTAGACCTGGATGGAAAAGAAGCCTTCTCACCCTACCATCACGCAGCAAGGAAGCTATTACCTTATTCGTATCAACCACCACTCTCAGCATCCCATTTCTCCCGTACAGCTCTCTTAACAAGCCTGCTTATCTCCAGCGCATCCTCCTCGCTAAGCCTGGAATCCTCTGTTAGCTTATCCAAGGCCATAACTGTGAGCAGGTATTCCATGACCTCTTTTTTCACAGCTTCAGCCACAGCAAGCCTTAGCAGAGGCTCTTTCTCCAGCAATACAGCTACCTCCTCTGGCACTTCAACAACTACACGGGCCATATTTACACCTCCTACTAAGTTAAATATACTTCTAATAGCTTATAGTTTCTCTGTATTACTGCCCAAGATTAGAAAGAACAGATAAGGAACAACTATACTTTAAGTTAAGTTATTGGGGTTTATAAGTGGCGGGCCCGCCGGGATTTGAACCCGGGACCTCCGGCTCCGAAGGCCGGCGCCCTGTCCTGGCTGGGCTACGGGCCCTTGTTTTAGGTGTGTTCGGGGAATTAAGTTTGTGTTCTAGGCGGTTTTATGTTGCATATTATTTTTGGGTTCATAATTAATGTTTTTAATATGAATTGTTATTTATTATTGGTGATTAGTGGGGGTGGTTAAGAAGCTCTTCATTGATTTTTACAGGTGTGTTGGTTGTCGTGTTTGCGAGATTGTGTGTTCCTTAACTCATGAGGGGGTAGTTAGCCCGGTACTGTCTAGGATACGTGTGGTTAGTTATGAGTGGGGGAGGGTGCCAACGACTTGCCTGCACTGTGGGAGGGCTCCATGTGTTGAGGTCTGCCCGACGAGGGCGCTTTACGTTGATGAGGATGGTGCTGTGATGCTGATGGAGGAGGCGTGTGTGGGTTGCATGGTGTGTGCTTTGGCTTGCCCACTTGGTGTTCCTCAGTTTAACCATCTTAGCAACACAATGTTTAAGTGTGACTTATGCGTGGATAGGAGGCAGAAGGGTGAGGAACCTGCGTGCGTGAAGTACTGTCCAACCAACGCGATTATGTTTGGGGATGTTGATGAGGTTATGGAACACGCTAGGGTGGAGAGATTCGCGGGTAGGTTTGTGAGGGCGTTGAGGAGAGAGGCTCACGCGGCGGGGGTGTGACAAGATGCTTAATCGTGGTTACGTAGGTAATACGCTCTTCGTGAACTTAAGTACTGGGGATATTAAGGTTGAGCCAACCGAGAAGTATGCGAAGGACTACGTAGGGGGTAGGGGAGTAGCCACTAGGATTCTCTACGAATACCCCGACGCGTTGATCTTTATGAGCGGTCCACTAACGTCGCTGGTACCCTCAGGCTCGAGAATGGACGTTGTCGCAGTATCACCTGTCACTGGCCTTATAGGTGGGAGCAGTGTAGGGGGCGAGTTCCCATCAGTGCTTAAGTTTGCTGGCTATGATGGGGTGGTGGTGCTGGGTAGGTCCGAGAAGCCCGTTTACCTGGTAATAGATAATGGTAACGCTTCAGTGGAGAACGCCGAGGACCTTTGGGGGCTTAAT
>JALWZB010000055.1 GCA_027002995.1 Desulfurococcales archaeon
TAGCGAGGCGTACAGGTACATACCGAAGTACGTGAGGGTCTTAAGGGTGCAGAGGGACGTGCCCGCACCCATAATCGAGGCCGGACCCAGGAAGAGCAACTTAAGGGAACTCGTCGAGGCAGCATGCCTAGCTAAGGGCGTGAGGATAAGGGAGATCAGGTGGCGGGAAGCAGGGAGGAGGGCCTTCAAGCACGGCGTGTACCCGGACCCAAGGAACTTGAGGATAACGAGGCTCACATACGAGGCGAGCGAAGGAGTCGAGGAGTTCTTAGCCGTTGAGGATGAGGTTAACGATGTCCTCGTGGCCCTCCTACGCCTACGCATGCCCAGCGAGCACGCCCACAGACCCGAGGTTAGGGGCGGTCGGACAGCGATCGTGAGGGAGCTACATGTCTACGGGCCTATGGTTCCCTTAGGTACTGCCCCCGAGAAGCCTTACGAATGGCAGCACAGGGGATGGGGGAAGAAGCTCTTGGCAGAGGCCGAGAGAATAGCTAGGGAGGAGTACGGCGTTAGGAAGATCCTGATACTCTCGGGAATAGGTGTTAGGGAATACTACAGGAGACTCGGGTACTTCAGACCTCCCGGCAGTCCCTACATGGTTAAGCTCCTTAAGTGAATTACTGCGTACCTACGCTCATGCCTTCTTCCCGCGCATCAGTATTCCCTCGAGGGCGAACAGCGCTGTCGCCAGCCCTGTAACTAGGATTAACGTGATTAAGTCGGTGCCGATTCCCTCACCGCTCTTGAGCCTCAGCACCGCTGTGAGTACCTCTATAGCTAGGAAGCCAGCGAAGAATGCTGAGTACGCGAGTAACCTGGGCATCAACCACTTACCGATGACCACGTAGCCCTCGATGCTGGCTGGCCCAGCGACCCTGTACCTCCCATCCGGCAACTTACTCACTAGCCCTGATTCCTCCAAGCGCCTTAAGTGGTAGTAGGCTAGGCTAGGGCTACTTAGGTTCAGTGCCCTAGCAACTTCTCGCGGACCTGCCGGCCCGTTACGTAGTAGGTAGGCGTACACTCTGAGGGCCGTCCCTTCCAAGCTCTGCCTCCTCTCCTCCTGCGTCAACTGGCTACGCACCCTCCCCGAGTTACTTGGTGTTGCGTGGTTACCCTCTCGGGATAATCACGAGTATGTCGGTCGGGTTATATAGGATTGGCTTAGGTATTGACCCGTACCAGTACTCGTTTCCTTCATGTGTTAGGCGGACCTTAAGTATTAGGACGTAGTCTGACGTGCCCTTGGCTTCCAGGTTATTTCCTAGCGCTTTCCCGTCAATGCTTATGATTACGTAGGCCCATGAGTCCCCGTGGAACCACGCCTTCACGTTCTTACTCCATAACTCCGGTAAGGGTACTGTGCCTGAGATCGTGAGGTAGGCGTCACTGTTCCTAGGGATTACGGAGCTAACGTCCCTCAACGAGAAATGAACTACCCCGTGATCTAGGATTAAGTCGTTAGTGAATCCGTAGGCGAATCCATCACCGCTCTTAATGACCTCCACTGAATCGTTTGGCGGGCTACCTCCGGTGGGAATCTGGCCGCCTTTCTCCTTGATGCTTATGGTGGCTGTGAAGGTTACGGTACTCGCGTTACTCTCCTCATAGTAAGCGTCCTGAGGTATGTGAACCGCTACGGTGCTTGGTAGGATGTCCGTGTCGTTGTATGGGTTCCCGACCTTGATCACCGCCATGAAGGACGCCATGATCACGTTCTTAGGTCCTACACCGTTGATCGTTGCCGTGGTGTTGAATATTCTTATGTAAAGGTACTCTAGCCTGACCTCCGGCTCGTAATTCGGGTATGGTCCTAGCTTGGGTTTAAGCATGTATGCGCCGAGTAGGGTGCCAGCGCATAGGGCTGCTATCACGATCAGTGCTGAAGCAATCCTCGCAACCATGCGTGCTCCACCGACCTTACCTCGTTTTCTTTCGATAAAGCTCTAGCACTGGAACGGCGTTGTTCAAGCTTCTTGAACGGTGC
>JALWZB010000056.1 GCA_027002995.1 Desulfurococcales archaeon
AGGAGAGGATGCGTGTATGCGCCGAGATAGGGAGGGTTAAGGCACGTGAGTCAATCCCCGTGAGGGACGAGGCGAGGGAGGCGGAGGTCTTAAGGAGGGCCGGGGAATTCGCGGAAGTGTTTAAGGCGATCATCGAGGCATGCAGGAAAGCTCAGGGGAGGTGATGGGTTTCGTTCAACGTCTACGAGTTCTTCGCGGAAATCGAGGAGGCGGGCGTCAGGATCAGGCTCGACGCCGGGCAACCAGACATACCGCCACACCCCGAAGTAATTAAGGTTCTTAGGGAGGAGTCGGGAAGGCGCTTAAGGTACGCTCCCTACAGGGGCATTAGGGAGTTTAGGGAAGCCATAGCTGACCTTCACGGCGTTTCGGTGAGGGAGGTTGCGGTCGTTCCCGGCGCTAAGGCAGCAGTCGCCGCACTGATCCACGCCGCGCGCAGAGTGGGTGTCATCACGCCTCACTGGCAGGGGTACGTGGTCGCCGCTAAGCTCTTCGGCAAGGGCGTTAAGTTCCTTGAGGCTAAGCCCGAGGCTAGGTGGTTGCCTAGGTTCGGGAGCTTGGGTGATGCGGACACCCTCATCGTTAACTACCCCAACAACCCGACCGGTGCGGTGCTCACGGAGCCTGCCCTGAAGGAATTGCTGGACGTTGCTGAGGATCGCGGCATTACTTTAGTGTCGGACGAGACGTACAGGGACATAGTGTTTGAGGGTGACCCACTAGTAATGATTGACCGTAGGCTCGAGAAGACCGTGTCGATCTACAGCTTCTCTAAGACGTTCTCCCTCCCAGGGCTCAGGGTAGGGTACGTCGTGGGTGATCCGGAGCTCATTGACGTCGTAGCTAAGTTCGTTGCCGCAACCTACACCTCAGTCCCCGTATTCGCGCAGTTAGCCGCGCTCAAAGCCCTGGAGGTGAGGGGCGAGGTAGTTAAGTTCGTTAAGGACGAGTACTTCAGGAGGGCTAAGGCGTTCTGCAACGCCTTAAGCAGGAAGCGCTTCGACTTCATTGAGCCGCGCGGCGCTATCTACGTATTCGTTAAGATCCGGACGGGGGTTGATGGGGTTGAATTAGCGCGTCGCTTACTGAGAGAGGGCGTGGCGGTATTCCCGGGTGCGGCGTTCGGGGAGCGCTTTAGGGACTACGTCAGGGTCTCCCTAACCGCACCTGAGGATGTCCTCGCCAGAGTTGCTAAGCTAATGGAGGAGGTTGCGGAGCCTTGAGGGTTGGGGTGGTTGGTGCTGGTAAGGTCGGGCTAACCCTAGCTAGGCTGATGTTAAGGGAAGGCATTGAGGTTAGGGTTGTTGATGTTAATGAGGATGCGTTGGTCAAGGCAACCTCACTGGGGATCCCTAGAGCTACCACCCTTGAGGAGGTGGTGGCGTGGGGTGACCACGTAATGGTTTCCGTGCCGCCTAAGGAGGTCCCCAGAGTGCTTGCTGAGGTCAGGGAACTCGTGGTTGGGGAGGGTCTTGAGGGGAGAGTCATCTACGACACCTCAACATTCAAGGAGAGGGTAATGCGTGAGTACGCAACGTTCCCGAGGGACATTAAGGTCGCCTCAATACACCCGATGTTCGGGGCCGGGATGCGTGACCCCAGCAAGCACGTCGTAGCCATCGTACCTGTCCCGGGGAGGGATGATGACGCGTCGCCTGTGGAGGAACTCTTCAGGTCCTTAGGATTCAGGGTTGTTAGGGTTAGTGTTGAGGAGCACGATGACGCTGTCGCCACGTACGTGGGGCTCTCCTACGTAGTGGCCACGTCCTTAGCCGCAACCCTGGCGAAGCGTGGACCACCACTCACGGGTGAGTTAAGCGGCACGACCTTCAAGCTCCTCCTCACGCACTGTGCCGCAGTAATGAGTGATGATCCCGGATTCATAGAGTACGTGGTGTCTGAGGGGAGGGTTAGGGAGCGTGCGGCCCAGCTGCTCGAGTCCCTCGCAAGCTTGCTTGAGGGTTCACTGAGCGTGGGGTCCGTGGTTAGGTTGTTTAGGGGTATGGTTGGGGAGGGATTCATTAGGGAGGCATACTTGAAGCTTTACGATGTTGTTGAGGGCTTCACTGATTAGGCTGGTTACATGTTTTTATTATGTATTTTTGAACAGTAAATTATTTTATCTGAGATACCAATGTGAGAAGGAAGGTAGTTAGTGTTGGATATAACCTACGTGGTGCGTGAAGCGCGAGTGAGCAGGCAGTACGTGACCGCCTTAGTAATAA
Organism: Desulfurococcales archaeon; assembly: GCA_027002995.1. Classification (GTDB taxonomy): domain Archaea; phylum Thermoproteota; class Thermoprotei_A; order Sulfolobales; family NBVN01; genus WAOL01. Next base: position 2,226 of record JALWZB010000056.1, read on the forward strand.
TCGCTACGCTCCTCCCAGCCCTCCTCGCTACCACCTCACCACCTTTGCAGGCTCAGCAGGGATTAAGCGTTAGTGAGGAGTGGGTCCTGGACACGGGTTCAGGCATACCTTACAGCATTGATTTATCAGCGGATGGCTCCACAGCAGTCGTAGCTATTGAGTACCCGGCGAAGCTCCTGGTGGTGGATGTGGTCGCGGGTAAGATAGTGAAGGAGGTGGGTGTATTCAGTAAGGATTACTACGCGTCATTCGCCGCCATAACGCCCGACGGGACGAAGGTAGCCATACTCCTAAGCAGGCCTGTCAGCAAGGACAACTACGTGTTTAAGGTAGCGTTAGTGTCGGTGAGTACCGGGAAGACGTTATGGATGAGTTCGGAGTACCCAGGCTACGGATGGAACGTGGACTTCAGCGACGACGGGAAGTTAGTGGTCGCGTCACCAGGTAGCGACAACACCGTATACGCCTTCAGAACATCTAACGGTGCGGTAGCGTGGAAGACTGAGCTGTCAGGGGTAGCTAAGATCCTCGGGGTGAGGGCGGGCGGCGGTAGAGTGTTCGTGAGCACCGTAACGAGCGAGGGTGAGGGAGCGGTAGTGATACTGAGTGATGAGGGCGATGAGGTCGGTAGGATTAAGAACTTGCCTGGACAACCCATACTACCCACTCTCTCCCCCGACGGCAAGCTCCTAACCATCCCGATAGGCCTGACCGAGTCGGGAAGCAGTTTCAGGGGTTGGGTAGTACTGTACGACACCGCCACGCTGAAGAGGCTATGGTTAAGTCCCGACCTAGGAGAGTATCCGTGGGTAGCTGCTTTCCTACCCTCCCAGCAGGTGGTGGCGACGGTACTGGATAACGGTAAGGTGTGCTTCCTATCACTTAGCAACGGCTCGGTACTGAAGTGCGAGACCCATAAAGGGTGGGCTGGCGACTCACTAGCCTCAATACCTTCACGCGGCTTAGTGATCGCGACCATAGACAAGAAAGTATCAAGCAATGAATACGTCGGGAAGATCATCGCGTACCGCGTCAGCCTAGCTGGGGGCGGGCAACCAAGCACCACAGCACCACAAACAACTACTAAGCCATCAACAACCCAACCAACAACACCGAAAACAACCCCGATCACAACGCAGGCAGGCACAGGCGCAGCGACCGAGGACGTAACCACCCCAGCAACAACCACTAAACCAGGCGGGGGCGTACCGTGGACCCTAGTGGCTGGCGGAGGTGTTGGTGCCGCAGTGGCGGTGATCCTAGCACTAATATTCCTTAAACTCAGATCCAGGCAGAAACCCGCCTACATGCCCCCGCCACCACCGCCACCAGCATGAAAGCCCTCACTAAGGCGGTCACCCACAACGCTAAGTACAGTTTTCTCACCGCAACACGTGAAGCCCCATGACATTATGCCCTAAAATACAGGACAATCAAGTTAATTTGCCGTTAACCATAGATAAGCAAAAGACACATCAACACAGTATTATCCCCGCAGTGACTTACGCACGCATACACGCGTGAGCCATGGGGGCACTCATTAATAATGCTTCAAGGATGACGCAGGGTTCGGAAACCGTAATCATTTTGACATACAACTTTAAATACCCGCCTCCGAGTGGTAGGGGGTGACGAGGTGTGAGTTTTAACGGGAGCGTTGAGCGTTACGCGTGAAGACCTGAGTGCTGGCGGGTTAGTTCGGGCCCCCAGCACCGTCGCTTGGCTCCCGAACCCTTCTTCCATTGCTTAAGGAGGTGCGTCAGTCATGGGTAGTGGTGTGAGGATAGCTGTGGATGTGGGTGGAACCTTCACGGATGTCGTGGGGGTGGATGAGGGTAGTGATGAGGTTATTAGGTTGAAGGTACTCACGACCCCCCGCGACCCCTCGGAGGGGGTTATCGCTGGTATTAGTAAGGCGATTGAGGCGCTACGCAGGGTTAGGGGTGAGGGTGACGGCGTCCGCGTGGATGTAGTGGTGCACGCCACAACCATAGGGACGAACACCTTCTTAGGGCAGGTAGGGCTTGACGTGCCTAAGGTAGGGTTAATCACTACTGAGGGCTTCAGGGACCTCCTCGAGATAGGTAGGCAGAGAAGACCTGAACTCTACAACGTGTTCTTCGAGAAGCCCAAGCCCCTAGTCCCTAGGAGGCTCAGGCTAACGATCCCTGAGAGGGTAGGGCCTGGAGGTCAGGTCATAACGCCCTTGGATGAGGGTAAGGTTAGGGACGCCGCTAAGGTGTTTAGGGAGGAGGGTGTCGAGTCAGTAGCTATTTGCTTCCTCCACTCCTACGCAAACCCCGCCCACGAGGCGAAGGCTAAGGAAATACTGGTGGAGGAACTCCCAAGCAAGTACGTTGTGGCGAGCCACGAGGTCGACCCGGAGTACAGGGAGTTCGAGAGGTTAAGCACAACCGTAGTTAACGCTGCCTTAATGCCTGTACTCACGAAGTACTTCGCCAAGCTCGACGCGGAGTTAAGGAGGTTCGGCGTCAGCGGCGACCGCCTACTCATAATGAAGTCAGACGGTGGGTTCGCGAAGCCCTCCGAAGCCGGTAGGGTACCGGCATCAACCATTGAGTCAGGGCCTGCGGCCGGCGTCATAGCTGCGGCCCACCTAGCCAAGGAGCTCGGGATCAGGAACGTGCTGAGCTTCGACATGGGTGGCACAACAGCTAAGATCTCCACCATAGTTAACGGGGTTCCGGAAGTCACGGAGGAGTTCGAGGTCGGTGGGGTCGTGCATAAGGGCAGGCTAATCAAGGGGAGCGGGTACGTGGTGAGGTACCCCCACATAGATCTCGTGGAGGTGTCGGCGGGCGGCGGCACCATAGCTTGGGTGGATGAGGCAGGGCACCTGAGGGTGGGGCCCTATAGCGCGGGCTCCGACCCGGGCCCCGCATGCTACGGGAGGGGAGGTACCGAACCAACCGTTACTGACGCCAATTTAATTCTCGGGAGGTTAGGTGAGGCGCTAGCCGGAGGGGAAGTCATGGTGAGGAAGGACTTAGCGGTCAAGGCGTTCGAGGAGAGGATCTGCGGTCCCGCAGGCCTCGGCCTTGAGGAGGCCGCGCACGGCGTCATTAGGTTAGCGAACACCGAGATGGGTAGGGCAATACGCATAGCTACGGTGGAGAAGGGCTACGACCCAAGGGAATTCACGTTAATAGCGTTCGGCGGCGCGGGCCCCATGCACGCGTGCGAGCTAGCTGAGGAGCTCGGCGTGACTAAGGTCGTGATCCCTCAAGCACCGGGCGTTTTCTCCGCCCTAGGCCTCCTCCTAGCTGACTACAGGCACGAGTTCAAGGCAAGCGTCCTCAGGAGCGCTACGGAGTTAAGTGATGGGGAGCTAGAGGAGATCTACGCATCCCTAGAGGCTAAGGCCCTAGAAACCCTCTCGAGGGAAGGCGTCAGCAAGGACGACGTGGTCATGGTCAGGTACGCGGACCTCAGGTACGTTAAGCAGTCCTACGAGCTAAGCGTTGAGGCACCCAGACCAATCCCCAAGGGAGGGGTCGCTAAGCTGAGGGAAGCCTTCGACAGGAGGCATGAGGAGATCTACGGGTACTCAATGAGCGATGAGGTGATGGTCGTTAAGGTTAGGGTGACTGCCGTGGGTAAGGTGAGGAAGCCCTCCCTAAGGGTAGTTAAGGAAGCTATGGGTGATGGCGGGGACGCGTTAGTCGGTACTAGGGAAGCGTTCTTCGGTAGGACGGGGTGGGTTGAGGCTAAGGTGTTTAGGAGGGCCGCCCTACCACCGGGTTCGGTGATAGCTGGGCCCGCCATGATCGAGGAGTACGACTCGGTCACGGTCGTGCCTCCCGGCTGGGCATGCCGGGTGGACGGCTTAGGCAACCTATTGCTTGAGTTCAGGGGTGGGTGAGCCGTGAGCCTAGATAAGGTAACGCTCGAGGTAATCAGGTGCGCGTTGGAGTACGCGGCCGAGGAAATGGGCATTAAGTTAAGGAACTCTGCCTACTCACCAAACATTAAGGAGAGGATGGACCACAGCTGCGCGATCTTCGATGAGGAGGGCTCCGCCGTAGCTCAGGCGGAACACATACCCACGCACCTAGGCTCGATGCAGTGGGGCGTTAAAGCAACCCTAAAGTACCTGAGGGAGAGGGGGGTCGAGCTAAGGGAGGGTGACGTCGTCCTCGTAAACTACCCGTACATCTCCGGCACACACTTAAACGACGTTCTAGTAATAGCGCCCGCTCACTACGACGGCGAGTTAATAGGTTACGTCGCCAGCAAAGCCCACTACGTCGACGTCGGGGGTAAGGTACCCGGTAGCATGCCGGGCGACGCGAGCGAGGTGCATGAGGAGGGGCTCATCATACCGCCCACGAAGATAGTTGAGGGCGGTGAGTTAAGGGAGGACGTCCTGGACTTAATACTGGCTAACGTGAGGGCACCGGACGTCATTAAGGGTGATTTAAGGGCTCAAATATACGCGGGTGAGGTCGGGAAGAAGCACTTGAGAGCCCTAGCAAGCAAATACGGTGTGAAGGCACTGAAGGAGGCATTTAAGGGGATCCTTGACTACGTGGAGGAGATAACGAAGGCAGCGCTAAGGCGCCTACCAGACTTCAGGGTGAGGGCAGAGGACTACGTCGAGGACGTGGGTGACGGCAGTAAGGACGCCGTGATTAGGGTCGAGGTAATTA
>JALWZB010000057.1 GCA_027002995.1 Desulfurococcales archaeon
GCTCCAGAGCTGGGCCGGCGGCATGGTCGTCGTCGAGGGCCTGCTCGAACTATCCTCGCCGCTGCGCCCCGCACTCGGCCTGGGTCACGGCGACCCGCTTGCGCGCATACCGCTCCACGGCGGCGTACCCTGCCCTCACGCTCCCCACCCAAGAGAAATTACGGGGGCAAGCCTTATAAACTTTTACGTCCTTAATTAACTTGGTGAACGTTATGAGCTCCGAGGTATACGTATTCACGGCAAAGCTCGCGAAGACGGGGGGCGGGAAACCCGGGATCTACATCCCAAAGGAGCTGTGGAAGGCCTTAGAGAAACACATGGGTAAGAAAGTAGTCGTCCACATATACGTGCCTAAGTACGAGCTCTGAGAGTACAGCCGGGATGATGGGGGTATGTTCCAAGCTCTGGGAGAACCTAGCCCCGTTGATGGGAGGCTCATGCCGCTGGCCTTGACCACCGCCCACGACCCCACGGGATGATAGGGTTAGAGGAAGCGGTAACTTCCGTATAGACAACGTATAACTCTAATAGTTAGGGTTGTATATGAAGGTTCCATTGGTAAAACACGTCGAGACACATGGTAACTTTAATGACGGAGGTTACAAGGTTTCTAGGTTTACTTTGTAGATCTAGGTAGACCGTAACTTTCTTCTTGGTAGACTTTAGTCTACTTAGGTAGACTTCTTGATGTAGTGCGTAGACTTTAGTGGACCTAGGTAGACCAAATTTATTAATATCGGTAAACCATAGTCTACTTTGGTGGACCTTGTGAGCGAGTCGGGAAAAATGACCCTGTCAACGAAGGTGGATGCGGGTATTCATGAGGAGTTCGCAAGGCGTGCGAGGGAGATGGGTCTTAGTTCTAGCGCTCTTCTCCGTAGATTAGTCTTGGAGTTCCTCGGTAAACCCGTGGTTGGTCCAGACAGAGTCCTGAAGCTGGAGAAGGAAGTTGAGGTCCTTAAGTCGGAGGTTCTTGAGATCCGCTCACGAATTGATGTCCTTAATAGGAGATTGCTGTTCTTGGAAAAGAAAATAGGTTCTATTAGGAGATCATAGTAGGTATTTCGGGAGGCAGTGGCCGTGGATCTGGAGAAAATAAGGGATATGCTTGAGGACCTGAACCCATGGTGGAATGATCAGAAGTGGTATGAGAAGGATCTGGAGGTCGTTCAGGTTTTAAATAGCGGAATAGAGCGTTGGATAAGGTATAGTTTTAGGGATAGGTGGATTAGGCCGTTATTAAGGTCGGACAACGCGTGGGGGGTCAGGGTTATACGAGGTCCTCGACGTATAGGTAAAACTACGCTCATGAAGCTTTTGATTAAAGATGCAATAGAGATGGGGCTTGATCCCCGCTCGATAGTCTACATTTCGCTGGATAATGTTGACTTGAAGGAAGCCATAGAGAGGGGTGATATCTCCCTTAGGAGGATGCTCAGGAAACTAATAATAAGTAACCTTAGGGCACATGGGAAGACGCTGGTAGTTATAGATGAGGCCACATTCTACGATAAGTGGGCTTTAACCATAAAGAACCTTGTTGACGAGCACGTGATAGCTCCAGGGGTACTCGTGCTTGTAACCGGGAGTTACTCGCTTGAGCTTTCCCAAGCTAAGAGGGAGCTTGAAGGTAGGATGGGTATATTGGACGGTGATGATGTAGGACAGAGGTTTCTTTACCCGATGCGGTTTGTGGAGTTTATAGAGAATGTGGCTCAGGAGGTTAATGATTTCCTAAAAAATGGTGAATTCTATGGAGGTAAACTGACTAGGATTAGTACTAGGTTAAGGATATTTGAGGAATTAACGACCTTCGGTAACGAGAGGGTATTCAGGTTCTTTGAACAGGCTTACGACGAGATAGGGAGGCTTGCGATCGGTCACTTGGAGGAAGCGTACTTCTATACTGGCGGTTTTCCTAAAGCGATATACAGTTACGTCACGGAGAATAGGGTGCCCGATGAGAACTATGTTTCGTTTTATGAGTTACTGATCCAGGATGCCGGGAGGTTTGGATTATCACCGCAGGTGCTTAAAGAGCTTATCAAGCAGAAATTAACGCTATGTGCTTCCTTTGAGACGCCTCTGTCAAACCTGCAGATCCCTGTAAGGAGGAGTAGCGGCGGCATAAAGAATTTAAGGATTGAGGAAGCGGAAAGGTACCTTCATTACCTAGTTGAAGGGTCTAGGGTGTTGCTATGTTTAAAGTCGTTGAGTCAGGCCCAAGTAAACAACGCTAGGCCGATAACACATAGTGTCGCGAAACCACTTAAGCTGACGTACTTGGATCCCTTAATGTTTCATTCGCTTTACTGGGTGTCCAGAGGGGTAAAGACTGGGATATACCAGGTCGCCAAAAAAGCCATCAGAGAATCAATGCTAAGCAGTAATGAAAACAGATGTCTCTTCTCTTCCCTATACGAATCAGTTGTATGCTCCCATGTAGTAAGGATTCCTATGCTAAAATACGGTGTGTACGTAGAGAACTACGGGCGAGGCATAAATAGTAAGGAGTATGCTGACTGCGTAGCTTGGTATTTTGATAGAGGAGCATCACGTTACAGGATAGTGCCCGTAGAAGTAACAACTGCAAGGGACATCGACGAAGAAAAAATGATTGAGAAAGCCAAGCTAACCAGCAACTACCTTAACTCAAGGCTAATAGTTGCCTCTAGAGATAAAATGATGGTTATATCCAAAGGAAATGCGGAGGCAATAGTAATCCCTGCCGCATTATTGTTATTATTTATATAGATTTCATGGAAAAGGAACACGAACCAATACATCAATTATATTATCTCCGTCGGAAGGCTCCAGGTTTTTACCTCATGGGTTATCACGGTGGGGCATTCTAATTTTACCGTGGGTGCCTCCTCTCGGCAAGGGATCCTCACCACCTAAGGCTGGGAGGGAGTCAATTGATTAATTATCCAATCATAATCACGGTTCTTTGCATGATTAATGAGGTCGTCCAGCCTTCCTGGAAGATTATCAATGAATTCGTTTATGTAGTTTCGGATGCTCCAGTGTGCAATGCTCATGGCTACTTTCAGGGCTGTTTTTCCTCCATAGGTGAGGATGGTTTTATACAGGCCTGACTCTATGAAGGTTGCTCCAACAAGTTTGTATGAAACTTTGTACGCTATGCTTTCCTGCATAAATATTATTTTAAGCGATATGGTGAATAGTCTCTCATAGAATCTAGAGACAGCTGCATCATCACCCAACAGGACCTGCCCGGCATCCTTACGTAGTTCCTTGTAGTCATCAATGATGGAGCATGCGAAAATTAAATCATCTGCATGGAGGGAAGAAGTAAACTTCCGAATCTCTGTGTCATCAAGGTATGGGAGAGAGATTGAGTATTCGCCTGAAACACCCTCTGCGAAGTTCTTATATACGTGGAGGAACTCCGTGATTCTATTAATATTATCTTCCACTGAAACATTAGCAAGCACTTCACTACACGAAGGTACATCAGGCATCTCAAGAACAGCCTCGGCGAGTCCCCTAGTAATAGAATCGTAGCTTTGACCCTGCAGTAAATCCTGTAATGAATCATTAAAATTAGTCAGAAAACTAGAAATCTTCATCTCAAGATCTTTTCGATAATCTTGCTCTCCGTAAATATTCGTTTTGATATTAGGGAATAGAAAAGCTGTCGAGAAAGCCACTAATAACATTAACACTAGAAAACTTACGAAATTCCCGTTTTTATAGAACCAACTCCCCATACCCGGAATCCCATGAAGAATTCCTTATAAACATAATATAACCAAGCTGAAATTTCAAGCGGAGTCATGAATGTTTGAAAAAGTAATTGTTGTGTCACGGTCTACCCGGTCACGTCATCCTCCCTCCACGGCCTGCGGGATACATGTTACCTAAGAACTATGCACAGAATTGATTCATTAGTTCCGCGTAGTGCCTGGGTGACGCTAGACAACGTATCTTTTCCAGGCATCCCCTGACGTTGCCGACGTCACCGCAGAGGTCCTGGAGTTTCAGTATCAAGGCCCAAATTGAGAGGTAGTCATCACGGCGTAAGGCTCTCCACCGATTAATGTGTTCCCTATTAAATGTTTCCCATAAGGGGCGGGGACACCATTGCTCGAGGGTGGCGATGCGCTCCTGTGGGCAATAATCAACGTGATGACCTCCTCAAAGGAGTCAGTTGAGGTTGAGATAGTAAAATTATGGTGAGGGCAATCCTGGAGGAAAGGGTCAAAGCCGTGAGGCAAGTTCTGAAATTAATAGACCCCGGAATGAATATCGCGGAACTCGGGGAAAGACTAACTCATGCATTAACTATCATTGAGGAATTCGCCAATAAGCTGTCTCCCGACCAAAATTACGGCTGAGTTAACGGAATGAATCTAAACCGTAACTTTTCCACTCCACCAACTAGAATTCCGGGTGTATTATTTGGTGGTGATATGGGTTCCTGTTTCGGTGCTCTTGAGCTGGTTCCTCACCCTGAGTCTAGCGTTAAGCCTTTGATGCTGGAGGAGGTGTTGGCGGGGCTGTATAGGTACGGGGTTCCGCTGAGTTATGAGTTCGTTCACGACGGTAAGTACGTCAGATTGTTCTTGGTGGGGCCTGCCGAGGTTCTTAGGCAGGTTAGGAAGTCTCTGAAGGCCGTGTTCGGTAAGGTGATCGTGGAGGACGCGGAGCCTCCGTCGCTTAAGAGGATGTTGCCGGCGGAGTGCTTCGAGACGGGCAGGAAGGGCCGGGTAAGGCTCGGTAGGTCGTGCGGGTGGTGGGTCGCGGAGCTTAGGCTCTCCAGGCCCTTCTGGGACGTGCTCCTGGATCATTCGAGGGATTCTCCCGTGGAGCTGAACCACATGGACGCGGTTCTGGCGGCTATGAGGCCCGGCACGTACGTGCAGGTTATCTTCGCGCCGGAGCCGGGGGGTAAGGACGTCATTGCGGGATGGATTCACGGTAAGCTGGCTGGTGAATCCCCCAGCCTCGTTAAGACGTTCCTGAATGAGGTCCTGGACACGTTCTCCCCGACCGCCTTGGGGGACTCGGTGGATTATCACTACGAGCGCGAGAAGTACCGGTACCGGTACCTGAGGAGGCAGCAGCTCCTCGAGCTCGAGGGGGACCGCATTAAGCAGGCCCGCCTAAAGATGGCTTCACCCCTCTTCGCCGTGAGGATCAGGGTCTACGGGAACTCGAGGGAGGCGGTCGGTGAAGTGGCTAACGCGTTCAATCAGTTCTCGGGCAACGGCTTCACGTTCAGGGTCAGGAGGCTCACGGACAAGGACCTCGAGGTGGCGGAGGGGAGGGTCCCGGTTAAGCTGGGGTGGTTAATCAAGGACAAGAAGCTCCCGGTCCTGTCTGCCAGGGAGCTCGCGGCGTTCGTGAACCTCCCGACGCCGACGGCGTCTCTGCCGTTGCGTACGGGCTACGTGTCCCTTGAGCCCCCACCGGAACTCGTGAGGGTCGGCCGCGTTAGGCCGGAGCTCTCAGTTGAGGAGTTAAGGAGTTTGGTCGCGGCTGGAACCGTTCTGCTGGGGACGTACGGGGACTTCGGTTACGGTCTGCCGTTGCGGGAATTCCGTCAGGCCCATAAAGCGATCTTCGGGACGACCGGCGCTGGTAAGTCGAGCTTCGCTAGGTACCTCATGCTGTCGACGTTGCTGGCGTTCGGGCCGGGCCGGGTGAGCGTGGTCTACATCGACCCGAACGGTGACGACTCGATAAAGCTGCTTAAGTCGCTGCCAGAGGAGTTCCTCGACCGCGTCGTGTATATCGACCCGAGGACGGCGGAGTTCTTCGGGAGGGTCGTTAGGCTGAACTTCCTTGAGTACACGGATCCGAGAGAGAGGCCCTACCTCGCCGAGGCCTTCATGGGGGCGCTCGAGAACTTCTTCGGTAGGTTCTGGGGGCCCAGGACCGAGCGCTTCATGAGGATGGCGGTCGAGCTCGTGACTTCCGCCCCTCCCGGGAGGTTCAGCGTGGCGGACGTGTACAGGGTCTTCACGGATGAGTCCGTGCGGGCGGAGTTCTTGGAGTTCTGCGAGGACGAGGAAGTGCAGCACTTCTTCAGTTCCGAGCTGCCGGCCATGCTTAAGCGTTCCCCTGAGGCGCTGCAGTCCGTGCTGAACAAGCTCGGGAAGTTCGTGAACGACAAGCTTGTGAGGCCGTTCGTGACCGCCAGGAAGTCCACCGTGAGCCTGAGGGAAGCCCTGGACTCGGGGAAGGTCGTCATAGTTAATATGGGGACCCTGAAAGGCACGTCATCCATGCAGTTTTTCGGGTCCATGCTCCTGTCGCAGATACTGCTGGCGGCGTTCTCTAGGGGGCTTAGGGGAGAGGCCGCCAGGACCCCGGTATTCGTGTTCGTGGACGAGCTCCACAACTTCGTGTCCCCGGCTCTCGCAAGGACCCTCGCGTCCCTGATGGCGGAGACCAGGAAGTTCGGCGTGTTCCTGGTCGCGATGACGCAGTACCCGCAGCAGCTTCCCCCGAGGCTTAAGGCGGCGATATACGAGCTCGCGAGGCACGTCTTCGTGTTCCAGGTAGGGCTTGAGTCGGCTAAGGAGCTGGCTAAGGTGTTCGAGCCGTACCTGGGGGACACGGACCTCATGAACATAGACTTCTATCACTACGCGGCCAGGGTGAAGCTTGGAGGGAAGTTGCTGCGGCCGTTCACGCTCAAGGCCCCATACGTCCCTGCGGGCGTCGAGGGCAATCCCTACACGGAGGATCGCGAGGCGGTCAGTAGGATGAGGAGGTCGCTCCAGCTCTACGGAGGGGAAGTGACCGGGTCGGGAGGGCCAGTAGCGGTCCAACTAGTGTTCAGTCCGAGGCCTTACCTCGTCGCCGCGGCACTACACGGCATGGGTGGGGAAGCTGGTGTTGGGGACCTCATGCGGGCTCTGAGGGACGTCAAGCTCGCGGGAACGTTGCTCGAGGCAGCCGATCTGATCAGTGAGGCGGCGGAGGAAGGCGCGGTGAGGCTGGACGGTGACCGCGTAATCCTATCCGGTGAAGCGTTGAGGGTGCTCAGTATGGAGTTCCCGGAGACCAGGCACTCCGGCGGTGAGCTCCATAAGCGGCTGGTTAGGGAGGTCGCTGAGGAGTTGCTCGGGCGGCGCAACTACGTGTGGGTCGACGTGACCGGGTCCGCGGAGGCCCCCGATGTAGTGGCGGTGCCGGCCTCGCAGGACCTGAGTGAGTGGCTGGTCGACAGGGCCGTGTGCTACGAGGTTGAGGCGGACCCGGTTAAGCACGCGACGTTCGATAAGCTGGTGCAGGTACTGAAACGCTGCTTTAGGGCGGGGTGCTCCCGCATAGTCATAGTGACGCCCGACGAGGACGGGGCGGGGGTCGTTGAGGAGAGGTTGGAGGCCGTCAGGAAGAAGGCGAGGCGGGTGGCGGTGGCCGCAGGCATCCCGGAGGTCTGGGTGAGGGATGTGGAGGTGAGGGTGGAGGTCAGGCCCGTCAGGCGCGGGGAGAAACGCGTCGACGGGGTCCGGCGGGCTGAGGAAGTGGGCGGGGATCACCTGCTCGTGACCCTATCGCAGGAGCTGCGGCGTCTGGAGCGTGAAGGGCTGGTGAGGGTGTCGGGCGACACGGTTTACATTACGGCCGACGCCTTAAGGGCCGTCGGTTTACGTGCCGGTTTACGTGAGGTCGCGGAAGCCCTCGGAGGTAAGGTAACGACGGCCAGGATCGGCGGCAGGACGCGTAAGGCCGTAGCGATACCAAGAAACAAACTAGTGGAAACCAACGTAAACCACGTAAAGCAACCGCAAACAAACCATTAAAGAAAAAGAAACACAATCTCTCAACCTAAAGTAAGGAATTAATGTAAACCTCACCATGCCCATGCACTATGTGTTTTCTTTTGTTTTTTGTTGCTGGGTTTTTAGTTGTTTTATGGCTGTTTTTACGTGTGGTATTATTTGTTTTAGTGCTTCGTGTATTTTCTGTAGTTTTTGGGTCGGGATGATGTTCTGTATTTCTTTAGGTCCTTTGTTTGGGGTTATGGGGTAGCGTGTGGTGGTTGATGCTTCTGTTGCTTCGAAGAGTGCTTGGAGGTAGAGTAGCCCTTCCATTGATATTGCCAGCTTGGCCAATGGTTCCATTGCTTGGTTGATGACTTCGATGGCCTGCCTTACTTTTTCCTTGATTATTTGTTGCTGGCTCGGCAGTGCTTGATTGAGGTTCCTTGTGAGTTCCTCCAGTTCTTCATCGCTTGGCCGTAACTTAGGTAGTGCTAGGTTCCGTAGCTGCTTTGCACCGTCCTCTAACGTCATTATGCAGAGGTTCAGGAGCTCATCCGCCTCCGCGGGGTTCCCGCCTAGTTCCTTGTACAGTGCATCGATTTCCTCTAGCTCCTCCTGCACATACTCTAGGAACTTGGGGAGCTCTGTCTGTGCCTTCCTCATTAGTTTGATAATCATGTTGTCCTCGGCTCCGCCGGTAAGGAGGCTTAATTCGGGCAATGCTTTCTCGTACTCCGCCGCTAATCTCCTAAATAACTTCATGAACCCCCTACGGAAGGGTTCATGACCCACACTCCTCGGTAGATTCTCACACACTGTGTTGCCGTTAAGCAACAGTATGGACTTCAGGATCTTCTCGACGGACTGAGAGGTAAAGAATATCGACTGCGGAATAAAGCCCTCCCTACGAAGGACATCAGCCGCACTTAAGTCATTCTCAGCAATTTCGAGGAGGTCGCCTAGACACCACACCCCCTGCTCCGTACCCACTAGACCAGCCTTAGCGGGTGCGGTTCTGCTCATAATGCCCGCCTACCCTCGGATTCCCGCCACCCGGGTTTGAACCCCTTTCTGGGTACCGCGCATACTTATAAGCCCAATTATTATGGTCAAGTAATCATATAAAAGATGGGTTTTGAGTTTAAACAACTCTTAGGTTCCTTAGGGTAGTTTACCGTGTGACGCCTACCCCACACTAATAATTCGTACCAACAATAATAATGTGTCCTGAAAACGCGTCAGAACTATCTAACCGGGATAACACGAAGTATGCTTCGCAAGCATACCTGTCATGTGCTACTTTCCAGGAGAAATCAAGCAACATAAACACGTTAAACCGGTCATAGCTCCTCCATAAGGTAAGCGACCGATGATTCATTCCGTGGTATACTGCTATACCTTGTGTAGTAGTATACCGAGTACACCACATGCTGCCGTACTTAGTATGGTAGCATACCTGCCTGTGAGGTCTGCGGGGTCTTATGCGGCAGTCACGCTCGGGTCTCAGGCGCTGTTAACCCGCAGTAGCGACCTGATTAGGGCTCTGAGTTCCGTGACTTCCTCCTCGAGCCTGTCTATCCTCGCTCTGAGGGCCTGGATCTCCCCGCCGTCGGTTTGGCGGCATGCTTCGGCCGGCCGTAGCCTGCCCTTCACGTAGTCCTCGACTATTCTGAGGATTAGGTCGTCCACGCCGATGCCTCTCTGGGCCGCCTCCCGCTCGAGGTCCTCGTACATCCACTTCCGCACCCATAACCAAACACGGGGCACGGTCCCCCACCTGAACGCGTGATGGTTTACTTCACATAATTCCTTCACGTAACGACTAATTAGCACGCCTCAACGCGCGTGAAGGTTTGCCGTAGAAAGTTTAATATTATAGCATATTCTTGCATATTATTTCGGGGTTAGTAGTGCCCTCCTCAGAGCGCTTTGTGAGTGTTGGTGAGGGTTCACCTCTAGGTAGGTCATCGGCTCATCTCCTAAGCTCGCCCCTCGGTCTGGCTTCATCCGTCCTCGGGGCGGGTGCCCACCAACCCTAGCGGCGGGCACTCAGTAGGAGTATAGGATGATACATAAGTTATAAGCTCTGATGTTTCACTTGTAGTCAACGGTGAGCCCCGATGAGGGGGTTGGCTACCGCTGCAAGGGTGGCTCCCCGAGGGGAGAAGAGCCTAGCACTAAAGGCACGAGCCATCCTCGTTGACGGAGACTTGCATGAGCTGTTTGCGGAGCTGTGGCTTGCCCGTAGGGAGATACAGCGAGTCATAGACGCTCTATGGGAACTCGACAAGCTTCCTACCCTAAACCAGGCGCATCAGATGTTCTACAAGACGCTGCGTGGGAAGGGCTTTAGGGCGCACCAGGCTAAGCAGATGTACAAGTATGCTTTGGCGCTGGTTAAGGCTGCCAAAAAGAATGGTGGTAAGAAGCCAGTGTTGAAGACGCTAAGTGTTAGGCTCGACAGATATGATGCCAGCATAGACTTCGGCTCGTGGACTGTAACGGTGAAGCTACGTGATAAGGTGTTTAGGCTTAAGCTACTCCATAGGCGAGAACACCTCGCGAAGTTTAGAGGCAGGCAATGGTACGAGGTGATAGTGAAGTGGCTTCCTGGAGCAAGGATAGAGGTTGTCATTCCGTTCAGATTTGAGTACAAACCCTACATGCCCAGACGCATCCTAGCCCTGGACGTCAATCTCAAGCAACTTACCCTCTACGACGGTAGGCGTGTGAGAAGGATTAAGACACGCTACCTGGAAGCACTTAGGCTAAAGCATCTGGCTGAAGAGGTTCAGAAGAGACACCCCTACTCCTGGCGTAGGAATTCTAGGTTGCTAGGGCTGGTTGGGGCTCTACATAGGCGTAGTGCTAGGATAGTCCTTGACTGGTCTAGGAAGATGGCTAAGTATCTGGTACTTAGAGCCAGAAAAATAAGGGCTGCCATTGCCGTCGAAGACCTAGAGAAGCTGTGGCATAATGCCTCACAGAAGTCTAGCGCGCTAGCCGATAAATTGTCTAGGTTTGCTTACAAGAAGCTACTCCAGGCTATCGAGGCGAAGGCGGTGGAGCACAACGTCCCAGTAGTCTACACGAACCCAAAGAACACTAGCAGGACATGCCCGAGATGCGGAGTACCACTACATTACACTCATAGACTCGCTGTATGCCCGAGATGCGGCTTCATTGCTGACAGGGACACCGTAGGGGCCATGAACATATGGCTTAGGGTGCACACAACTATAGCCCCGCCGCCAGGGTCGGCGGGGCCTCGGGCGATGACGGATGAAACCCGACCGAGCCTGGGTTGAATATATGAGCCGATGACCATTCATATAAAATCATATACAAGCATATAAAGAGGCGAACCCAGGACGTACTCAAGTATCTTCACCCTCGCCTCATGGTCAATCCTGGCGACCTCCGCCGGAGTCAGCACGACCACCGCAACCACCCCCACGAGAATAGGGACCTTAAGAAACGCTCACCCCGGATCAACGCCCTCAACGCGGGCGAACGCCCGGCCCGGACCACCGCCCCATCATAGGGCGTTGACCCAAAAATCACGGGTAACTTCATGGTCTCTAAAGTAGAACGTAGAGAACGAAAATTGTCATATGACAACGATGACACAATGTCATATGACACGATTGAAGAAAAACTCACACGACCCACGCGTGGAAAAAACAACACTACACGAACACGCAAATAAAACGACGAATTCACCCGAGAAATTAACAGAATCCATGCAAATGGTGGGCCCGCGGGGACTCGAACCCCGGACCTCCGCCGTGTCAGGGCGGCGTCCTAACCGGGCTAGACGACGGGCCCCGTAAATGTAGGGATACTTTTGGGTTTATAAGTCATTTTCCCTTATTCCCAATATAGTCTTCCAATGTTCTTAGAAGACCCAAGTCTGCCAGTACCTTCTCTAGGCCAGGTGACTTTGCTATTGTGTCCTTGCGCACTTTGTAGCGTCCTTTAGGGGTTCTTTCGAGTTCTTCTATTGGGATGAATTTCCATTCGATTCTCGGTATTTTGACCGCTATGTAAGCTTTTCCTCCGGCTCGCTCGGTGAATGTCTTTAGTTTCCTTAACTGTTCTTCCTCTATGTAGATTGTTGAGAGTTCCCTCCTGGATTTTACCTCGAAGACTGCTACCTTCCCGTTCTTTATTGCCACGATGTCAGGGTAGTCTGCTCTTTTGATTTTAGCCCCGCTTGCGGGGGCGCGGAGCACGGCGAAACCCAAGCGCCATAGCCTTATGACTAGATCCCGTTCGGCACGGTATCCTCTAGATCTTCTTCGGTCTCTCATGGGTTGTTGTCCATGAGGGTTTGGTGCTTGAAGTGTTTATTATTTTTGTTGTTTAAGCAAGAGTGGTGGTAGTAAAACATGAATATGTTTGAGCTTTCGCTTCTGTTCCTTATACTCGTGGTGTTCCTGCCGTTTCTGGCGTCAAGCATAAAGATAGTTAAGGAGTACGAAAGGGCAGTAATGTTTAGGCTAGGGAGACTAATAGGGGCTAAGGGTCCAGGAATATTCTTCAGAATACCAATAGTTGACACGTTCATTAAGGTAGACTTAAGGATAGTTACCGTTGATGTCCCGAAGCAGGAGATAATAACGAAGGATAACGTGAGCGTGAAGGTAGACGCGGTCGTATATTACAGGGTAGTCGACCCCATATCAGCAATCGTTAAGGTGTCGAACTACCATTACGCAATCGCCATGTTAGGCCAGACAATACTAAGGGATGTTGTAGGTCAGGCGGAACTTGATGACCTCCTGCAGAAGAGGGACGAAATAAACAAAAAGATCCAAGAACTCATAGATGAGGTCACGATGCCTTGGGGAATAAAGGTAACAGCAGTAACGATAAGGTCCGTTGAACTCCCAGAGAACATGATGAGGGCGATGGCTAAGCAGGCTGAGGCCGAGAGATGGAGGAGAGCTAGGGTGATTGAAGCAGAGGGCGAAAGGCAGGCAGCGAAGATGCTAGGTGAGGCAGCACGCATATACGAGGAGCACCCAGCCGCAATGAGGCTAAGGGAACTTCAAACACTAGTCGAGGTAGCCAGAGAAAAGGCGCTCGTGGTGGTGACGGAGAAGGGGGCTCACGAGTTAGGTAAGACCGTAGCGGCAGCATACGCCATGGAAAAGAAGCTGAAAGAGCGGGAGTAATGAACCCCAACCTGGACTAAAGCACTTACAGGTGAGGGGGTGAACACGGCGGTCAAGAATCCATCACTACGCGTGCGGGGGAGAGCAACACTCTATATTGCCCTAGTTATGGTGCTCCTAGCCCTAACAAATTCCTATGTCTTTACGGTGTGGAGTGAGTGTGCTTGCACTCCTGCTACCTTAGAGACCCCGGAGACGCACACGACTTCTCAGGAAGTAACTACGGCAGTACTCGTGGAAGTAACGCCGCCTTGGGACACGATAGATGATGGGGTGAAGGAATGCATTCTCAATGCACTAAAGTATGCGGAGGACCACGACTACGCGCTAATACTGAGCATAGACAGTTATGGAGGGTTGCTTGAGGCTGCCTTCTCAATAGGGGATGCATTCGCGAGGGCTAAAGTCCCCGTAATAGCGTACGTTAGCGGTGGTAAGGCCTTAAGTGCAGCGACAATGATAATACTACCTACGAACATAATTGCACTATCCCCTAACTCCATAATAGGGGCTATGCAACCCATCATGTATAACCCAACAACAGGTACAATAACGTTCATTAATGAGTCTAAGATAATAAATCCCGTAGTTGCTAAGGCGGTGTCCTACGCTAAGCTCAGGGGTAGGAACGTCACAGCCGCAAGACTATTCGTGGTGAAGAGTTTAGTACTAACGGCTGATCAAGCAGTCAAGAACCACGTAGCTAACCTCATCGCGAGCAACTTAGACGACCTACTCAAGAAGGTAAACGGCATGCATGTAAACACTTCTACAGGAACGTACGTCCTTAAAATAACTAACATAGAGAAATACTCATGTAGCCTAAGGGCTAGAGTGATATCAGTTCTTGAGAACCCCATGGTAAGTAGCGTGCTGATGACCATAGGCATACTCGGAACGATATTTGCGATACTTTCAGGTAAATTACCCATCCTGCCACTAGCACTTCTCTTCCTGTTATTAGGATTGATAGGTTCGGGCTTTAATCCCAACGTAATCTCAATACTGTTCCTCATCATAGGAGCTATAATGTTAGCAATAGAACTCTTCGTAACACCTGGATTTGGGGTGGTAGGTATCACAGGAATAATATTAATTGCAGTTGGGATAGCCCTAGCACCAGCAAACATACCCTCAGGATTCAGCCCGCCTGCGACTTACGCCCGCGACCTCCAAATAGTTGCGGCGGTAATAGGTGGGGGGCTCGGAGCGCTAACAGGGTTCATATTATATAAGGTAATTCAAGCAAAGAGATCGAAGCCGCAGAAATTCGACCCGGTAGGCAAAATAGGTAAGGCGGTAGACAGCATAGAGCCAGGTGGCAAGGGATTTGTCATCGTTGACGGTGAGTACTGGCTAGCGACAAGTGACATACGAGTAGATAAGGGCTCAGAAGTAATCGTTACCGGAATAGAGGGCCATGTGCTTAGGGTGAGACCCCGTGGAACTGACAGGAGTGGCTGACCTACCGCTACATTGGGGGCATGTCCCGCCATGGCTAGCTAGAATAATGCGTAAACTAGCTAAGGAAATACTGGAGATAGCGATACTCGAGCTAGGGCGTGAAGGACTGCTTCGGAGGCTAGCCAATCCACTATGGTTTCAAGCACTAAACAATGCAATAGGGATGGACTGGGATAGTAGCGGTTCAACAACAGTGACCACGGCAATAATAAAGGAAGCCCTGCTCGAAATAAACGCAGGGCTACGGCTAGCAGGAGGTAAGGGATTACTCTCTAGGAAAACACCGGAGGAAATACGGGAGTACGGGGAAGAACTGGGCCTAAGCTCAAGGAGGATAGAGGAACTCACACGTATTTCGAAGCTAAGTGCGAAAACCGATAACGCGTTACTGCAGGATGGTTTCAACCTGTATCACCATACAATACTCTTCAGCGAGGATGGTTACTGGGTGGTTATTCAGCAAGGCATGAACGTCGAATCAAGATACGCAAGGAGATACCATATGGCATGGTACGTATCGCCTGACGTAACCTTAGACCCTCACTCAGGAGTGGTTTCCGATATTAAAGTAAAGCCCCTAAACCTAACCAGTGTGAAGTCCCTACCCACCAGGAAATTAATTATAGATATACTCAACGAGAAACCAAAGAAGGTCTTACAAGACCTAGCCAGAGCAAACGCAATACTAAAAGGGCAGAGAACATTATTTGGTTCACCACCAAGACCCATTCTTAGGGATATACCCTACTACAAACCCGTAAGGCTGAGTAACCACTTACTTAGAGCGCTCAAAAACGCGTATGAAGTAAAACCCAAGGACATGGAGGAAGTACTCACCGTCAAGGGTTTAGGTCCCGAAGTTCTCAGAGCCCTTTCACTTATCTCAGAACTAGTATACAGAGAACCTCCCTCACTCGAGGATCCCGTCACCACACCGTACAGCCCGTTCAAGTATGCATTCACGATCGGCGGTAAGGACGGCATACCTTACCCTGTAAAGAAGGAAGTGGCAGAAGCGGTGATTAAGGAGTTGGCGGAGCTAATTAAGAACTCAAAGTTAGGGAATAAGGAACGCTTACTGGCCTTCAGAGCCTTACGTAAGCTCGCTCCCAAGGACATTAGTAATGTATAGGGAATTCTTATGAACACAGGTGTAATGTGATTCAGAAGTATTAAAACAACCTGAATAGTTGATTTAATTAAGACCAACATACACTAGAGAAAAGTGGTGACTACACAATTGAGTACTGGTGAACTCATACGCTATGCTTCGGGAATTATGGAAGGATTACCATATAAATTAAGTGTGTTCCCAGCGACGGTCATCGGCGGTTACGGTAATCCAAAGTCAGCAACCGTGAGGCTGAGCGTTGAATACCCGTTAAAGGACACACTACTTAACATATCGGTCTCGGGAAAGAGCCTTGCTGTTAGGAAACTCCTATGGAAGGTCTCGCTAGGTACCGTCACCCTAGTTAGGGAGTTTAAACCTCAAGTCATAATTAGATCTAATGACAGATCATACGCATCGATAGTATTTGACGTGGCGCAGATCCTCAGAGAGCCGGGGAAATACGAACTATCAATATCTTGTGAATCCTCAGAGTCCGTAAGGATAGATGAAGTTGGTTTAATGGGGATAATCCCGTTGGAAGGTGCGAGTGTTTACCTGAATTACTGGGCAGGCGAAACAACGATCGCACCTGGCGAGTCCTACGAGCTCGAACTAAGGAATGAGAATGAGGGAAAGGCAGGACTAGTGATGGTGTTCACAATGCCCTCAAGGAACGCACCCATGGCAGTATACATCGGTGAAAACAGAGTGACTAACGTGACGGGGATCGTGGGAACTGATGAAATCACGTTAAAGGAAGTTAAAGTACCTAAAAACGCGGTAATCAGCGTAAGGCACCTGAGAACAGGTGTTAACTATTACCCCAAGAGTGTAATGTTGCATGAGATAGTGTCATACATACCCTTATCTCCAGGGCCAAGAATAGAGCTAGACGTGATGCCTGGTGGTGAAGACATTGAAGTATGCCTAAAGAACACAGGCTCATCTGTAGCATATAACGTAGTTGTCGTAGGAATATCAGGGGGTTTCATGGTCTTCAGGGAGGTCGTGGAGAGCATAATGCCAAACGAAGAGAAGAGCATACTCTTCCGCGTTGCGAAGAAAGTAATGTCGCCCTTTATTGTGAGAGCAGTGTATTACGGTGTTTGGGGACAGACCATAGTGAGCAAGCGATTAAAGTAAGTGTAACGCCCTTACAATCATGTCTAGGAGAAACGCTAACGACCCAACGAAAATAGCCACCTTAAGGTAAGACCTCAGCTTAGCCGCTACAGCTTCAGCGGATTTCTCCCTCATATGTACAAGCATGATAACAGAGTAAATAATGATAATATCCGTCATAAGAGCAAGTACACAGTAAACAACTCCGAACCCCAGCATTATTGGTAACGGCGATATAGCGACAACACTCAGTAGTATGATGGATGCCACCATGGCTGCACGACGTATACCGAGTACCCTAGGTAGGGATCTCACGTTCCTCAAGGCGTCGGCTCTGTAGTCCTCGATTGTTTTAACGATCTCCCTACCAAGAAGTAGCAAGAACGCGTAGAGTGCCGGAAGAAATGTTTGATTAACTAGCTCAAGCTTACCTAACGGTTCAGACGTTGCTAGACCTCCATATATTATAGAGGCAGCACCTTCAAAGGCAACGACCACGTTACCTAGAAACCCAAGTTCCTTCAACTTGTAGGAATACGCGTAAAGCAAGGCAGTGTTTAGAATCACGAATGCGAAGGAAATCGGGCCTGACTTAAGGGATAATGTGATAGCCGCTAAAGCTAAGACAATGCTGAAAACAAGCGCCTCATTACGGCTAACAATCCCGGAAGGGATCGGTCTGTAGGGTTTATTGACTGCGTCAACCTCAGCATCAAAGTAATCATTTATCACGTATCCCCCAGCAGCCGCCAACACTACTGTCAGGACAGGGTATGCGGGATTAATTATATTGCTTCGCGTTTCAATGTAGATAATTAACCAACCTATCAAGGTAGTTATTATAGTAGCCAGCAGGTTGTGAGGCCTAGTTAACGTCACGTATGCCTTAACTTTCCTTACGGGTATGGAGCTCATGTCAGGCCCTCCTCAAGTCCCTTAGACTTTAACGCTTTCAACAAATCCCTTGAGACGTTATAGCAACCTATACCCCTCTCCAGTAAACCTAGGTCTATTAACTTCCCTATGCATTTAGCGGGGTCATTAATTCTGTAAAGACCACGTAGCTCCCTTATCGCTATAAGCTCTCCTACAGAACGATGCTTAATAAAGTACTTGAGAACCTTCAGCGATTCTTGGTCTAGGCTCTTAAGCACTTTTCTTAAGTCATCAGCGTCCATGCTAGTTGCCCTATTCCTTACTTTCTAGGTTACCTTAAATATAGGGGGTTCAGTAATAGTAAGTGTTCTGGTAATTATGTTCCGTGATGCGTAAGGCACGTTCACCTCCATATGCGCATATGTTCTCAAATGGACATCCTCCACTACAGTAATCGAGCGCTTCGCACTTCCCTGAGCACCCATCAACGCATGTTGGTCCGGTCTTTGTGCAGCAATGGCGGCCGAAGAGCCAGAGGAAATCGTCTAGTATGAGGGGATCTATGTTCGTGATCCTCGCAATATACTTGTAAGCCTTTCTAACAGCGAATCTTAACTCTACATCCTCATCCCAGCTGAATTCCTCACCCTTCAGTATTTTCTGAAGTAATTGCTTGGAGGGCTTAACTATTCCGAGACGTAGCGCTACCCTGACTAAATGATTGTCTACGGGAACCTCAGCGTTGTATGGGTCCTCATAAGTAAATAGACCCCTCCGTGAGATGAACTTAGCGTATAAGTATGCTTTCTTCTCAACGGGATCTGAATATGCCTTGAATACCTTCAGCAGATCTATGAGTCCATAGCCTGGCATTCCTTTCAATTTATTCCTCGCCCTATCTATGATGTGGCATACTTTCCCGTCATAGAACTTAAGGAGTTTGATGCCGATATCCCTCAGTAGCTCAGCGCGAACGTCTGGATCCCAGATAATTATTTTCTTGTTGTTGAAAGTTATGGAGAGCCACTCAGCAACCTCGTCAGTAGTCACTTTCGAAAGGTGCTCAGGCGAGAAGAATTCAGGGTCTGTAAGGAATTTCCTCATACCTAACCTATAGAGAAGGTCCGCTCCGTGAAAGAACTCGCCATTGACAAATCCCTCGAAAGGTTGATAACGACTTGTCCTGTGATCTAATGCGACCATACATAGGAAATATCTGAGAACGTACTCCGTGTCACTGCCTACCGGAGGGTAGTATCGTTCATCCGTGAAGTCATCTAGTTTTGTGCTCCTCACTAACTTACCCATAATCAGGGCAACACGCGCTATCCTCCCGTAATTTAGCCTCACACCATACACGGGAAAGTCACTCAAGGTTCTCACCAAAGTACGCTCCTTGATACGTCTTATGGGGTGGTTTAACTAGTTTAATGAAAACTAGCTGTGCTACGCGGGCGTCTCTCTCGAGGGTAAGCCCATAGGGGTTAATGACGTGAAGAAGGGCCTCACCCCTGCCTACGTACCCAGGGTCCCAGACGGTGCACATGAGTACTACGCCTGAACGCAGCAGCGTGGACCTAGGAAAGCATAACGCGACAGAGTCTGAGGGAACCTCAACAACCTCGTTGAACATTACCTTATACACGCCGGGTGTCAGGCTCCACATACCCCCGTCATCAGGTATGGGCACGTATTTCGGCAGGATACGCTCCCTCACACCAAGTACGAGCTTTCCCTCAATCCTGTACACCTGTTTCACAGTGAGGTCAATGCCAGCAGGCTGTATCTGAGCGTTTGGATCCATAAGCATCTTCACGAAACTAGCGGCATCCCTGCCAGGTACGGCCATGCGTTATCACTCAATCCATACCTTAAATTCCCGAGTTATTGACGTTTCGGGTTAATCGGGTTTCCCTAGCACCGGATGCCTCACCGGTAGCTTCAACCTCAGCAGAAGTTCGCAGAGCATACAGTATCTCCTGCCGAATGCCATCGGTGACCCGCATAAGGGGCACTGAGGTAGTTCCTTAGTTGGGTAAGCTAAGGCTTTACTCTCAAGCAAGGTTCTTACAGTCTTATCATACCAGTCAAGCACCCTAAGCAAGGTTCCTGGGCTTCTTCCCTCAACCTCGTGGAGGTACTCCCGGAGCTTAGCACGTAGAGTTGGAGCGTGAATTATGTAAGGGCAGTCCACCTCCTGAAACTCAAAACCGGTAGCGTACGCGTACGCAGTTATTTCACGCTCATATATCCTCCTTAATGGCTTCACTCTCTTGACGAAGTACTTACTTAGTGGCTTACTCAAGGGATGTAGCTGTATGAATCTAGTGAGATCCCCACGCATGAGGTCAGCGAGTATTGTCTGCACCTCATCATCAAGATTGTGCGCCGTTAGCACACAATCATAACCGTACATCAAGGCGTAATGATTCATAATTCTCCTTCTTAGAATGCCGCAGAATGTACACGGGCTTACGTTAATTCCAAGTTCGCGTGCTCTTAGCACTAACTCCTCCAAAGTATATCCAACATAAGATTTGAAGGGAACTACATGTAATTCAATTCCGAGCTTGCGAGCTTTCTCTATTATCCATGATATATTTGACACGCGGTTATATCCTGGAATACCCTCTATTATAGTTATCACGCCAATGAGTTTGGGGTCATGGATCCTAGTTATGATGTCCAATAATACGTAGCTATCCTTTCCCCCAGAAAGCGCTAATAACAGGCGATCCCCCTCATTGAACATATTGTTACGTATTATTTCAGCAGTAACTCTATTCACTAAGTCCTTACGTAGGCACTCGAGGCATAGCGCTCTGCCTGTGTGACGTTGTAGGAAAATTGCTGGATTAACTCCGCACACGCTACAGACTATCTGCGATGGCGTAGCATTCACCTAGGTAGCTGTGTGTCATGCAGCGGTAAAAATATTTTAGAGAGATGAACCTTGAAAGCTGATGGAGGTGTGTAGGGTTATGGTCGACGCGTTAGTGAAGAAGCCGAGATTAATTAAGATGAGGGGAATCGAAACAGGTCTTCGCAAGGGAAAGGGATTTAGTAAATTAGAACTTGCGGAGGTTGGCTTAACGATTGCCGAGGCAAGGAAGCTCGGGTTACCAGTTGACCCTAGACGAAGGAGCAAGCATGAGTGGAACGTTAAGATCTTACGGGAATATCTGGAAAGTCTGAAGAAAAGCTAAAATCATTTAGGCATAGGCATTACCGGAAACTTAATTTCATGCTAGTCAGCAGGTCATCGTACTTCCTGATCTTAACAGAGTGAACTCCGGTTGCTGAAAGCACCTTCAGAGCAGTTTCATACCCACCAAGTGCTACTAGGACGCTCCTTATTATATTATGGAACTTAAACTTACGTTTAAACATGCTGACCTCAGCCATGAAGGTGTGGGGAAGCTCCTCAGGATCTGTGTGCTTGAGAATGCCGGTCAATGCACGGAAAACACGTGAAATGGCATAAAGGCCTCCCCCCGTTAACGGTTTTACAAGCGAGGCAGCGTCGCCGAAGAACAACACATTGTTATCAGCAACTAGACCGTGAGGTGAATCAATAGGTATCAGCCCCCCAAATCGCTCAAGAATGCCCCTCACACGATAACCCTCCCTCTCGAGCACGTGTAGTATCCTTAAGACCCCAGCACACGCGCTAGAGCCGTGACGGTCAGCGGTGCCAATCAACGCTATTTTGTCGGTGAAGGGAACGCACCAACCGAAGAAGTTACGGCTGATCCTCCTGTCAGCATACACTATAACTGTCTCTGGTGATTTGTCAAGTGAAATTAATTGCTGTATACCGACAAGGTTTCTGGGCTTGCTATAAAGGCTAAGGCTTCTTGCGAGTACTCGGGGCGCCCCTTCGCATACTACAGCAATGTCGTATTCTATGTGGTTACCTTTATGATCAATTAAGATGTTATGATGAGGGTGAATTACCCTTACTTTATGCCTAAACTTAATGATCCCTCCCGCCGATAGAACAGCATCTGCAAGCTCCTCCTCTAACTTCACTCGATCTAATAGGTAAACAGGCTCCAGTAACTCAAGATGAATAACATTCTGTCCTCTCATGTCCCTAACTACATACTCGCGGAATTTCCTGACTACACAATTTCTTGCAATACTTCCCCAAGCCTGTACGGTAGTCTCACTAACTAAGCCTGTACAATGCTTCGGAATACCAACCCTGGAATGTTCCTCAGAAACAAGTACGTTCTGATAGCCAGCGGCGGTAACCGCTAACGCAAAGGATAGTCCAGCTACACCTGCCCCAATTACATGTATGTG
Source organism: Desulfurococcales archaeon (assembly GCA_027002995.1). GTDB lineage: Archaea > Thermoproteota > Thermoprotei_A > Sulfolobales > NBVN01 > WAOL01. Next base: position 21,807 of record JALWZB010000057.1, read on the forward strand.
CATACCACATCGCTCTGTTCAATATAGGCTACTCCAACATTTAAGGACCTCAAGGCTAAATTAAGGCTATCAATGTAATTGAGAGAAATCTACCCTAAATAAGACCTGTCAGTTATTTCGTAGTCAAATCTCGATGCACGTAAAGCCCTCACGATGTACATAAAAGCCCTCTCAGGGTTCGTGTGTTTGCCGCAGGAATAAACATCGACTGTCGCGAATGAATGCTCCGGCCATGTATGTATAGTTATGTGTGATTCTAGAATCACACCTACAACACTGACTCCTGGCACAATGTGCCAAGCTTTAACGTCAAGTAAGGTCATCCTACCCTCGCGCGCAGCATTCCTGACAACATCAACTAAGTAATCAGGATTTGACAGCAAGTCACTATCGCAACCGTATAGATTACCGTAAACATGCTTGCCAAACACCTTGTATCCTGGCTTGACGCCTACCTCGTATACTTGTCCTGCCTGCATCATTACCCCCAACCCCCCTTTAAATAGGGGGTAC
>JALWZB010000058.1 GCA_027002995.1 Desulfurococcales archaeon
GGTATGAGGACATCACCTATCCTCAGCTTACGGGTTATTGACCCGGCCCCACCATACACTAGGAACCTCCTTATGCCCGACGCTATGAGAAGCTCCAGCGTAATTACCGCTGCTGGCGCCCCGAAGTACGTCTGAGCTACCAGCACCCTCAGACCCCCTTCCTCGCCCCCAATAGCCCTTACTATGGGTACGCCGCGTAGCTTAACCTCGCACGCGTTCCTCAAAGACTCCTCAAGCAACTCTAGCGGTGACCCCCAGAAAGTCAGTACCGCCGCATCATACTCCGCGCCAAGGTCCCGACCCCACCCCTTAACCCACTTCTCAGGAGTTATTACGGGCTTACCTTCACCTGGCTTAATCAATTTTAAAGCACCTTACCCTGTACACAGTTATTACTGCGGTGCTTTGTTAAAAAGAGTAATCCCCCTGGATCCGTTGTAGTTGTGTTCTTCATTTATTAACTCTCTTAACCAATAGTGAGACTATCACGAAGGTCATTAAGCCGGCCAGTAGCGCTGGCGGTGCGGCAATGTATATGGAGTCCCATATGGCCCAGTCAAACTCTCCTTCAACAGCCATAGTCTGCGGTAGGGTCGCGACTATTAAGGCAACCCACACCACTAGGTTTACGGCTATACTTGCTAACGCCCCTTCCTTCGTTGCTCGCCTCCAGTAGAGGCCAAGTATGAAGGGTATCCCCTGAACCATCAGTATGAGTTCCCAGCTCAGGTTCATGAGGAAGTATATTGTCTTGGCGTACATCGCTATCGCTAGGGACACGAACGTTATGACCGGCACCAACACCCTAGCAAGCATTAGCTTGGTTCTCTCGCTCATGTCTGGCTTCAGCCTCGGGAGGATGTTCCTCACAATCATTGTTGATGGTATGAGCATGGCGCTGTCGGCACTACTCATTAGTGCCGCTAGGAGGCCAACGGAGAACACTATGAATGGTATGGTGGGGAGTAGCTTGAGGCCGAGCGTAGGCAGTATCTCGTCTGGGTTACTTATGTTGGGCACTATCAACCTGCCGAAGATCCCTATGGTTGCCGGGACTAGGCCCAGAAGAATGTACGTGACCCCCGCCCCTATGCTAGCGTACTTACTTACCTTCTCGTTCTTGGCTGAGAGTGCCCTCTGCACTAGGTCCTGGCAGGACAGTGACCCGATCCCCTGCACGAGCCACGACGATATGTAGAAGGCGGCGCCGAGCAACCCTACGTACCCTAAGTAACCCCAGTTACTCTCCGGGAGTATTGAGAAGTCGCTTAACGGTATCTTACTCCCTATGACTCCCAAGCCTCCCGCCGCCTCGATCGTGAAGGGCAGTAGAATCAGTACTCCGGCCATGAGGAGTATTGACTGGAACAGGTCGGTGACAGCGACGGACCACATACCGCCTAACGTTGTGTAGATGACCGTGACGATGGTGCCTAACAGTAACCCGTACCAGTACGGAATCCCTAGGAACACCTTGAATATCGTGCCGAACGTCATTAGGAGGGAAGCCATCCAACCCATGTACGCTATCGTCTGCACGATGGCTGACGCGAGCTCCATCTCCTCACCGTACCTGTCCCTGAAGAAGTCCGATACCGTCATGTACCCCCTCCTCCGCAGGATGGCGGCGAAGAACAGCCCGAAGATTATGATGCAGACCCCAGCCCCTATAGGGTCCATGATCACTCCACGGTACCCGAAGGAGTACGCCATCGACGCACCGCCTATCGCTAGCCCCGTGCCGAACCACGTAGCCAGTATGGTCCCGTACGTTAACGCGTACCCTAACCTCCGCCCAGCAACTATGTAGTCAGCCAACCCCCTAACCTTCCTTGCAGCGTACCAACCTATGATTAGGGTTAGGGCCATGTACGCGGCCACACCACCTAACGCGAGACCAACCTTATCCATCACGCATCACCTCCACCAACACCTGAGCCGGAAGCCCCACTTGGGAGCGAGGCGAGGTTAAGCCTCTCAAGACGAAGCTTAATCGAAAACGCGTGTGCCTTGAACCCCTCCCGCTCAGCTAGGCTTAACGCGTCACCAGCCAGGCTGGCTAAGCCCCCTGCTGAGACGTACTGAACGTCGATGAACTTGATGAAGTCTAACGGCGATAAAGGTCCCCTAACCCTGCACCACCCGCCAGTAGGTATGACGTGATTAGTGCCCAGCACGTAGTCGCCTAGGGCTACCGCAGCGCACTCACCGACAAACACGGAGCCAGCGTTCCTTACGCTCGACAGCACGTACGGCACTTCACGCCACTCAACCATGACCTCAAGGTGCTCGGGCCCGTACTCATTAACGAACCAGACCGCCTGAGGCAGCGAGTCAGCGATCACGATTAAGCCGTACCTCCTCAGAGCCTCCTCAGCAGTGCTCGCCTGCCTACCCCCGACAGCGTCAAGCACCCTCCTAACCTCCTTAACGACGTCCCTCGCTAACTCCTCGGAGGTCGTCACTAGGACGGCCGCGGAGTCAGGCCCGTGTTCGGCCTGAGCTACTAAGTCAGCAGCGATTAAGGTAGGGTCGGCGGAGTCGTCAGCCAGCACGACGATCTCCGAAGGCCCCGCAATCATGTCAACAGCAACGTCCCTTAACACCAACGACTTGGCGGCGGTGAACCAAGGGCCTCCGGGACCGACGAGCTTAGCAACCCTAGGCACGGTCTCGGTGCCGTAAGCCATGGCGGCAACTGCGTGTGCGCCGCCAACCCTGAACACCTCCTTAACCCCTGCAACGTCAAGCGCGACCAGCACTGCCGGATCTACGGACGCGTCACCATCACCTCTAGGAGGCGTGCACGCAACGACCCTACCCACACCAGCTACTAAGGCGGGGATCGCCGTCATTAGGGCTGTGGAGGGGTACGCGTACCTCCCTCCAGGAACGTAGATCCCTACGGAATCTATGGGCCTCACTAACTGCCCAACACTCACCCCTAAGCCAGCATTAACCCACCAACCCCTCCTGAGAGGCGCTAGGACTGCCTCCGAGAACGCCTTAATCCTGGACGCGACCCTCTTGAGTGTCTTAACGAACTCCTCACCAACTTCCCTGTATGCTTCCGAGAACTCGTCCTCACTAACCCTTATGGGTGTGTCCCGACCTATCCCGTAGAAGGACTCGTAGAGGTCCCTTACAGCTTCGTCCCCGCGCTCCCTAACATCCCGCAGTATCCCCTTAACCTTCTCCTCTAGCTCCTCGCCTACCTTGAACCTCCTGACGATCCTCTTCAGTGAGTCACTGTTCAGCGTTGAGAGCCTTATAATCCTCAGTAAGGATTGTTGTTCCTCTATGAACCAAGACACCCCCACCTCCTAGTGCGTTTGGTTCCGGTATCAGAAGCCGTTCTCAACGGGCACGGGTTTAGGTTAGTGTTGACTAGCCCTTCAACGGGCTCCACACTTACTTCCTTACCGCGGGTTCCTCCCGGCAGGATGAACCATATCACCTACCCTCGGCCTACCATTAAGGAGGTGCCCTTAATAAGCTTTATCTCCTTTAAATGGGAATAAACAGGATATTAGGGACGCTATGCGGGGAGCACTAACTATGCTCTACGGATTGACGTGAATAACGTAAAGGATAGTGAAGGATGAGCTCATGCGTGAGTACCTGCTGGAGTAAATTATTTATTAATCTCTACATAGAATCATACGGGAATCAGCACGGCACGCTCAATGAGGGCTGTACTCCCAATAATTCTAGTGATTCTAACCGCGTGCTTAGCGTTGGTGTGGGTAGGTACCCAAACGACACCAAGTAAATCCAGTTACGGGAGGCAGCACAGCGAGCACAAACACGGTGATCGGAGGAGGTACGGAGGTGATCACTCCTAACGCCAGCGTGACCCCAGTGATCATTAACAACGCTAGACCCATAAGTAAGGCAGCACTACTACACTTCCTAAGGGAAGCAGGTCTAAGGGGAATAACCTTCGATAACGTGAAGTCCGCGATCTACGAGAAGAACCTTGACGGCAAGAAGGACTACATTTACGTGTTCCCGCTGAGGCTCTCGGAAGGCGAGTACCCCTCAATGTATATCCTTGATGCAGAGGAGGGGACGAGGATAAGCACTGATTATGTATGCAACTACGTTGCGAAGGCTGTGGCTGGTCAACTTAACTAAAAATACTCTTGCGGATTTCTATGCAGTCCCGTGATTAAGTGGTGAGTGTGTGGATTTCCTCGGTTAACCTCCCTGACGCAGCCACGACCTTACCCTTACTCACAACGTACTTCGGTGGTTTATGGTACCATATTAGTTCGTAGGGTGTTCTGCCTTCGTGGATTAGGAGGTTGGCTGGGTCGCCGGGCCTTATTGAGGGGTACTTGACGTTCATTGCTTTGGCGGCGCGCCACGTTATCATGTCCATGAACGTGTCCATGTCTTTGAGGGTCATTGACCAGGTGATGTGTGAGGCTAGGAACGCTACCTCAAGCATGTTGTTCATTCCGTAGGGGTAGTAGGCGTCCGCTATGTCGTCCTGCCCTAGCGCCACGTTAACCCCTAACCTAAGTAATTCCTTGAAGGGTAGGTAGAGGGGCCCTGTGTGGGGGTCGGTTACGAAGGACATGCCTGCCTTCCTAGCTAGTTCCGCTACCTTAAGGAGTGATGGTTTAGGGTATGTGGCTAATGCCCTGGCGTGGCACGCCGTCACCCTGCCCGTCCACCCCTCCTTAAGCGTCTTGATGGCGAGCTTCCACGTCGTTCTTAGGGAGGGGTCGCCGGCGTCGTCGGTGAGCATCGCTACGTCCTTATTAAATTCCTTAGCTATTTCGAACATTGCGTTGATGTGTGCCCACTCGTCCTCCTCGCTAAGCTCGATCCAAGGTATGCCCCCAACGACGTCCGCCCCCAACTCAACGGCCTTCCTAACCAGTTCCTCAGCCCCAGGCTCCCTCACGACCCCGTCCTGCGGGAATGCCACGACCTGAATCGTCATGTAGTCCTTGAGGGCGTCCCTAACCTTAAGTAAGGCTTTAACCCCCTCTAACCTCGCCTTAGTGTCCACATCAACGAAAGCACGCACGTAGAGAACGCCGTGCCTTAACCCGTCAAGCATTGCCTTCATGGCGTTACGCCTTATCCAGGACTCCTCATACCTCTCCTTAACCCTAGACGCTATCTCTATGGCGGCCATCGCCCCACCCATCCCGGAGGACTGGTACTCCCTAACAGCCTCCTCACCAAGCATGAGGAACGTGTACACCTTACACGCATGGAGGTGAGGGTTAGCGAAGGGTGGGGTCACTAAACCCCCTCCAGCGTCAATCTCCACCCCACCCCTACCTGAGGAATGGCTTGACACCGAAGTTATTGCGCCGTTATCGATTACGATGTCGTAGGTCTTGCTAGGATCCATGCCTAGAACTCTAGCGTTACGTATGATGAGGTCGTGGTGCTCAACCAAGCGTGCTCACCAGATATATTTTTTAAGGGAGCACCTTTAAGTTGTTCATGTTATGTAGTGATGATCTGTACAAGAATTGAATAATATGATTTTTATATCTATTTTAGAGAACAACATATATAAACCAACAAAAACAGGGAAAAACAATAGCCCCATACAGGTGTATGAAATGTCCGTACCTAACATACGCTCGGGGAGAGCAGTAGCCTCCATACTTGCATTATTAGTAATCATGGCTTCCCTATTAGCGATAATGCAGCCAGCCCTCAACGCGAGCGACGAGTATTGGGCGAAGTATGAGTTCCACGGATATAACAAGGATAAGTCAAGGTACTTCATAGCCTACGTATACGTGGACTTAAGCGACCCCACATGGCCTAGCGAGGAGGTAACTGACATTAAGATAGTTAGTGGTAGGTTCGACGACACTGAGTTAGCGGGGATAAAAACAGCCGTTAGCGTGCTGATAAGTAATTTAATCGACATAGTCGCGGACCCTGAGGAACTGACGCCCAACGGCGTGATCCAGACGAGGAAATACAACGTAACGGTTTACGAGGTCTACGACACGCACACGTACCTACTCAAGTACGCGAAGGTGGGTAGTGAGGAGGAAAGCAAGTACATGTATGAAATAAAGCTCGTAGACACTAACGTCAAACCCGGATGGTTAGGGACAACCACCACGTCTACGTCCGAGGCTCAACCACCAGTGCAAGCAACGTCAAGCTCCTCAGAAAGCACGTTAGGCGTCAAGACAGGCCAGTACGTCACGTATCACTTGGAATTTAACCTAGTGAATAAGAAGAGCGGGGATGTGCTTAAGGGTAGCGGGGACGTCAGGATCACGCTTGAGGCAGGGGAAGACTACATCGACATACAGAACGCCAAGGCAAGTAACATAAAGGTGGAGGAGTTACCTGAGGGCGCTACGGAGGACGATTTCAAAACGTTTGTAGAGAACTTCATAGGTTATTACATACCCGTATGGATTGATCCAGAGGATCTCCCGCCTGATGGGATAAAGAGTACGACCATAGGGAAACTCAATGCAACGATAGCCTACGACGTGAAGACAGGCCTACTGAAGAATGCTTACCTATCAGGAGAAAGCGAGGAAGCAAGCGGGGAAGCTAAGATAACGCTAATAGACACGAACGTCCCGCAACTCAAGGGCGCGATTAATGAGGAGCCGGCAGGCGCCGTAGGTAGCGGTGGAGGAGGGTTTGGAGGGTTACTGACAGCAGCTGTAGGCGCGGTGATCGCGGCGGCGATAGCAGTGGTGTTCATGTTGCTCGTCAAGAAGAGAAGGGCGAGGACAGCCACCCACGGCGCTTACGGACCTGCCTACCCTCCCCCAC
>JALWZB010000059.1 GCA_027002995.1 Desulfurococcales archaeon
GCTTAGGGCCGGCCTACTCACCTACAGGGTTGAGGTTAATGAGGTGAGGGGGGTGGTGAGGAAGTACTACAGAACCACGGACTTCCGCGTATGCGTGAGTAGGGAGTACTTAAGCAGGTTCTGCAGGAAAGAGTGAGGCGCGGAGCCTCGCTCCCTAAGCCCTGCACGCGCACCTTCCCCCACTGAACGTAAGGCGGGTTAATGTGTGTTGGGTTATGCTTATTAGTTGTCGACTAGAGGTATGATACTGAAGGTATGATACTCATGGTATTATTTGTTAGGAGGGAGGCTCTTGAATCCTTCCTCCGCGGGGGCGGCGGGCGTAAGCTACTGTACGGCAGGAGGAAGACGGGTAAGACGTTCTACGTCAGGCACGTTCTGCATGACCGCCAGTACCTAATCGTTAGGAGGGGCGGCACTTTCTACGACCCCTTCATCGGCGAGGAATTCGGGCTCCCGGCATTCCTAAGGATTTGCCGTGCAGGCGGCATCATCGTGGACGAGTTCCACAGGGCTGACCCCAGGCTCTTCGACGCCCTCCAAGCGGGTGAGTGCGGGGAGGACCTAACGTTGATCACCTCAACCCTCCACTACTTCAGAAGGTTTATTGAGGGGCCCGACGCCCCCCTCCTCGGGTTATTCTCGGTAATGAAGGTCGGGCTCGTGTCCCCGCTTGACCTCCTCCGCCATGACTGGGGTGTTGAGGCGGGTAAGGAGCTTATAGAGCTCCTAACACTTTACCAGGAGCCCTCCCTGATAGGTAAGGGATTGAGGGACGCGGTCCTGACCGGCAGGGAGCTCGCCCCGGCACTCCTAGGCGAGGTGCTTGATGAGGAGGACGTCACGTTCACCAGGCGCTTCCGCACCATACTGGAGGCGGTTGCGTCAGGCAGGGACAGGCTGACGGAGATAGCCGCCTACACGCACTCGAAGGGCCAGGCACCCACCCCGAGCTCCTCACACATAGTGAAGTACGTGGACACCCTCATCAAGGTAGGCCTCCTAGAGAGGGTTGAGGTGTGGGGGAGAAGGAGGGGGAGCCGGTACAGGCACCCATCACCGCTTACCGACCTGATATACTACCTCCACGCCAAGTACGGGTTCTTCGACACCCCACTGACCTGGGGGTTCATCGAGAGGGCTGTGAGGGAACGCATGCCGATCCTAGTGGAGCGCTTTGCTGAGCGGCTACTAGCTGAGGCCTACGGCCTGAAACCGGTTAAGATAGTGGAGCCGGAGATAGACATAGCCCTAACAAGGTTCAGGAAGGTCGCCCTAGTTGCTGAGGTGAAGTGGGTCAACAGGGTGAGGAGGGAGGACGTGAGGAAGGCTGAGGAGAGGCTCGCTAAGTACCCGGAGGCAAGGAAGCTCCTGATAGTGCCGGACGCCTCAACAACACCGGAAACCTGGCTTGAGGTGATGGACGCTAAAGACATGGTTAAGCTGGCGAAGCGGGCGAGCAGGAATGCCTAGGGACGGGGGTAAGGTAGGCACTCAAGTCTTAATAGAGGGTAGGGCGAGTTAATAGTTGCGGGTGATTAATGATTTGAAGCTTCGCTACCCACCGGAAGTTCTTCGCTCGAGGCTTAAACGGTTTCAGGAGAGGCTCAGGTCCGCAGGCATTGACGCGGCCATGATCCGCGTTAAGTCAACGTTCACGTACTTCACGGGCGTGAAGTGGCTTAGGCCAGCAATGCTTGTCCCGGCTGAGGGGGACCCCATACTATTCGCGGCTAAGGGTGAGGAGGACGAGCTAATGGAGAGGACGTGGGTAAGGGACGTGGTGACCTTCAGGGAGGGAGGCGAGTTAATGGGTAAGGTCTCCGGGTTAATAAGGGAGCGTGGCTACCGCGTCGTCGGGCTGGAGTACGGTATTGAGAGGGACGCGTACATACTTTTCTACGAG